>JAAESG010000232.1 GCA_024229615.1 Gammaproteobacteria bacterium | reverse complement strand
TTTGTCGAAGGTAAGCCCACATGCATCGGAACCTTATGCAGCCAGGCGAGGCATTACTCTGGTACACCTGATGCTGAAGTTGCCTTCAAACGCGCAGCAAACAGTAAAATAACATCCATTTCGACGGCAGTTCAGTTCCCTAACGAGAAATAATAGTTAGGCGATACTACCAATGGATATTCGCATATAACAAATTACGCCAAAATAAGGCAGATATAGCGCCTCAGTAACCGAATATCAGCTGAGACTTCTGGGGGCAACTACGCAATCTATAATTATATGTTGTTATATTTCTCAACTAGTTAGGTGCTATATTCGATAGACGCCGTCTCCACCAATTTGATATCAATCTAGAGGCAGAAAACGTGCAATGCGCCGATACTAGTCAGGTTTCACCATCGGTAGAACAATTGCGTCTTTTTGGTCCTGCTCGGGAATATGATCACTATTGACAGTTTGCAATAGTTCTTGAAACTGATCATTCAATGACGCCAGAGACTCCATCATCATGGTAAACAAACGCATGTGGTAGGCTTCGTCAGATTTTAAGCGTCTGGCTTCACATTCCATTTGAAATTTAAGGCCTTTTAAACGGGCCTGATATTTTTCAGGTGCCGAATCGATAAAATCGTTCAATACTTGTTGACGGTTTTGTTCAAACTTTTGGGGATCTTCCAAATGAAGCGCTCGCCATTGCTCAAATCCCATTCTCTGGGTTTTCAGTCTAGTCGTCGACCCCTGCTCATTTTTGTTGTCTTTTGCCATGACCTTACCGCTCCATAACTCAAGTCGCCTGTTACGGCCAGAGTTGTTTTGTAACTGACTCTTAAATACTACCTTTTTTGCTGCGACTAAAATTGTACGAATCGCATGTTAGGGGACGAAAATTGTGAACCAGATCAAGCTTTGATCAAATTTTCAAGTACTTCGACGGATCGCTGCTACAGATTATTGGCATTGTGAAACCATAGCGAACCCTGTGTATTTTGTTCAATTCCGTAGTTGAAAATGCCTGATTATTGTATATATTCACCCAACATTACGGCATTGAGCCGGGATTCTGTGGCGGCTGAAAGTCGCGAATGGCCCGGGTTCCCTCTCATACCTGAAAATTCGAAACCTTTGGATTTACTGGCTATTTCGACTGGTCTAGCCCGTATTTCTCACCACCACTCGTTGCGAGACGACGAGAGGTGGTGCCCTGCCTGTATTTTGCGACCACTCCGAACATTGCTTGCAGTTACCGGCAACCCATGTTCGGAGGGTGCGCAGGCATAGTTGACACTATCCTGAATCCGTAGGTTCATGACTATGTCGAGCGCTCTGACCGAGCCAAATGCAGCCAGGCTGCGGCATAGCGTCGTCGCAGTAGAAGGGAGGTGAGAAACGCGGGCTGATACGACAACCGGCTGTAAATTTTACAGCATTGACAGCGGAGGCTTACTGCTCACAGGATTACGGGTAGCTTGTAGGCGCTTTGTGGCTTGAGGTAACCGATCTGTTTGTCACCGACTCCAGGCTTGCCATTTTGATGACGTTAATCGATGCATCGGCACTTAAAATGGAGCGGATCAATGGCGAAAATAAGGATTGTAACAAGATTCACCAACGGTGTTGGCGCTGTCGCGCTTTTAACAAAGCATCTCTACTCTAACGAAGTTACGGATTCTTTATATCCCGGTAGATGGTGTCAGCCGCAGCGAGGATATCAGCATATAGATACAATCCAACGATCTCGGCAGTTTTCAAGTTGATCGCAATACTGGGAGTTTCCTCGAACACTTGCTTTAGTTGACGAGGTTTGGCTCCATTGAGTATTTGCGCAATGGTCGCGGAGAGAAACAATCCCGCTGGTTTAAAACCCGGTCGGGAAATACTAAACAGAAACCCCTGTTGAACCTCTTTTGAGCCCAGTTGCGAGAATGTTGGAATGCTGTTTTTATTAGCGATCTCAACGAGCATCGGTATCGAATCAGGATTGACTCCACCCTGAATGGTCACGTAAATCGCATCGACTTTTTGCGACAATTCATCAAAGCACTGAATAACACTACGGGATGCAACGTCGGTGTCCGAAATATCACTTTTCGTGTAGCACTTTACAACCTCGAAACCGATGTCTGCCGCGACCTTTTCAACCGTGTCGATGGCTGAATAACTGCGCCCGTAAATAGAGTCCTCGAAAGCTATTCCGAGCTTTTTGAATTTGATGATGTTGTGAAAAATTCTTAACTGGCGCTCATATCGGTAAGGATCCACGCGGGCATGAACATGATCGTATCCGGAGTCATCCTGGCTCTTAATTATCCCGGATTCCACCGGATCGCTAGTCGACATGACAATGGTTGGTACCGAATGCTCGTTATTTGCCAGGTCGAGGCCTGCCCAGGTTCCCATGGCGATGACCAGATTAATTTCATCCTCGGATCTCAAACGCTGTAACAGCCTGGACCTGTTTTCCTGTCGCTGTTCGTCATCCCAGTTGGCTGAATAATAACCATCTTCAATAAATTCAATGTAATCACTCTCTGATTTGTCAGCCAGCCAGTTCCACAGTCTTTTGGTATCCTTTTTCCTACTCTTTATTTTCTTCAGATCCGCTCTTTCTATCCAGCCGAGTTTCATCAGACCGCGAATTGTGGCTTCCAGATAGTGATAGTAATTGGCGTGGGACCCACCTTCATAGAAAACGATCCGCCATTTCCGCCCATGGTTGAGTACGGGAGATGTGCCAAATTTCTCAGCGACCTGGTTGATCGCGTTCTGATAGTTCGAAGATGCAGCAGTCAAGCTCAGGGCGGCTGGAGCATCTCTCTTCGGGGGTTCTTTGGCCCAACCTGATGACGTTAATAGGCAAAGAATAACTGCCGATAGAATCCTACAATGCATTTTTTTCAGCATTCATCTGTCCTGATTGAAAAGCTACAAATATTTAAAGCTTGGTAGTTGACTCGAAGTTAGTCGCTTGCTCAAGAATTGGGGTCAGTTACTATATATATCTTCGAAAAATTCATCCGTCGCGCCCATGAGAACAATGGGGGGATCAAAACCGATTATTTCGGCAGTCTTTAGATTTAACGCAATTTTCGGAGGCTCTTCATAGAGTTGGTTCAACTGGTTCGGTTGTGCGCCATTGAATACCTTGGCAATCGTCTCGGCATGGAATCGGCCAACGTATTTGTATCCAGCCCGGGACAGGCTGGCAAGAACACCATAATTGACCTCTCTAGCGCCCGATTGAGAAAATGTCGGTATCTTGTGTTCGTTGGCAATCTCAACCAGGGCCGGAATGCTTCTACTATTAACACCACCTTGTTGGGTAACATAAATCGCATCGGCATTTTTAACCAGTTCTTTAAAGCATTTGATCACGCCTTTTTCGGCTAATTCTTTGTCGCTGATATCGCTTTTGGTATGGCAGCGAGCAATTTTAAAATCGTGTGTTTCAGCCAGGGTTTCAATGGTTTCGATTGCTGCATAGCTTCGCCCGGCCAGGCTGTCTTCATAGACAACCCCCAATTTTTGAAATCCAATCATCTCATGGAATACCATGAGTTGGCGCTCGTTTCTTTTTGGGTCGACTCGCACATGAACGTGGTCAAAACCCGAATCCTCGACACTCTTGATGATTCCCGAAGATATCGGATTGCTCGTTGAAAAGACCAGGGTATTGGTTCTATGGCGATAATTGGCCAATCCCTTCCCGGCCCAGGTGCCCATCCCGATCATCAAATCGATATCCTTGTCATTGTTCAATCGGAAAACAATTTTGTCCTCAATCTTACCGCGCTTGTCATTTTCCCAAAAAGCGCTGTAGTGCGCGTCGGCAACAAACTGAACATAATCGCTCTTTGCCTCGGTGCTAAGCCATGCCCACAGCGTATCGGTAGACTCACCACTTTGCTTTGGCAACTCGGCAGTCTCCAGCCAGCCAAGCTGCATCAAACCCTTTACCGTCTCGGTTAACTGTTTCTGGTAGTTAATATACGCACCGCCTTCGTAATAACCGATTCGCCACTTTTCACCATTATTGGTGCTCGGATCCACCTTAAAGAGTGGTTCATCTGCGAAGCTCGCGCACGGCCATATCATGAACAGGCTCATGCAAACTAATAATTGCAATTTTGATTTTAACTTCATTGTTCGATCCATTTATGCTAGTTGAGTTTTACCGCCTGACTGAACCAGGAAATTCAAAGCGTTCACGTAATTACTATTGAGTATAGGCAACTATATTGATTTGTTTAGATTTTTTGATATTTTTCTCAAACCCGGATTTATAGGCCTATCGAGAAATGGTTATGCTGTTCTGTGCGGTACTAAAAGGCCGAATATGGCATCTATCATCGCCGGATTAATACAATCTCAATCCATTGAGATGGTCACAATTTTGTTAGCAACCGTATCGTGGACAAGTTTGGTAACTTCTTTTTTGGTCCGAGCAAAGTCGCTGCCCTGGGGAGCAACGTCCATGATTGTGTCATACATCGAAGCGATATGTGATTGTAATACCGTTATCTCTCCAATCTGTTCGTACTGCTCCGCATGCAGTCCCCCGCTGGCAATAATTTCCAAAGGCCCCGCAGGCAAAAGCTGGCCATCAGTTTTTAATCCCATCGCCTGCATGCCGGACAGGTAGAGGTCCGGGCGTGGCTTTCCGTTGTCGATGGTTTTGACCGATTTCCCTGAATTGCCGCGTAGTGTTTCAATAACTGCTTTACGCATGATCGGCAAATACTCAGCCTGGTAATATCCCCCGATACAGCTAACGCCTCTGGCAATCGATATCAGAAGATATGAGGTGAAAATTGATGGCAGCAAACGACCATCCTGTAAACACTGGACAATATCTGCAGGTGTAAACGGGTTAGTCCATAGTTGTCCACTATCGTCAAGACCACGTAGATTAACGCCTGTTCCGTTTGCACCCTCCATGATACACAGGGGAATCTTCCTACCCTTGGCGTCGACACCCCAAAAGAACATCGTCCCCTGGGCCGAATTCATCCCATTTAAACTACCCTTAGCCGCCGAACTGGAGCAACGTTGCATTAATTCCTCTTGCTGCCAGCATCCCCGTTGTCCATCCAGATTTTCGATTAACCGCCCCCGTAACTCCGGATCGAACATGAGTTGGTGGCAAATCGTAGACTTGTCAAACAGGTCTTTCTCCAACAGACGACTGACAATACTTTCGAGTTCAATATACACCAGTTCCGAACGGCAAATCCGATCGCGAAACAGGCGCTGCCAAATCCGCTGATTTACTACCGTCGCTTGCCTGCCATAACCGGGGAACTCGTGACCTACACTGGCAAAGTCATCGAATACCGCATTCAATGCGGACTCGAGAGGACGCTCCAGTTTATCTTCTTCAAACAGCTTTTTTGCCCTGGCACTGGCGCGAGCCAGCATTTCTGCGCTAAATGGCCCGACGACACTGACCAGCTTCCTCTTGTAACTATCGGGAAATAGCGGGAGTTTACAAATCCCGCCATCTGCAGACGCGGCCATGCCCGCATAAATAAGAAGACCGCGCGGATAGGTGAGATTATTCATCGGTACACTTCCGCAGGCCAGTACAGGAACCGTTTTAGCCGGTTTGCCATCGACTCTCCTGCGCATTGAAAACAACAAATTTGATTGTGTGGATTGCGCGAATGTATCGATGCCATGATGATTGGCAGTCAACACCTGCGGCATCTCCCGCAGGTCCTCCGATATTGCTTCCCCTAACTCAGAACCCAGTGTTTCATGCGTATAGTTGGTAATTTCGTTTATGAAGTCCTGATTGTCCTGAAACCCAGCGCTGTTTAGCTGACCCAGTTGCGCGACGTAATCGCTTAATTTCGTGGTTTCATAGCGCGAAAGTAGTGCCTCGACAGCCGGTAAAATATCCCTGATCGCGAATAGATAGGTTTCTATCGAGTCTGGCGTACTATTTTGATAGTGCAGGTTTTTGATTTTCCAAATCCTCAGTGTTAATCATTACGAAGATAGCAAGTATCAACATAGCTCCAATGTAGGAATATCCAAGAGTGTTGATAACCTCGGTCAAATCTCCTGACAATAAGACCCAACCGAAGATCACCGGGCCAATAACCTGACCAATGCGACTTATCGATCTAAAAATGCCAAGAGCCGTTCCCTCTCCCAGTACGCGCGATTCCTTCAGTTCCAAAACCATCGTACTCTGAGAGCTTAGTACAAAACTACTCGATAAACCGAGAAGGAACACGGATACAATCATCGAGGCAATACCCAAATCCGTACTAAAAGTCGCGAATGCCAAGCCGCCTAGCAGACCACCAGTCAGCATGTAGTACTTTTTACTTTGCGAGCGATCGATTAACCGACCAATCGATGGTCCAAAATAGATCAGACAAATTCCGTAGAGCATCAAAACCTGCCCGATTGTTGATTCTCTCGCTCCAATCTGGTCCAGGTAGACTGGAGTGAAAAAATGTAAAAATCCGGCAACCGCAATCGATGCAGGAAGACTACTTAAAACAGAGAGCGCGATAAAAATCGGATTACCGATAAACTTGAGCAGTGGCCCGAGCTTAATACTTTGCTTTGGTTTCTTTTCCAGTACAGAACTGTTTTCGGTCCGACCGATGAGCGAGCGCATAAATTTCCATGAAAAGATAATCAGGACCAGCACCATGACGGCTCCGATGAAAAATACCTTTTCATATCCAAAACTCTCAGCGAGAAATGCACCCGCGGCCGCACCACATATGCTGCCGGAATAAAGTCCGGCGAAAAGACCGGCAAAGCCTCGAGCACGCCCCCCTACCCCACCAAAGGTAACAATCAATCCTTGTGCCGACATCAGTGACAAGCCGTAACCTACACCGACGAGCCCACGCGATAGAATAAACATCAAGGCATCTGTTGCGACCCAGGAACATAAAGAACCAATTCCCACCACGAATAACCCAACAAAATAGGGCTCGTGCCAGCCTCGACGATCTATCCATACACCCGCAATTAAAATAAATATCCCCACGCATAAAAATTCGGATGAAATGGGAAGTCCCAGGATAACGTCACTAGACAAGCCGAACAATTCGGCATCAAAGGACTGCATGTGCAGTGGCACAAACGACATCGAGAGATCTATTGCGAACAGGAATAAAAACATGGCGGGCCGCACAAACCCTAATTCATAACGCGATTTGGAACGACTAGCGCCCTTTTTCTTTTCCAGCAAATGCATATACAACAGCAGACACTCAACCATCACCAAAGCCGTAATGAAGAGGATGGTTATTCCCTTAATCAACATGGATACCCAATTCCTGAAGATATCATCCTTTGAAATATGAATAACCGCTGTCCCCGCGGGTCCCTTTGCCAATTTGATTCCGCTTAACTCTTCCGCTACCCGAAACTGTTTCTCCGGCAAGCGACCAATTACTGCAGTTTGAACCACCGCTTCGATCCCTGAGTTACGATCACGATCGTCCTGATTCCTGTAAACCGGTTTTCCGCGTGGATTGGTCAGTATGATTGCTTCGAAATTATCAAATCGAGAAAAGGTTTCGCTAAATCCAAACTTTTGTTTGTCATAAGCCACACCGGAGTTCCTCAACGACAGTCGATCATTCAACCGGGTAGAGATTTCAGTTGTAGTCTCGTGCGCATTGTTTATGGTGGCCTCGAGAATCTGACGTTCAAAAATAACCGCATTGACCAGTAAAGAGCACACAAGTGAGGCCAGCATTATTAAAACAAAATCGACGACAAAATCTTTTTTCCTGGTTACACGGTTGACAAATGCGAATTGAAAATAGACAAACAAAATGCCAAAGACACTGAATACTCCGACAAAAATTGTGGGGGTTATATGTTCGACCAACCTGGGGGCTACACTGTACCTCAGAGCTTCTTTCTGGAACTGAAAGATCAAACTGACAATCCAGCGATCCTGATTATCAACCAGTAGGTGCGGCACGTAATAATGGTCATTGTCTTCAATGAACTCCAGTCCGGCCGAAGACTCACCGTTAGCTATCTCTAAAATCTGCTCTACTAGCTCAGCTGATGTATCGCCTTCCTTGCCTTTGCTAGCCGTCGTTACCAATTTGGATCCGCTTTTTAGAACAATCGATATATTTACCAGTCCATTGGCGCGTAAATCATGGTCATCCATATCGGGGGCTATTAACTTCTCCCAGTGGTTATTTATTACTTGTCGTTGGCGATCCAGGATTGCCCGCATCTCAGTAACCGACAATCGTTTATCATTATTACCGAGCGATTTTTCAATAGCATTGCTCGCCGATTCCAGGGAAATCAGAAATCGCTTTATTTCAGAAACTTGATAGCCGTCCGTCAGCGCCGATCTGAGAAACGCAGTATTGACTACAAATGCGATTACCAGTAAAACCGCCGAGCCTATTGCAAGCTTAAACTTCATTTTAGAATAGCGATTTCAGTCTTTACTCAAGACTTTGTGTAATTAGAACTGCCTTGCGTGTTGGCGGGACAGGTAATTTGATTTGCTGAGGGATGTGGCTCAAACCGGAAACCGATTTCTGCCACTATATCCGGCTGCCCCTCGAGAACCCAGCCATCTTCGCTATTGTTTACCGCCATGAGAGCATGCGGTTTGAACCACCGACATCGATGGGGTAGTATTTTTATGCCGCTTCCTTCATATCCCTGAAAGTAATTCACTATATAGGCGACAGCCACTGCACCGGTACCACAAGCAAGGGTTTCCTTGTATACACCGCGTTCATAGCAACGGTATTCAATCGAAGCTGTGCTTGGATCTTTCCTGACAAAATTAACGTTTACACCAGTGGGAAATCTGTCTCGATAGTGCGTATTAATGTATTGCCCTATGTGATCAACCAACCATGTGCCGAACCCACACCGGCGCTGCAACAAGGGACCCGCTCCCTGGTTCCCTTCCGTGCTGGCAAATATCGCATCACTAAGTCCGGCAAGTGGCGAATCTTCATCGTCCAGCAAAAAAACCAGGTGCGGTTCCCCGGTAAATATTAAATGCCCAGACAGGACAAGTTCTGTATCTGTAGAGTAGGGTTCCAAGTCATGGTTTCTAAACTTGATATGTAGGCTATTGATGGTCTGAATTTCACCAACACATCCATCTGATGGGCCTTCTGTGCGTATATCGTCGGGAAGTTTTCGGGGAATGCCAAGATTAACCCAACCATATGATTTACTTTGTGCAAAACCAATAGTCGTCACATTGGTCCTCGCGAGGGGAATTTCAGTCATAATGCGCGCACTTTCAACCTGATGTCTCTCGGACATATAATTCGCTATACACATTAATCCATTACCACAACACAAAGCCTCCTGACCGTCAGGTTCAAACATTCTGAACACATAATCGGCATTACATTCGGGAATGTTTTTCCAATAGCCATGAATGTTGTTGATAGCCTGCAATTCTTCCGCGTTGCAATTTTGAATCACCAGAAAATTGTCAGCGCCGATACCAAACTGCGGATCAGTGACCTGCCGTCCAAATTCGGAAAAATGAACCTCCTCAAGAATCCCTTCATCGGTTCCATCGTATATCAAAAAATTATTGCCAAAACAGCTCGATTTGACGACCTCTATGTCGAGTGTGTTGCGCAGGGCACGTAAATTGGTAATTGTCATTCAGGTAGTCGTCCTGGGGTTCATTAAGGCCGGTATTACGCAGCTGAGCGCTGTACTTCCTGCTCCAGTAATTCACAGACCTTTGGCAGTAACTGTTCAATTTCTTCGAGTAATTCGCGGGCGCCATCTATCTTTTCATCCCGTCCCATATCTTCTAGTTTTGCACTTAACTCGTAAATCTTTCGGGCACCGATATTGCCACTCGATGACTTCAAGCTGTGAGCAGCGTCTCGAATTGACTCGTGATTTTCGTCCTGTATCGACAGATTTAGATTTCTAATTAGTTCGGGTACAGTATCGCGATAGATTTCGAATAGTTTTTCAAGGATATTGGAGGACTGCGGGTTCTGTAATGCCCTGATGCCATTTAATGTATTGATATCCAAAATGGCATCTTCAGCTGGCGCGGCGGGACTATCGGTTTCATCATCTACCGATGCAAATAACTGACTGGCTTTGATGTCAGACCCTTCCTCGCCATGATGCCATTTTAAAATTACATCCCTCAGCTGCTCCATCGTAAATGGTTTACTGAGGTAGTCGTCCATTCCACAAGCAAGGCATCTGTTCCGGTCCTCTTTTCGAGCATTCGCGGTTAACGCCACTATTACAACGCCCTCTTCCACACCCGATTCTCGTTCTTGAGATCTAATTATTCTTGTCGCCTGGAAACCATCCATTTCGGGCATTTGACAGTCCATTAGAATCATATCGTATTGATTTTTCTCATTCATAGACACAGCTTCTTTTCCGTTTGCTACGAGTGTCAGGTCGCAGGCAAAAATTCGCAGCACTTCGGTAATAAGCTTTTGGTTGACGGGATTATCCTCGGCAACCAGAATTTTAGCGTCGATCCTGGTGCTGTCGAAGCTGTGCAACCCAGCATGATGTTCGTTATGGTCAAGCCAAAATTGTGCATCGGTTAACATCAACCTCTGAATCGCAACACGCGGTACGGGTTTGGCGATTGCAAAGTCCACACCTGCCAATGCCTGAATCTCATCGTCAAACTTTTGCTTTAGCAATACCAGTAAACCGCAACGCACGGATTCGCTGCCACAGAACTCCCGCAAATCGGCGATGTTGTCCTGGTAGATAGACAGGTTCTGCTGTGAACCTGCATCAAAAAGAATGATGTCAAAACGCCTGGAAGGAACTCGATGCTGACGAGTAAACTCGGGAATCTCATCGAATGTGATCACTGAAGGCAGCAGTCCCTGTTCTGCGGCAATTCTGGTGGCAAGACTAGCCCCAAGAACCGTGGAATCGGTGACCAGCAGTATTTTTTGTGCCATGGCTTTCTGCTCTTCATCCATGTGCTCCTCGACGAGTTGGCTAACATCGATAGTTTGCAGTGAAATAGTAAACCAAAAGGTGGAACCCTCGCCCTTGTTGCTGGTGACACCTATTTCACCACCCATTAGTTCTACCAGGTGTTTACAGATAGAAAGACCAAGGCCTGTTCCTCCGTAACGTCGTGTGGTTGAGCTATCGGCCTGGGAAAACGAATTGAATATCTGTTCCTGTACATGATGATCGAGTCCGATTCCGGTATCTCGAATAGCCACCTTGACAGTTACCTGATCACTGCTCCTATCGATGATCTCCGCCGATATTTCGATGTAACCGTGTTCGGTAAACTTGATCGAGTTGCCACATAAATTCGTGATGATTTGTTGAACCCGTGACGGATCTCCCATGAAACTGTTGTTAAATAGCTTCAAATCAGGGGAGCAAACGAGTTCCAATCCCTTATTTTGTGCCATTTCCGCAAACATGGCTCCCGTGGTTTCGAGGATATCGCCAGGGCAAAATGGCGTTATCTCCAACTCCATTTTTGAGGCTTCGATCTTTGAAAAATCAAGCACATTGTTAATGATGGACAACAAGCTGTTGCCAGACTCCCGCAATGTCACCAGGAAATCATGTTGCCTGCTATCCAGGCTGGTATGCGACAGTAGCTCCATCATGCCGAGCATTCCGTTGATAGGAGTTCGAATTTCGTGACTCATATTCGCCAAGAATTCACCCTTCGCGCGACTGGCCTCTTCCGCAGCTTCGCGCTCCAGACGTTCTTTTGCCGCGGTTGATTCGATAGCGGCAGTAATATTCTTTTTCAGTTCTTTTTCCATGAACACAAAAGACTGTGCCAATCGTCCAACTTCGTCTGTGTACTTCAATGGTAGATTGGCAATTTGATCCGAGGATTTTGACTCTTTGGTAAAATCAACTTTCGGCAATTGTTTCGCGTACTCACTAAGTACTTTAAGTGGTTTCGATATCTTCGAAACGAAAACGAAGGTAAACACCGTGCTGACCAGAAAAATAAGGCCGATTACCAGCATTTGCCGACGCAGCACCACTTTTCCCGGAGCTTCAATTTCCACCACCGGAACGACCACGGCAAAATACCAGTCGAAGGCCTTGAAATAACTGACATGCGCCTCGAGTATTTCATTTTTTTCACTATTGGGATCCGGATAGCGGATAGAATCTACTTTATCGTTGTAGGCATTCTTTAGATCATTGGTTAGTAAGCCTCCGGTATTGGCGTTGATCACACCGCCAAATATAGAAGACTCCAGACCGGGCGGCGCTATCAGAATCTCCCCATTCCCGTCGAACAAAAAGGCATAACCCGTGCTGGCAATTTTGATTTTGCTAAATGTTTTTTCGAGTAACTTGACAATATTGTCGAGCACCCTCTGGCTTTCTGCTTCGATATTATCGAAATCGATGGCGACCCCGATGGTCCAGTCCCACTTTCTGAGAGGAATGAAGTAGGCCAGTTTCTTCACCGCTGGTTTTCCATTGGCCTGCCAGTGAAATACCGCGATTTCACCATCTTCACTCAGATTTTTATTGTTCATAACCTCGACAAGACGCCGGCTTTTTATATCGTAGACAGAGCCGAAATCCTCGAATGTGTTATTGGCATCCGAAAACCCAACGATCTTTCCATCGCTGTTAAATACGAACACATCTATCTGTTCATAACTGACATTGCTCAACCAGCTCAATGCTCTTTGCTTTGCTGAAATCTTGTTAGCGCTTTGCTGGCTGGCAAGAATTTCGAATTCCTGAAAAACGGAGAGGCTGATGTGTCCGACATTCTTAAGGTCTGTCTTCATGCGGTTCAGAATGTCAATTTTATCTGCAATGAGTCGATTGTAACCACCACGAATATTCAAACGGACAAGTTCGAGTACATTTCGCGCCGACTTCTGTTGCGCATCAAACATCGTCTTACCGACATCCTGCTGTGTGAAGTACATGATGCTCGTCGCGGTAACGACGAGCACCAAGCTGATAAGAAGGACTATTTTCGAACTTATCGAGTTATATAGTTTTAGTGCCATTGAGTGACCAACACGTTAGTAACATTCTCAGAATCGGCATATATTTTCCGAACCTCCCAACCATTCATCCAGTCGGTAAATTCTCGTGGCGGCATCGGCAGGCTGACCAGGCTTCCCTGAATTTCATCGCAATGCTCATGCGTCAGGATTGCCCTCTGCACATCGGTTTCGACACCCTCAGCTATAACCGTCATGCCCAGGCTGTGCGCGAGTTTGATAATACCGCTGACGATCGCCGTATATTGTTTATTCGAATCGATCGAACGGATAAACGATTGATCAATTTTCAGGGTCTTCGCTGGTAGTTTCCCGAGATACGACAACGAAGAGTAACCGGTTCCAAAATCATCGATTGATAATCCACAACCCATCTTTATAAATTGGTTAAGAATACTCAGACTGGTTTCAAAATTCTCAAGCAAAGTGCTTTCCGTTAACTCAAATTCAACAAGCCGATTATTGATCGGGCTTTTCGAAATAAACTCGACGACTCGTTTCATTTCCTGTTCATCGAGTAGCTGCTTGGGTGAAATGTTGACACTGACACTGAAATCGCATTTGAAATCATCTTTCCATTCCAATATCTGATTACAGGCAGTTTTTAGCACCCACCTGCCGAGCTCACCTATCAGGTCCTCTTCTTCGGCGATTTCGATAAACTCTGCTGGTGAAATTGCCCCCATGGTTGGATGATTCCATCGGCACAAGGCTTCTACTCCCACTAATCTATCGTCGAGCAGACTAACTTTGGGTTGATAGTGGACCTCGAGTGCCTCTTGTTTCAATGCCATTCTCAGATCATTGGCAAGAGAGGAAATCCTGGTCACCTGGTCATTTAGTTCCTGTTTGAAGTACCTGAAACTCCCAGAGCCTTCTGTATTTGCGAACCCTTTTGCTATTTCTGCAAACTTAATCAGACGGTTGGTTGAATTACCGTCAATTGGGGCAATACTGACGCCAGCAGAGGCGCTGACATAAATCTCCCTGTCACTTAACTGAAATGCTTTTTTGAACTGATCCATTAGTCGTTGCAGAAATACCGATGCATCCTGCAGGTGACTAATTTCTGAGAGAACAATGACATACTCGTCGTTTCTTAACTTTGCAGTGAGCTGTTGATAACTGATACCTTCTTCATCCTGATGTGCCAGTGACTGTCGAGACAACAAGTCACTTTCCCGACAAGAGTTTTTTATTCGCTCTGCGATCATCTTGATTAAATCCTCCGCAGAACTGTGATCCAGGCTTTCTACCACCTTGTCAAATTTATCTACGCCAAACACAATCACTGCAGTGGTATATCGACTCCGCGAAGTGCTTTTTAAAAGTTGATCCAGGTGCTGGATTAAAAGGCTACGATTTGGAAGACCCGTCAGGTCGTCGTAGTAAGCAAGGGCGTGAATTCTCTTTTCGGTGTCTATACGATCGGTGATATCTTGCATTGTCATCACCATTCGAGCTGGTGTTTGAGGTTCTGATCGACGCTCTGAAATTTGCAAGACGAAGCGGACACTGCCATCCGTTCGAACCACCCGATGCTCTAGATTAAGTGCATCACCGTTTAACAGCGATTGGCAAATTGAAGAACTAACCCTGGCTTTGTCGTCCGGGTGAACACATTCGATAAATTGATCGAAGCGGGTGAATGCCGCATGCTCTGGCAACAAAAGAATTTCATGAATCCCTTTCGAGCAATGGACAATTTCTTTAGCCTGATTCCACTCGATATGACCAAGATTTGCAATTCGCTGCGCGTTACTTGATCGCTGTTGGGCGTTTCGAAGTTCAGCAGCAATATTTGACGCGCGCACAATATAGTCAATACGAAATCCCATCAACACAAAATTAATCGGTTTGGCGACAAAGTCGGTTGCGCCAATTTCGAATGCCTTTTTAATGGATTCGGTATCGTCCTGCCCTGTAAGCATCAGGATGGGTACGTTCTTACCGTTGTCCAGTTCGCGAATAGACTTACACGCCTCAAATCCATCCATTTCGGGCATTCTGATATCCAGTAGAACAATACTGAATTCATCATTTGATAACGCATTGACTGCCTCGACTCCATTCCCAACAGTAGTAACGGCATATCCTTTTTGCTCAAGAAGAGCACTCAAAGTCAGTTGGATACCAACGTCGTCATCTGCTAACAATGCCTTTGATTTTTCCGGAGAACTGACTTGAGGTTGGCTCATACAAAAAATTCCATCGCAGATTAAGACGTGCTAAAACTGGTAATCTCTGTGCGATCAACATCGACCGCTATAGATCGCGTAATCTCACTCGCGCTCTTTGGTTGCATGATCGAAAATCCCTGAGCATACTCACAGGAAGCACCTCGTAGATTCTCGTAAATAGCACCTGATGCGCTACCCTCAGCGACTACCGTCATCCCCAGATTGTGTGCCAGGGAAACAATTGCATTGACGATCTGTTGCTTGTCTGCGCGATTATCTAATTCACTGATAAAGGTTCGATCAATTTTTAATTCATCGAAAGGAAATTGATGGAGATAGCTAAACGAGGAGTATCCAGTGCCGAAATCATCGATTGACAAATGTATGCCTCGCTCGCGCAGGGCATTCATCGTTTCAAGTGCGTGACTACTATTTTTAACAAGTGAAGTCTCAGTGATTTCGAGTTTCAGAAAATTGGGGTCTAATCCACTCTCATCAATAATCTCGTTCATGGCACCGACCAGATCCGGTTGGGCCAGCTCTGGTGCAGACAAATTGACACTAATGGTCCAATCTTTTGCCTCCTCCCAATGTTCCTTCCACGTCTGCATCTGCCTGCATGCCTGTTTCAATACCCATCGGCCAAGCGGCACAATCAATCGGGATTCAATTGCAACTTCAAGAAATTCCTCAGGAATGAGCATTCCTTGCTTCGGATGATTCCATCGAACCAGAGCTTCGAATCCCGACACCACATCCTCTTCAATTTCGACGATTGGTTGATAGTGAACTTCAAATTGCTTCTTCTCCAGGGCAAGCCTAAGATCGGATTCAATCCGCAAGACATTCATAGCCTTCTTGTGCATAGAGATGTCAAAGATTTCATAACGTGAACCCGTGCGGACTTTTGCCCGGTACATTGCGGCATCTGCATCACGCAGCATATCCTCGGGGCGCTGGTACCCTATGCTGCTTTCTGTAATTCCTATGCTGCAGCCGACAACGACCTTTTGTCCATCCAGGTCGATCGGTCTTAATAATTTCTCGTGAATACGATCGGCCAGGTTTGTCGCCACAGTTATGTCTTCGATATCTTCACACAGAATCACAAACTCATCGCCTCCGAGTCGTGACAGGGTGTCACCTTTGCGAATAACCAGCTTGATTCGTGATCCGATTTCCACCAACAACTGATCCCCAAGCAAGTGCCCCAAACTGTCATTGATGATCTTGAATCGGTTCAAATCCAGGTACAGTATGGCGAAACTGAAATTTTTGCGCCGGGAGGATAGTTCTATGCAGTGGTTGAGCCTGTCGAGAAACAATATACGATTGGGCAAACCGGTGAGCGCATCGTGAACCGCATCGAATACCAGCTTTTCCTCCGCCTGTTTCCGATCGTTGATATCGGATTGCGAACCGATCATTCTATAGGCAACACCGTCCTCACCCCTGACCGCAAGACCCCTGCACACCATCCAGCGATAATCTCCTTCTGCATTTTTAATCCGGTACTCGCATTCAAAGTGCGAGGTCTGTTCCGTTTTGTGTGCATGGAGATCGTTAATCACGCGGAACCTGTCATCAGCATGAATTCGATCAATCCATTCCAGGGGATCGTGGCCAATGGCATCTTCGGTAAACCCGAGCATGAATTTCCATCTGGGTGAAAAATACACCCGGTCATCTGTATAGTCCCAGTCCCAGAGTCCATCGTTGGCACCACGAGAGACCAGGCTGTAACGTTCTTCGCTTACCTGCAACTCGCTGAAAGTTGATGAAGCACGCAAAATGTAGTCGAGTTTGTATGGAAGCAATTCCCAGTTGACCGGCTTTTCGCAAAAATCGGTGGCACCAATAGAAAAAGCCTGCTTGATGGATTTCGCATCATTGAGTCCCGTCAACATGACTATGGGTACATGCTCACCCTGCTTCATCGCCCGAATCGATGTGCATAATTCGAAACCATCAATTTCCGGCATCATCACATCGCACAAAACCAGATCCGGTTCCTCAGCCTTGAAAAGTTCAAGCGCGTGCCTGCCATCTTCTGCCTGTAGAACCTCAAAGGATTTATCGGTGAGGGTTTGATGTGCCAACAATCGAATCATAGGATCGTCATCAGCCACCAGTACTAGAGAGGAGGACCGAGCTGTTGTACGATGATGCGTGCTCATACTTTCCCGGTGCTTCTTCGAGGTGTTAGCTGACTTTAGTTCGATTGCACTATCACACTGCTCATCCGGAACGCTTGACGCTGGATCGACGGAGTTCAAGTTGACAGGGTCTACTACTTTCATCAAATTTTCCTTTTAATACTCACCTAATTCGACTAACTACCAGGAATTAGTGAAATTTAATTCAGCATCAACTTCCGCAGGACGCTTGGAAATACAAGATATAGACGTAAAACGTAAAAAATCCACGCGCTACAAGTGTTGAGTAACAAAAATTTTAAATATTTAATATGCCTTCTATTGAGTATAGGCCAACTTTTCTGGTTTGGAGGGTCACCTTGAAAACTTTTAGACAACTCCCTGAAGCCACTATTGATCAGTCTTAACAGGACAAACGATAGTCTATTTCATGGTTATTTTGAGCGCGCAAAATCGATTGATATGAAACTGTAAATTTAATTCAAAAATACCAGCTACCGGTCATAGTGATTTCGGCAATTTGCACCAAATCATTAACCTGGACTGGAAGCGGCTGCAATGAACTGAACAGCCTGGCATGATCATATTATTGGGTGCGGAAAAGCGAGTGGCAATTCGCTCAAAATCCAATACTGAAATCGCGAATCCCCCATCAAAATTATTGAGGACGGTGGTTTTTAAAGAACCAATTGAAAAAGAGGTGTTTAGAAATCCTGATTACTAGCAAAGGGGTAGATCTGACAAGACTAAATGCAAATAATTTGAATCTGCCACTTACCTCCTCTTCTTTGGGCTGCTTTCCTTTCGTTCGACTATCTGACGATCAGGCAACTAGTCTCAGCATTGTTGGCAATTTTTCGCGAGACACTGCCCAAAATGGTTCCCTTCAATTTGCCCAAACCCCGGGTTCCTACGACGATCATGTCCACTTTCCGTCGTTTGGCAAAGCCGAGAATACTGGTTGCTGGATCACCGGTTCCGATCGCAGTTTTAACCATGGTAGCGCCGGCCTTTTCCGCTTTTTCCTTAGCCGTTCTTAACACGGTCTCAGCGATCTTGCGCATGACTTCCTCACGAGCATCGTTGAAGGCTTCAAACTTGTTGGATTCCAGTTCTGGTATTTCCTTGATTTCAAAAGGTATCTGCATATCACGAATAACGTGAATGATGAGCAATTCAGCGTCGAGTTGTGCGGCGAATTGCATTGCCATTTTTAATGCGCGGTTCGAAGCTGCCGAGGCATCGGTTGCGACTAAAATACTCTTCATTAGTTTTATACCCTTTTTACAGTCGTTCGATCTGCATGGCTATGCCACTCCCAGTGCCTTTTTACGTTCGCTTGCCCAGGTGCGTAGAATTTGATCTGCCGCGAGTCCGATAAAGGCGACACACAATCCCAGGGTAATTCCTATACCGGTACCTCTGGGGTCCGAGATGGCCTTCAGTATGAGTTGACCCAGATCGGTGGTGCCGATGAATGCACCAATGATGACCATGAACAACGCGAAAATGACAGTCTGGTTCACACCCAGCATGATGTGCGGAAAAGCAAGTGGAAATTCGATCGAAATCCATCGTTGAAATCGCGAAACACCCATCATCGAACCGGCATCATGCAAGACTGCCGGTACGTTACGCAGTCCTTCCACGGTATATCGAATCGCCGGCACCAGCGCATACACGATCGCGGCAATAATGACCGAAGTATCGGTGATCCCGAATAGCATGATCACCGGGATCAGGTAGATAAACGACGGAAAAGTCTGGAAGAAGTCGCACAGCAGCAGAATCACTTTACTGGCAAACGCATTTTGCGCGCACAAAGATCCAACCGTGACACCTACAACTGCGGCGACAATCACTGAAAAAGAGGTCATATAGGCAGTAATCAGGGCCCTGTCCCAGAATTCAGAAAATGCAATGAACAACAAAAACCCACAGACGATAAGTGCCGATCTAAGGCCAGCAAGGATATAGGCAGTACCCATCACCAGTAAGAATGTCGCGACTACGGGCATACCCAGGTAAGCCTCCTTCATCGGTACCAATATACTTACGATCAGAAACTCGTTAAAACCTTTCAATGTAAAAAAGAAGGTATCCCAAATCCAGTCAACCGCCGCCTGCCAGAACGGTGCCGTGGTAATACCCTTGTTGTGCGGAACGATGTACAAATAATTGAAGTCCTCGTCGAACATAAAGCGGCCGATGTAGGCGAAAATAACTCCGGCAACGAAGATCGCGGCGCAAATTAACGAGAACTGATAACGTTTGATAAAACTGAGATCGGCGAAATAATCGGTCTGCTTGTTCGCCCAGGCCAGAGACAATTTATCCAGCAGTACTGCTATTAATACAATGCATAGCCCTATTTCGAGTCCAGATCCTATCTTGAGTGAATTCAATGCAATCATCAGGTTCGAACCGAGTCCCTGCGCACCGATGAACGATGCGATTACGGTCATCGCCAGACACTGCATGACCACCTGGTTGACGCCAATCAGAATATCGCGCCTCGCGGTCGGAATCTGTACTCTGAAAAGAATCTGGAATCGATTACAGCCATTCATCAGGCCGGCATCGACAATATCCGGGGAGATATTCTTCAGCCCCAGCATCGTCAGGCGAACCATCGGCGGGGTGGCAAAGAATATGGTTGCAATCGCGGCAGCCTGATCACCAACTCCGAATAATACGATTACCGGCACCAGGTAAGAATAGTGAGGCATGGTTTGAGCAATATTGAGCAGGGGATTCAATGCCGCTTCCACCCATTTGTTTTTATGTCCCCAGATGCCGAGAGCGAGACCGAAAACAACTGAAACCGGCGCTGCAATCAACACAAATGAGAGCGTTTGCATGGAAGGCTCCCATTGACCGAAAATACCGATATACCCTGTTGAAAACGCTGCCAGGATGGCAAGGCCCTTGCCTTGAAGCTTATATCCAAGAACCATGGCCCAACCGGCAATCACTGTCCATGGCAGTGCCGGCCAAACCGCCCATGAGTTTTCACTGATAAAATCCCAACCGGTAAAAGCAACGATCGTCTTGGTGCCGCCGAGAAAAATTTCTCGAATGAAAGTAATGACAAAAAGAAAGGAACTCGAAATAGTCCTGGTTATTTCACTGAATAAGGGCTTTTCTTCGAAGTCTTCAATATCAGGATCATAGACCTCGATCGGAAACCAGTCGAACATCACAAACTGAACGGAGTCATTGATAACGGTTGGCAATTCCTTGAGAAGCGGAGGTAATCGCCACAGGTAATTGGATTCTGACGGGCCGATTAGAAAACACAGAATGAAAAACACGGCTAGCAAAATGGCGAACTGAACAGCCTTCGAATTTTTATCTGGAATATTCATGATTTGGGAATCAGTCCTGGTTGTTATTGTCGGATTTGCCACCAAACAACACATTGATCACGTGAGACGGATGTAAAGCGCCTACAATTTCGTTATTAGCATCAACAACCGCAACTGCTTTTTCCTGGCTCAGTATGGATTCCGCAACCGTTTCAACAATCGCATCTTTGGAAACTTTCAGATCACTAAACTCCTCTGAACTACTGTAAGGGTCCATGACCGATTCGATCTTTAGCACCTTCTCCCGTGGTACTTCTTCGGTAAATTTACGCACGTATTCCGTGGCTGGATTAAGCACGATATTGGTTGGCGTATCCAACTGCTCAATGACACCATCTTTCATGATTGCAATACGATCAGCCAGGCGCAATGCTTCATCAAAATCATGTGTGACAAACAGGATGGTCTTGTTCAAAACCTGCCGTAATCGAATAAATTCGTCCTGCATCTCCTTGCGGATTAAAGGATCCAGCGCAGAAAATGGTTCGTCCAGAAACCAGATATCGGGCTCGACCGCTAACGAGCGGGCTATTCCGACACGCTGCTGCTGGCCACCAGACAATTGCCTTGGAAAATAATTCTCGCGCCCACCGAGTGCGACCAGCTCGGCCATTTCCATGGCCCGCTTGATACTTTCCTGGGTGCTTAGTCCTTTTACCTGTAATGGGAAAGCAATATTTTCCAATACAGTTTTATGTGGCAGTAAGCCGAAACTTTGAAACACCATACCCATCTTGCTGCGACGAAGTTCGATGAGCTCCTTGCTGTTCATGGCCAGCAAGTCCTGTCCTTCGATATAAATGTTGCCTGCCGTGGGATCCGTTAACCTGGAAATACAACGAAGTAAAGTCGACTTGCCTGAACCGGACAATCCCATCAAGATCAACAATTCGCCTTCATACACTTCGAAAGAGGCATTGTTGACGCCGACTACACAGCCCGCATCGAGGAATGATTCGGCATTAACATTGCCTTTTGAGCTTGCAAGCACTTTCTGTGCGTTATCACCAAAAATCTTGTACACAGATTCACATTTGATGATTGCCTTTTCATTAACGGCTTGGTCACTTTCCGAAGACATAGTAGCCCCCCATTCAACGGTTTAGGTTTGTAATGCCCGGTCCTGTATCACGTCACAGAATAATATGAAGACGGCATCAAATTTTTTCCCCGGAGTTTATCACGTTGCCCAAAAACCTGGGGTTCATTTCAGGATCTGTAGTGGATCGGCAATAACAACGCCGAAGATTCGGGCTGGATTTCTGGTGTCGATCGAACAAAAACCTGTTCCCCAAAACAAGGTTCCCCCCAAACCGGGGGGAACCAGGTGTTACTGATTATCTCGAAGATGAAAGATTCATCTAATCGAGGTGCTACTTAGTTTCCGGCGCCCAGTACTGATTCTGTCCAGGGCTTCCACACGGCCTCATTGTCGGCCAGCCACTTCTTACCAGCATCGGCATGAGTCAACCCATCGACATCAACCAATGCTGCCATTTGACCAATTTGTGGCGTGGTAAATGAAAGCTTCGAAAACGCGGCATAAGCCTTGGGATGTGTTTTCGGGAACTTGTAGTTGGCGCCCTTTTTCAACCAGCCAGGAGGTGAACCGCAACCCGTAGTTTCCAGGGTACCACCGTCGGCTATGCGGCAGCCGTCGTAATAGGGTGGAAATTCAATAAAGGTAAAACCGGAAGCATCGGTAAAGTTAGGCGACCAGTTAAAAATGATGGTGCCACGACCTTCTTTTTCAGCCGCTTTCAATTCAGCCCAGAGTGCGTCGGCCGCACCGGCAAATTTGACGACCCATTTGTCATCGAGACCCAGTCCCTTGACGCGATTCGGCATAACGTCGCCGTGCCAACTTTGCGGGCCTTCGAGCCAACGACCTTTACCACCGGAATCCGGGGTCGCGAAGGCAGCCTGGCAATCTTTCAGCGCTTCCCATTTAGGGAGACCCGGGCAAAGACCTTTATCGATGACCCAGTTAGGCACACCCATTTCTTCCAGAGTTGCGGCTGCATGAGTACCGGCGTCAATCAAGCCGCCTTTCTCCATCGCGTTGTAGTAGGTATTTTGCATGGTGGACTGCCAGACTTCATGCAAAATTGTAAGATCCCCCACGCGGACCGCTTCAAAGCTGGCCTGGTTATCGACCGGAACATATTCGACCTTGTTGCCCATGCTCTCGAACATGCCCCCGATCACGTGAGCCATGACAATTTGACTGGACCAGTTCTTGATCGGAATTTTGATCGGCTTGTTGCTGTCGGCGGCAATTGAAGTGCCTGAAACGACAAACAGGGCGCCAAACATGGCGACAAGCAATGCCCTGAAATAACTAGATCTTTTAAGACTCATAATACCCTCCTCAGGAATTTACACTTATTTACAAGTTTGGCTGTCGCGCTGGGAATGCGATCGGCCTTAACGTCAATTCTTATATATTTTGCAATGATTACTGGCCAACAGGCTTTCAGCTGCCTCAGTAACACGAATAATTATATGGGGTGATTAAAAACCATGGATTTCAAATTACTAACAGAAATATCATTTGGTTAACAACTATTAACATTCTGTTCATCTATTTACCCGGAGTTACTCATGTTACCGAGTTGATAAAGGACAGATAGTCCACGGTCAGCCGATCTGATACCATTTCAGACTTCCCGTTAGCGGGCGTATCAAAAATATAAACACGACAAACCGTGACCGATACCAGTAGCACTCACCATGTATTGATTGTCGAAGACGACGAGGTGACTCGTGCGCGTATCGCTGCCTATTTCGAATCTGAGAATTACCGAGTCAGCCAATCCGAAGACGGCGAAGGCATAAACCGTCTAATTGCAGAGTCGGCAATTGATGTGGTGATGCTGGATATAAATTTACCGGGTAAAGATGGTCTGCAACTCGCCCGAGAGCTTTCTGAAAAGACCGACGTCGGTATTATCCTGGTATCGGCGCGCAGCGATGAGATCGATCGAATTATCGGCCTCGAAATCGGTGCCGATGATTACGTCACCAAACCGTTTAACCCGCGTGAGTTGTTGGCGCGGGTTAAAAACCTCATTCGTCGCAAGCAGTCTGATCAGAGCAGACACCAAAATCAGAGAAGCAAGTCATTTTCAGGTTGGACGCTGGATTTATCTCGTCGTTGCCTGTCGTCCAATACACAGGATAAGCTGTCATTGACACGCGGCGAATTCGAGTTACTGGTGACTTTCCTCGAGCATCCCGGTAAAACACTGCATCGAGAATGGTTGATGGAAAAGGTGACCCACCGCGTATGGTCTCCCAATGAGCGCACCATCGATGTGCTTGTTCTGCGGTTGCGCAATAAGATCGAGCAGGATAGCCACGCACCACAGATAATCCTGACGGTACATGGTGAAGGCTATTTGTTTGCCAGTGAGGTTTTATAGCTGGCCTCTGAAAAGCGCTTAAGGTGAGACGGATAGCTTTGCTGGGGATAGCTTTTGTTTTGACAGGTAGCTGCTGAGGGACGCGATAGCCTCTTCAAATTCAACCTGAAATTGCTCTATTAACGCGGCTGTCAATTTTGTGCCATTGTTCGCCTGGGTTTCAATTCTGGCTAACAGAGCACACAATCTTTGTAACCCGAAATTACCTGCCGCACCATTCATCCTGTGTGCCAGTTTAGCCAGTGTTTCGAAATTACCCTGCTCCATCGCCTCAATCAACTCGAGCTTTAGCTGCTCTGTGGATTGAAAAAACAGTGCTGCCAGCTTCTCGACACTATCCAACCCCAGCCGGCTTATATCGTTTTCAACTACAGATGTATCGAACGGGTTAACCTCGCTCTGTTCACTCGGCTGGTAGGTGTTGGTGATGATCACTTCGTGGCCACCCATGGCCTGACTAATTGCGTGCTCGAGATCCTCCAGCGTAAATGGTTTACCCAGAAATCCATTCATACCCGCGCACAGATAGTAATCGACTTCTTCGCTGAATACATGCGCTGACATCGCGATCACGGGTAGATTCACAATCGTTTTGTCGGAATGGGTGCGAATGTAATTCAGAATGGTCAAACCATCGATGCCCGGCAAGCTGATATCGAGCAGTACGAGCGCCATACCACCTTCATCGAGGAAGGATAAGGCCTCTTCACCGCTTTGCGTGGCAATCACCTGATGTCCAAGATGTAGCAAATAGTTGCTGGTAACCATGCTATTGGTGGCATCGTCCTCTACCATCAACACCTTAATTCTATCGCTGATGTCGGTTACCTTTTGTGTTTTTGGCTGTGTCGATGAAACCGCCCTGCAGACTTCGGCATCAATATTAAATCCAATGGTGGTACCTTCACCGATCTTGCTTTCCAACAATATTTTGCCACCCATAGCATTAACCAGGCGTTCGCATATTGCCAGACCAAGACCGATGCCCCCATAGCGTCTGGCGCTGCTGGCATCGACCTGGGTAAAAGCCTGAAAAATCTCTTCCTGTTTATCCTTAGCGATGCCAATGCCAGTGTCGATGACCGCGAATTGCAAATTTACGACATCCTCCTGCGCATCGTGATTACCAATAATCCTGAGGGTGATCGAGCCGTTATCGGTAAATTTATTGGCATTGCTTATCAGGTTGATGAGAATTTGATGTAACTTGCCGGAGTCCCCCAGGAATCCGTACGAATATCCGTTTACAGGCTCCATTTCTAGTATCAGGCAGTTATTTTTTTCATTGACCGGAACCCTCATTAACCCGATGACATTATTGATAAGCTCACTGAGCTCGAAGCGTCGATTTTCAATATTCAGCCTGCCCGCTTCAAGCTGTGAATAGCCTAATATGTCATTGACGATGTCGAGCAGGCTCGCATTCGCCGCATTGATGATATTCACATACTCCGATTGTTGCGCCTGGAGCGCTGTGTCGGATAGTAATCGCAATGTTCCCAGAGCGCCGCTTAGTGGCGTGCGCAATTCGTGGCTCATGGTGGCGAGGAATGCTGTTTTCGCCTCGCTCGCCTGCTCAGCCTTTACTCGCGCGACCGTGTGGTTTTGTACTTCCTCGGACAACATCTGGTTGGTTTCACGCAGTTGCTCGGAACGCTTTTCGACCAGTTCTTCGAGATGCGCCTTGTGTTCGCGTAATTCTTCGTCCAGCTTACGGTTGTGAATCGCATTATTGCGGAAACCACGCAGCGCCCTGCCCATATCCGTCAATTCATCGTGACCTTCGACGATAATGTCGACATTATAATCACCCTGTGTAATTGAATGCGTAGCCGACTGCAGTGACAACAGGCGCCGAACCACATTGCGTTTGATAAACCACCACAATATGGCTGCAGCGACCAGCAGTAATATTATCGATATTCCACCAAACAATTGGCGACTGATGTCGAGTGACTCTTTCGCCGTGGTCGAAACCTGGTTGATTAAAGTACCACCAGCAGCATTCAGTTCATTGACGATACCGTTTAACGTCTGCGAGGCTGCGGCAGTTTCGAGCGAAAGCTGGGTCAGTGATTCGCCAATCTGCAATAACGAAACGCGCGTCTCAAAAATACCGTAAACGTATATCGGCCCATTGTCGACCTCCATTGCACCGAGCAAGCCCGTTGCTTTCTGACGTCGCTGAGGATCGTTTATTTCACTCACTCGACGTTTCAGAATTGAAATAGTTTCCGCGGTGCGTCTGCGTAATTTATCGAGCTCCGTCAATTCAGATTCCTTCGCGACTCGATTAAACAGCCCGTTCAAATTAGCGCTGCGCAGGCGTAGTTCGTACATACGTTCCATGGCATCGAGATCGACTTCAACCAGGCGATCAAAGACATTGTAAAGCTGCTGGTTACTGGCATTATCCTCGACCAGATCATACAGATTCGAGGTTATAGCCGTGGTCGTTGCCGCCGCGTTGGCGACCAGAGAGTCGGCCAGATCATTTAACTCTTCGGTAGTTGCAATTAGCCCTGCGGCAAGCTGAGTAAAACGCGCCTGCTGCCGAATTCTTTGCCGCACCAGTTCATCCTGCTGATGAAGCTTGTTTTCAATAATACCTACTGTTTCACGTAAAGATTGTAACGAGCCCAATGAGAAACCCTGCTGCTGGAAATCATCGAGAAGGCTGTTGACCTGACGAACCTCGGAGAACAGGACAGAACTGATTTTCAATCGTTCAGTTTCATTCCTGGCACGAAGCAGTTGTTGGGCAGCAGCCGCGATTGACGCATTCAGCGCCGACAGTTGGTGCGCATGTCTGAGACCGGGAATCGCCTGATCGATAACCGAGTATTGTGAATCGGTTACCCGCTGAAACCCCTTCCATCCAATCGAAGACGCCACTACCGCCAGCAAGAAAATGCTGCCAAATGCCAGATATAATTTTGCCGCAATGCCAAGCTTTCGCATCACAAAATGCTGCGCCTTGCAGTCATAAAATGCAAGCGTACAATATTTCAGGATTTGGTTTTATGACATTAAAACGTTGAAAAGCACGCTTTATTCCTGGTATCTGGTTACTCTTCTAATCACGTTACCTATGGTTACACCTAACTTAGCCCGGGCTGAAACATGGCAGCTGGAAACCTGGTCGAGACCGTTCGACTATTCCAGCGACAGCAGGATTATTGAGTATCAGCCCACCACAAAGGCTAGCCGTGTCTGGCATCTCTGTATCGCCTACCCACATTTGAAAGACGCTTATTGGTTAAATGTTAACTACGGCATGGTTCAGGAGGCGCGACGGCTTGGTATCGCATTCACCCTCATTGAAGCAGGTGGTTATCCCAATCTTGAGCGCCAGCGGCAACAGATTGAACAGTGCACCGCCGAGGGCGTCGATGCCTTGATCGTCGGTACCGTGTCGTTTCGAGGACTCAATCAAAGCATTGCCAGGATTGCTGAAAAGATACCTGTCCTCGCGACGGTGAACGATATCGACGACAGCGGAATTACGGCCAAATCCGGTGTGTCGTGGACGACTATGGGGCGAGTGACCGGCGAATACCTGGCCGAAAAACACCGGGCTGGAAGTGAGCCGGTAACGGTTGCCTGGTTTCCCGGACCACAAGGTGCGGGATGGGTCGACTTTATCGAAACCGGCTTTAAGCTCGGTTTAAAAAATAGCGCAGTGGAGGTTGTAGTCACCAAATGGGGGGATACCGGCAAAGAAATCCAGCGCACATTAGTACAGGAAGTGCTGGAGAGCCACCCGCAGGTTGACTATATCGTCGGTAATGCACTAATGGCCGAGGCGGCCATCGCCACCCTGCGCAATCGCAATCTTCAGAATCAGATAAAAGTCATATCAACCTATTTCACACCCGCTGTCTATCGCGGCATTCGGCGTGGGCGCATTCTAGCGGCACCGACTGATGCCCCGGTAATGCAGGGTCGTATCTCGATTGACCAGGCTGTGCGTATCCTCGAAGGGCGCGATATCGTCAAACACGCGGGCCCAAAAATCCACATGATCGATCAAGATAACTGGCAGGAATTCGATATATCGGATTCGCTAGCGCCGCCATCATTTCTGGCAACCTTTGTCTGGCCGTAGATAACCGAAATTGAAGCAGATCGAACCGGCGGCCTATGCAGTTGCTTACATCAGCCACCGGTCCTCTTGTTTACAGCACTTTCAGCTGGAGTCGCTGCTTAAGACTCCTAGGAATTGATTGATATTTGCTTGACGTCCTGGGCGACGCTTTCGCGACGAGGAATCTCGAGCTTCAATACTCCCTTGTCCAGATTCGCCTTGATTTCGTCGGCAATGGCGTCATCCGGTAGCGACAGGGTTCGTTGAAATGAGCCATAACTGCGCTCGATGCGATAAAAATGCTTGTCCTTGTTTTCGCTGCACTCTTCCTTTTGCCCCTTGATGCAGAGGACATCATCATTTACTTCAAGCTTCAGGTCAGTTTCAGTCAGGCCGGGTACGTCCAGGTTGATCTCGTAGCAGTTAGCGTCACCCGACACATCGATTTGAGGACTATACAATCCGGAAACAAGTGTTCCGGGCAGGTCTGAAATGCCTCGGTCGGAAGCCAGCGAAGACATTCCAAAAGATTTGAATGCGTCGTCAAACCAGCGATCCATCTCGCGGTGCAGGCTCATCAGTGAACCCGGTGCAGTTGGCATGGATTCGACCTTATCGCGAGTGACCGGAATCCGGTGCGCTTCGTCACTGC
Source organism: Gammaproteobacteria bacterium (assembly GCA_024229615.1). Taxonomy (GTDB): domain Bacteria; phylum Pseudomonadota; class Gammaproteobacteria. The sequence goes on along the minus strand of JAAESG010000232.1, from coordinate 17,519 downwards.
CGCCTTCCTCATGTTTGAACCAGTTCCAGGGTTTATACTTTTCTAGATTCATGACTCTCTCCTGATTGATGGTGATTGACTCGGGACCGTTTGCCAGGTGCGGCCCATTACCACAAAGTAACTAGGGTTAAGGCAACGATATTCAAGGCGCTGAAATTGATCTGGATCAACTTTCGATCATGCAATCTTCAAGTATGAGACCATTCTCGCAAATCCACGTATTTCTCGATCCCGACAGCCAGGGCATGAGCAACAATTACCTGAAACCTGAATCCGTAAGTTCAGGGCGGATGCAGGGCGTAAGATATTGGTTTCTCAGTGGAATTAAAAAATCTTAGCTTCACCCATAGGTTAAGCGGGAATTTTTTAAACGGCGGGGAATCAATAGCTTCCGTCATGCGCCGTCATCAACGTACGGATTCAGGTGAAAGTAAAACTGACGAATACGGTTGCTTCGATCGGCGCCATGGTAACGGTCACGCGGGCCAATGGCAGCAAGCTATGCAAGCCGTTCATTTCAGGCGAAGGCCTGAGTTTAGATCAATCCCATGTCTCGATCCATGGCCTGAGCGAAGGTAGTACGGCGACAGTCGAGGTCAGTTATCTCGACGAAAGCAAAGCGGTTCGGCGCGGAAATTTCAGTAATACACAGCTGCAATTCTAATCCGGGCGAGGTACTCATTAAAATGACAAATAAAAACCACTACGACTTTACTGATGATACTGGGTATCGGCTTCTGGGGTAGTCTGAGTGTTTCTTACGCTAATTTCACAGAACAGCAAAAGCCTGTTCGCATCTGGCAGGCAGGCAATTTGCCCTGTCGTCGCCATCGCCTACGGATTAATGCTGGTTGGGCTTTTCCTGACAAGAACAGGCATTCACTACATCCCGTTTTTCGGCTCATGGGCGGTCACTTTTTTAATCGCGTTGTCCGGTAGTTTTTCGAACTCAGCCACGATGACACCTGTCCCACGACCTCTTTCAAGTGGCTGCCGGGTTATGGGTCGCTTGCGATATGTCTGGCGATTATACTTTTACACTTGCTTAAGTGATTTGGCAAAGGCCGGAACCGGCCGTTGGAAAAGTTGTCCTGACCCTCGTCGAGGCGAGAGTCGGGCCGCACAAACAATGCGAGGAAGGCGTTCTGGATCACTACTCAGTCGGATTAAATTCGGGGTGAGGATTGTGCGGATTAGCGTTACTCGTACCAGCCATCGGTGGAGCATCGCAGGCTTAGGAATTGCGACATATCATGGCCACACCAGATCTGTGCGTTGTGACTCAATGCGCGAACTCGAATTTTCTCGACCGTTTGGGCGGCCTTGACCGACGAGAAGTTAAACCCAGTTGGGCGCAACGGAGGGCCCAGATTATCGAGGGAGTAAACAGCATCGGATGCGAGTATGACCTGACCGCTTTCCGGCAATGATAACTCAAGACCCAGCATGCCGGCCGAATGCCCGGCGCCCCAGTTAAGCAATGTCACTTGTTCAGTGATCGACAATTCTTCTTCTTGCTCTTCAACAAGACGCCAGTTCAGATCAGGCATTCGCCAATGCTCGATATCTCTCCAGGCATAAAACCCATCGTCCTCTCTTCGTTTATGCGCCAGAAGCGCGGCATCGAATTCGTTACGGTGCACAATCACCTGAGAATTACTGAAGAACTCCACACAACCCGCATGATCAGAGTGCAAGTGTGACAAAACCACGTGATCGATGTCGTCGGCTCCGAGCCCGAGTTGTTCGAGACGATTGGGTAGATGACAGCTTTCATCCCCCGACCACGGGAACTGTGACTGAAAGTCCTGTGGCCAGCGACCGTTCGGTTTCATCGCATCGGGATGACATCCTGCGTCATACAGAATGCGCCCTTGCGGACCATCAATAAGACAGGCTGAAATTGGAAATTCCACTACTTCACTGGCAATCGGATCATTTTTGGGGAGATCGCCGAGAAAACCCGAACGTTGCATATGCATCCGTCCAAGGTCCAGCAGAAAGAGCCTGGTACGCATGACCGCGCTTCTCCGTCTCAGCGTTTCCCGGTCATAAGCCGAGGGCTTCCTGGCGCTTCCGGCTATAAGCCTGGAGGATACGGTCCGCGACCATCGCTACCAGGGCCATGGACAGGCCGGTGACAATGCCCCGTCCCATGTCCGCCTTGCCGAGTGCGAGGAAAATTTGCTGACCCAGGCCCTGGGTTCCGACCATGGCAGCGATCACCAGCATGCCGAGGCCATACATAATGGCCTGGTTAAGGCCGAGCATGATGACCGGCAACGCCAGCGGTAATTTGACTTCAAACAACATCTGACGCGGTGTACATCCCATCTGCCGGGCTGCCTCGACGATTTCCGTCGGCACACTGCGTAGTCCATGCTCAAAGTAGCGAATCGGCGGTACGATGGCATAGGCAATGACCGCCAGCAATGCGGAAAATTCACCCACGCGGAACAGCATCAGTACCGGAATTAACAAGACGAATTGAGGCATGGTCTGCAGCGTGTCGTTAATGGGTCTGATGATGCTGGAAACGGTATCGTTATGTGCCGCCCAGATGCCGATCAAACCACCCAAAATAATGCTCAGTAACACCGCGGTACCGCACAGGTAAACCGATAGCATAACAGGGTGCCAGAGACCGTTGATAAGCATGAAGGCCATCGAAAAAAAAGCGAACAGCGCAACCCTTCGACCACCCGCCTGGTAGGCTACTAGCGTGGTAATGCCGATGAATACCGGCCAGGGTGTGCCAGTGGTGCCAAAAAACAGGAATAGCGCAAAAACCGCAGCACCCGTCGCATGGCGCCAGCTCTTGCGAAGATAAAGCCACAACGTCAGTAAGGTGGTGGCTATTGCATACCCCCAGATCATCACCGGGGTCACTTCGAAGCCCCAGGTGAAAGGATTGATTGCGACCGAGAGTCCATTGCGTAGCGGTAACATGATAAAGAACAACGTATTGTTCTTGATCGATTCCATCACGCTCCAGTAATTGCGCACGATGTAATTGACGAATTCGTTTAAAGAATCCGCCGGATAAAAAACCCAGGCATCGGGATATGTCGCGAATGCCGGTAACAATTGCGCCAAAATGGTAATAACGATGAATGCGGCTAGCGCAATAAACGAGTGTTTGTAACGAGATATCAGGCTGTCCCGGGGTCGATTGGGAACATTTTGCTGGTTTGCCAGTGCCCAGGACAATCGATCCAGAATCATCGCCAGCAATGCGATCACCATTCCGGCCAGTAAGCTGTTGCCAAACTGCGCCTTGCGCATGGTACTCAGAACCTCCCAGCCGATATCGTCGAAACCACCGATAATGGCGGCGATGATGACCATCGAAAGTGCCGCCATGGTGGATTGATTTACCCCGATCATGATTTGCGGCAGCGCTGTCGGCAGCTCTACCTGCCAGAAACGCTGGCGTGGAGTGCAACCGCTCATGATGCCCGATTCGAGTACGGCTGGCGGGACCTGCTTCAAGCCGAGGATGGTATTGCGAACCATGGGTGGAATGGCAAAAATAGCACTCGAAATTAACCCGACTACCGGTCCAAAACCGAACAGGAACAGAATCGGTATCAGATAGGCAAAAGCCGGTATGGTTTGCATCAGATCCAGTGTCGGCTGAATCACCCGGTCGGTTCTTTCCGACTTGAAGGCGACAATACCCAGAGCCAGGCCAATACTAATCGACAGCGGTACCGATAAGGTCACCAGGGCCAGGGTGTTCATGGATTCGGACCAGTATCCGACAACCGCCATGTAGCCCAGAGCCAGGCTGGTAAACAGAGCCAGCCGGAAACTTCCATAGCGATGGGCGAAGATAGCAAAAAACGCAATAGTCAGCGGCCACGGTAACCACTGTAGTACCGATTGCACACCCCACATAGGCCAGTTCAATAACCAGGAAATGCCGCGAAATGCCCACTTGAAGTTATCCACGAACCAGCTGGCGGCCGCAGTAATGCCATCAGACAGGGGAATAACCCAGTTTTCCGGGTACTCCTTGAGCCAGGGCGCCACATCTACCGCCAGCAGGCACAGGATCGTGCCGACGCCTAAAAACAACCACGGAGCAAACCCGGTTTTTAAAGCTGAAGGCCGCTGTGATGCACGCCCATTACTCATTTCTGGCTCGCCTTGGCTTCGCTTTCAGCCAGGGCCTGCAACACGTCGGCCGGAGTCACCATGCCGACGAGTTCGTCATCAGAGACAACCGGTATGGGTTCGACACGTCCGGAAAATCCGGGTAGCAATTCCTCCAGCGTGGTATCCGGACGGGCAATGATCGAGTGGTCCAGATCCTGTGTCGCAGGCACCATGATCGAGCCGCAGGTGATGACCCGGACCAGCGGTACATCCGAGGTAAACTCGGCCACGTAGGAAGTCGCCGGGTTGAGCACGATTTCCGCCGGCGTTCCGATCTGCACGACCTGCCCGTCTTTCATAATGGCGATACGATCAGCCAGCTTCAAAGCCTCGAGAAAATCATGCGTTATAAAGACTATGGTCTTGTGCAGCATGGTTTGTAAACGCACAAACTCATCCTGCATTTGCCGCCGAATTAGCGGATCAAGGGCTGAAAACGGCTCGTCGAGAAACCACAGTTCGGGTTCGACCGCGAGCGATCGGGCGATACCCACCCTCTGCTGCTGACCGCCCGAAAGCTGGCGTGGAAAAGCATCTTCACGGCCGCTCAAACCGACCAGTTCGATCATCTCTGCGGCCTTGCGCCGCCTTTCGGCTTCTCCGATGTTTTGAATCTTGAGAGGAAAGGCAACATTGTCCAGAACACTGAGATGGGGTAACAGCCCGAAGGATTGAAACACCATACCCATCTTGTGCCGGCGAATTTCGATCAATTCTTCGTCGTTTGCTTTGAGGAGATCTATGTCGCCGAGAATTATTTCACCGGCGGTTGGCTCGACCAGCCGAGAGAGGCAGCGCACCATGGTGGATTTACCCGAGCCCGATAGACCCATGATGACGAAAATTTCCCCCTCATGGACATCAAATGATACGTCGGCTGCAGCTGGAATGTGGTTTCCCTGGATGATTTTTTCGAGGGTAGCCGCGGGATCACTAACGTGATCCTGGTTGGTATTAAAATATTGCCCTGGGTTGTCCCCATACACCTTCCATATATTGCGACAGGCAAGCTTGACGATACTGCTGGCGGGGTCACCCATGGAACTCCTCTCTATAATTTTTATTATGAAACAAATGGCCTGCCGGGGATTTCCCTGACAGGCCTGTTTAGAGATGCATTGCTAACTGCCGGAAGATCACATGGCAGCCTGTACCCATGGCTTCCAGACTGCTTCATTCTGATCTACCCAGGCTTTGGTTACGGTTTTCGCATCCTTTCCCTGATTATCGACCAGATCCATCAGAGGCTCCTGTATGGCATTGGTAATCTTGATCGATTTGAGCGCTTCATAAGCTGCCGGCCACTTGCCCTTGGTGCCAGGCCAAACGACCTTGAATGTACGTGGTTTTAACATGCTGCTATTGGCCAGCTGTTCGTGGGGTATATCAACCCATCCGACATCGACATTCGCCAGAATCCAGTGTGGCGCCCAGAACATCATGACCAGCGGTGTCTCTGTTTCAACCGAGGCTTTCAGTTCCGCAACCATTGCGCCTTCAGAACCGGCCGGAATCGGCGTGTAGTCCAGTTTTTCAGCTTTGATCAACTGAGTTGAACGATCACCCCAGTCGGCGGGATACTCGAGGAAACGACCCTTCGGATAGGTTTCTGCCGATGCGAATTTCTTGGCGCAGCTCTTGAAAGCATCCCAGGCTGGCAAACCGGGGCACTTTTTGCTCATATGCGCGGGGTATATCCAGCCTTCTTTGCCATCCAGACCCACGTCGCCAAGATCTTCCAGCTTGCCTGCACTTAACAATTTAGGGAAGAATTCGCCCAGGTTATTATCCCAGACTTCAAGAGAAGCGGTCAGGTTGCCGTCGGCGATGGCTGTTCCGGCGCCGAGATAACCCGCCGTGACAAATTCTACCTCGTAGCCCATTTTCTCCAGTACATGACCAGAAATAAGCGTGGTGATGTGTTGTCCCGTCCATTCGTGCATCGCCAGTTTAATGGGTTCATTCTTTGCCCCCATATCGGCTGCCTGTATCGACCCCGTGCCAAGCAATACAGTTGCGCCCAGGACCAGTACTGCTGCCCTGGCAATTCGTCTCGATTGTTTGATCATGTTATTAATACTCATTTTAAAGTCCGGGAAGAATAAAAGACCCCATTTCAAATGTCCAATTGAAGCTCACGAGACAGCTTTTTAGTGAGCAAATTGGCCAACTGCTCGAAAAATTTTCAAATCTTCCCGACTGAAACTCCCCAGGTCCTTCGTTAACTTAATGTATAGTCTGAGAACATCACCTTAAGTCGTTAAACTTATTGAGTTAACCTCACCCAATTATTTGCACCCAGTTGAATTCGATTATTTTTGCTGCATTGCAACATATTTCTTGACAGTGACACTTGTAGCCTCTATATTATTCATATTGCTGCACTGCAGCACGAATTTTAAACCAATTTCTATATTTAATTGAGGAAACTATCATGTACGAAGATTTTGTAAAATTAGCGCAAGAAAGCCTGAAACCAGTGATGAAACTGGCAGAAAACAACACTGCCCTGGCAGTTAACCTGCTGCAAAGCCAGTCTGAAAAAACAGCTGAAATGATGCAGTCTAACCTGACTCACCTGCAAGCGCTGGCTGCTACCAAGGACGTCAATGACGCGGTTCAACTGCAACAGAAATTTGTTGAAAAGTTGGGCGAGAAGTGGGTTGCCGCAAGCAGGGAAAATGCCGCTGCTGTTGAAGCTGCGCTGACTGAAGCGGGTAAAGTATTCGAAGGATCTCTGGCAGAAGTCCAGGCCCAGGCCAAGAAGACTGTCGAAAAACTCGAAAAGGAAATGAACAAAGCTGCCAAGAAGGCCGCGTAATCAGCGTCTGATCCGATTGCTACACTCTGGATCGTCTAGCAGTCAGATAAATCGCAAATTACAGTACCTATAGCCCGGACCCTGTCAGTCCGGGCTATTTTTTTTGCATCTAGAGATTTTCACGGTCGGCTATGACCACTATCCGGGAAATCGAAGAGACTCGATATTCTGCTCGATACCCTGGCTGGCAATAAAATCACTCCCTGGCCAGGTTGAATTGGAGCGGGGTACGAGAGTCGAACTCGCGACATTCAGCTTGGGAAGCTGACGCTCTACCAACTGAGCTAACCCCGCAACATCATTAACGTTGATCCTTGGTTCCCGGCTTACTACGCCTTCTGTGCCTTTTCAAAAAGCTGTCGACTTCAATCGCAGCCTGCTTACTTATGGCTTTTTCCTGCACTTCTGTCAACAACTCCATTCTTGCCATTTCGGTCCAATGGTCATTAACCTGGAGTTCAAGTTCATCGATCCGTTGTAGTGATGACTTGGCCAGGTGTCTTTCCCTGCGGCTAAAGTGAGGATCTTTGACTACCTTCATCAACCTCTCTTTTACTTCAGGAATCACTGGTTAACTCTCTTATTAACATAATAAGCAAATGGTATCCGAAACCGGCATTTAAAATCCTGCTGCATGACAGGACTATAGACTTTGTTGCAGCCTAGAACACAGATCATTTGCCGGCAAGCGTAAAAATTTGGGTCTCATACGAAAAATACAGTCCACTGAGCATGTCAGTCAGAGCAGGTTTCATTGCCTGGTCGTTTTGATTTTCAACATATTCAGGCAGGAAACCGTCCGTCTGCATATTCCACAGGTCTGCATACCGCTCATCGATACCTCGGCGATACAACTTGTCAGCGAACCGACAAAATGAGGAATGAAATAGCGATGCTAGAACGTCTTACTTTCCCAGATATTAACTCGCCAAATCCGGCAGTCGAACCACAACAAGCGATTCAATCGCAACCGCAGAAGCTTGTGATACTCTATGCGCCGGAAAACACATCAGCCATTTTTTTGCAGCTTCAGGCGCTCAGGAAATATATCCGGGCTGTTTCAATTGAGAATATTAAATGCAATCTGATTTCACCAACATACGTGAAAAGGCTCTGACAGCGTCTATAAGCTTATTGTTCATACTTTTCATCATCATGTTGCCACGATACAACGATGTTGCAAAAGTCTGGTTCGTGATTCTGATCCTGACTGCATTCGGCTACCTTGTCTTCAATTTAAGAGAGATTAAATCAACCACTGGAGCCGAGAGAGCTTTTTTGGGTGCCGTCATCGCAAATTTTCTTTGGATCGCCTTCACCTACTACATAAACGGCGAGCCAGGACGGGGCTCGTCTTTTCTCTGGGGCCGCCATTTTTATCTGCTGTTTGCTATTCCACTCTTCTTTCTGTTCAGAAAAGTCACGGTTTCCGACAGGGTGATTATTCTGGCTTTATTTTCGAGCATCCTGTTTTCTCTGACCGATATAGTCATCGATCTGAGCCAGAATATCGATTACCGCCTGCAGGGCATGAATCCCAACTCCTTTGGCCCGATTCAGCTCTGCCTGTCCGGAATTTTGTTTTTCTACTTCATTAAAAATCCCGGACACTGGCTACGATGGCTAACCCTGGTTGGTTTCTTACTGGGTATCGCGACCGTCGTTTTCAGCAAATCCAGAAATACTTGGATGACTCTGGTGGTGTTGAGTGTATTTTTCGCATTTTATCTCGCCGGTTCACAATCCCTGTGCAAAAGGGCCGGCATGGCGATTGGAATCACCCTGCTCCTCGCTAGCGCCTATTTTTTACCGATCGTCGAGAATCGCGTGGACCAAACAATACAAAGTCTCAGCAGTTATATTGAGAGCGATGACTACCGCGACCAGGCGCGAACCACATCCCTTGGGGTGCGTATTGAATTATGGAAAACCGCGTGGAAGATCTTTCTCGAAAATCCAGTACTGGGTGTCGGTGTCGGTGGTTTCAAGGTTGAAGCACGAAAGAATTCCGAACGCTACCAGGTCAATCAAGCGATTCACATATTCAAATACGTGCATAACCAGTATCTGGCGGCACTTTCAACACGCGGCTTCCCAGGATTGATTTTGTTCCTGTTGGTCATGGTACTACCCATATATATTGCCATGTCTCGAAAATCGCATGAGCGCGACTCCCATGTCGCGCAGCTCGCCGTTATCCTGATTTGCATGAACTACCTGATCGGATGCCTGGCCGAAGACCATTTCGAAGCCAAATCGGCGACCATGTTTTTCGGCATGATGCTGCCCTTTATGCTCGCCAGGATCAGCGCGGGCAGTGCCTCGACTCCGATCTTGCACAATGAATGACACTATGACCAGCAATGATAAATTAATGGTGTCGATCATCGTTCCGGTTTTCAATGTCGCCGCTTACATCGAGGAGGGACTGCTAAGTTTGGCCCAACAGGATTTCGCGCACGACTACGAAATCATCCTGGTCGACGATTGCTCGACTGACGGCAGTATCGAGATATGCCGTCAATTTACGTACGACCTTCCCAACCGGTTTAAACTCATCGAAAGTGAAACAAATGGTGGTGTCAGCGTCGCTCGCAACCTCGGCCTCGAGAAAGCGCGCGGACGTTACCTGATGTGCGTCGATCCCGATGATATCCTGCCTGTCTCGGCACTCACGGAAATGTTCGATGCGATCGAGTATTACGGCGCCGATGTCATCAAAGGTAATCTGGTCCTGTTCGATGAGAAATCCCGCCGCTCTGCCCCGGACTCGGTAAATGCAACTACCTTGCTGTCCGGGGCCGATGTGTTAACCGCTCTGTATGAACACGCCAGGGTGCGTGGGCATATAGGCGGTAAGATGTACCGTCGCGACAAATTCGGCACGATACGTTTGCCGGTCGGCGTTCGCATGGCACAGGACCTACTGTTTTTCAGCGAATTGTTTGCCTCAGCCAGGTCACTGGTACTGCTGAACAAGGATATCTACTATTATCGCAAACATTTGACGGGATCTACCGGCCGAAAATACGAGAAAGGCTCGTATATCGACTGGATTTCCGCGGTTGAGTCTTGCGGGAAATTTGCTTCCAATCCCCGTCAGAAAAAAGCACATAAGGACTTGCTGGTACGCACCATGACCCAGGTCGCACGAGAATGTCGCAAGATTCCTGCGGCCAGCGCCGGACCTGTACTGCATACGATCGAACAAAAGTGTCAACAATGGGATATTCGGTTTTTTCACCTTATTCTGGCAGACGGGCTTGGCCTGCGCAGCCTAAGCCGCTATATTAAATTACGACTGGCACTCAAGCAAATAAGACGAAACCTGTCACAAGCCTGATATCAATACCGACCTCTGGCTTGGCCACACACGAGTTAACTACCTTGACCCCGACTGTTGCTATTTTTCGCAAACGCCTGCTTTCATACTCGGAGACATTTATCGCCGACCAGGGTCGACTCCTGCCTACCTACAAAGCCCTCTTCTGTGGCTACCAGAAAGACAGTTCCGGATTTGAAATGCTCGATGGGTCTAGCCGAATCCTGTTGCAAGAACACAGCAGTATGGCGGCAATGTCGAAGTTCCTTATGCGCAAAGGTTTCGGGGGCGGCAAGACCTGGATCGACGCCATCGCCAGCCATTCGCCTTCGCTGATACACGCTCACTTTTTTAACGATGGCCTGGACGCTCTCCAGCTAGCGCAAAGACTCGCCCTGCCCGTGGTAACCACGGTTCACGGACACGACATTACCAAACATGAAAACGCGGTTGCACAAAGCCCGGTTAATCGCCGGTTTTTCGCACAAGTCGACAAGATCATCGCGGTATCGGAGTTCATTGCCGAACAGGCACTCAACAGGGGTTGCCCTGAACACAAGTTGGTTCAGCATTATATTGGCATCGATCTTGATAAATTCACCCAGCAGAAAAATGAAACCGATGAGCCTTCACTACTTTTCGTCGGCCGCCTGGTTGAGAAAAAAGGCTGCACTTACCTGTTGCAAGCGATGCAACAGCTCAAGCAACGCATACCCGAACTGCACCTGACCATCGTCGGCGAGGGGGACTTGAAGTCCTCACTGCAACAGGAGGTGGAGACTCGCCAGTTGAATGTCGAATTTGCAGGTACGGCCAGTGCGACCCAGATCCGTGAGCATCTGGCGCGTTGCTGGTTGTTCGTCGCCCCCAGCATTACTGCGGAAAGCGGTGACGCAGAAGGTCTCGGCATGGTTTTTCTGGAGGCCCAGGCACTGCAGACCCCGGTGGTCAGTTTTCGCAGTGGCGGACTCGTCGAAGCGGTCGAAGATCAGGCCACTGCCTTGCTGTGTGAGGAAAAGGATGTGGCGGGGCTTGCGCATAACATCGAGAGCTTGCTGGAAAACTCGAGCCTGCGTCACAATATGGGTAATGCGGGACGTCAGCGTGTCGAACAGCTGTTTGACGTACGCAAACAATGCGCCAAACTGGAATCGATCTACGACGGGCTAAACTGATGTTTGCAGCGGTCATGTTCACCACTCACAACCATCCGAAATGGCTGCAGAAAACTCTGTGGGGATTCTCGGTGCAAAGCTATCGCGACTTTGAAATCATCATCGCAGACGATGGTTCCACAGCAGAGACCCGGGAGCTGGTCGAGTCGATGAAATCCGAGATCGATATTCCGATTCGACATATCTGGCACGAAGACGACGGTTTTCAGAAGTGTCGGGCGCTGAACAATGCCATTCTCGCAAGCGGTGGTGAATACCTGATCTTTACCGACGGTGATTGCATCCCCCACCCTGATTTTGTTAAAAATCATATCGATCTGGCAGCCGAAAACACAATGCTGTCCGGGGGTTATTTCAAGTTGCCTATCGAAGTGTCGCGCGCAATTACCCGACAGAACATCATTGACGGTCATTGCACCCGTCCCGGTTGGCTGCTGAAACACGGCGTGCCGTTTACCCCAAAGCTGGTCAAGCTGCTTTCGAACCCAACCCTGGCTGCATTCCTCGATAAACTCACAATCACCCGCACGACCTGGAATGGACACAGTTCCTCCACCTGGAAAAAACATATCCTCACCACCAATGGTTTTGATGAGCGCATGCAATATGGCGGGCAGGATCGCGAATTCGGTGAACGCCTGATGAACATGGGTATCAAACCTCGCCAGGTGCGTCATCGTTGCAGCTGCGTACACCTGGATCATGGTCGAGGTTACGCATGCCCCGAGTCGATCGCGAGGAATCGTAGAATCCGCCAGCATACCCGCAGCAACAAGGTCACTCGCACCGAATTCGGTATCGAATCAAGCGTTGAGATGCCTGCTGAATACACTTGAATCATGTTGCCTGAACTCAAACAATCACAAATCGATCAGCTGCGTATCTTGCTGAGTGAAAAGCAACAGGAACTTGAAACACAGTTAGCGAGCGTGGCCTCAGCGACCAAACCGGTGGAACTCGATCAACAATCGGTGGGGCGGGTTTCGCGCATCGATGCGATTCAGCAACAGCAAATGGCGCTCGCCAACCAGCAGCAGGCAACCCGGTTGTTACAACGGGTTGTATCGGCGCTGCGTCGTGTCGACAACGGTGAATATGGTTACTGCCTGCAATGCGAGGAGCCTGTCGGCTTTGCGCGCCTGCAAGCGCAACCTTTCGCGGGCCTGTGCCTCGAATGTCAGTCAGCCAGCGAATCCGTCTAGAGATACCATTCGCTGAAACTGACTAACTCACCTCGCACCTGGCTCTTGTGACCAGGTAACCAGGGCTCCGGGAAGTGGAATCGCGAACGCGTCAGAATAACCATCAGAAAATCTTAACCCATCGGATCGCAAGCGCTTGCCGATAGCATTACCGCACAAATCGATGATCAGCAGTTCCCGATGCGACGTGTCGGAATAAGCCTGAAGAAAGCTTTTAATTCGTTGTTTTTCCTAGCCCGCATTTCTCACCAGCTTTCGTAGCGAGACGACGAGAGGTCGTGCCCTGCCTGTATTTTGCGACCACTCCGAGCATTGCTTGCAGTTACCGGCAACCAATGTTCGGAGGGTGCGCAGACATAGTTGACACTATGTCGAGCGCTCTGACCGAGCCAAATGCAGGCAGGGTGCGGCATAGTGTCGTCGCAGTAGAAAGGTGGTGAGAAATGCGGGCTAGTCATATCTCCTTATCCCTGCCTCCTGTAAGCCGCCTCGATCGTTTTCGGGCTGCCACCAATTTCGCGCATCATTTCAGCCGAGTAATTTTGCAGCCGACCGTAATACTGTGGAATATGCTCGAAGTTCGTCATACCTCGACGCGCCAATCGATCATACAGAGTGAGCTCACGGCGAGTTTGCTTGTCACTCGCAGTTTTCTGGATTTTAACCACTTTGTCCGGATCTTGTGGGTGCCGGTAGCAGGCACGTTCCTGCCCTACCCCGATCGGTTCACTACTTATCTCGAGTATCATAGAATTCATCGCGCCGAAAAAGATATCACGATTTGCGACCCTTGGCTGTACCCGTTTACAGCTTTGTAATATGCTCTGGCGATGCCACTGACCGATCAGGAAATCGAAACCTATCACCGTGATGGCCTGGTAATTCCGGCGCATTATCGCCTCCCCGAATCATCCCTGGCTCGTATCAGCCGGCTTTATCGAAACTTGCTCGAAGATAACCATGACAATCCTGAGTTTTCGGCGGATTTTATCCTCGGCCCGCATCTCGACGCGAACGGCGCTTATGGCGTCAAGGGCAATCCCGAATGGCTCGATTTCGCGCACATTCCGGAAATTCTCGGTATGGTCGAACAATTGATCGGGGGGGATTTTATTCTCTGGGGTGTCACCATATTCGGCAAACCGGCAAGGAATGGAAAAGCCACACCCTGGCACCAGGATGGCGATTACTACCCGATCGAGCCGCTGGAAACGATCACCGTGTGGATCTCGCTGGACGGTTCGACCCCTGAACAGGGGTGTATGCGTTTCATCCCGGGATCACATCGTAATCACCAGATCTATAAACATCATTTCGAACATCGTGACGACTACACGTTGGCACAGGTTATCGATGACGACCAGATCGATTTGACGCAGGCGCGCGACATCCTGCTCGAACCCGGACAGATCTCGCTGCACGATGTCTACCTGGTGCATGGTTCGGATGCGAATCATTCGGATAAACGTCGTATGGGGCTGGTGTTGCGTATCATGCCTGCCAGCAGTTTCTACAACCACAACAGTGGCAAAATCAAGGAAAACGCCGGTTCACCACATGGTTATTCAAACCGGGCACTGTTTTTACTGCGCGGAGAAGATCGCTCGGGGCGCAACGATTTTTCCAGGGGGCACGATTGAAAACTATCGGATTTATCGGTGTCGGCGAACTCGCACTATACACAATCAAGGGTGTTCGACGTGGCGGATACACGGGTTCGATTCTGTTATCTCCACGTAATCATGAAAAGGCCGAATTCCTGGCATTACAGCATGGCTGCGAAGTACGGGCCGACAACCAGTCGGTCGTTTCAAACAGTGACTACGTGGTGATTGCAACCCGACCCGCGGATTGCCTGGCAACCCTGTCCGCACTCGAATTCAGGGACGGGCAAGTTTTGATCAGTGTGGTAGCTGGTATTGAAGTCGAAAAACTGCGTAGCGTGTTGCCTACAGACCTGAAAATCGTGCGTGCGATGCCGGTCAGCAGCGCTGAAGCCAGCTCCAGTCCTACTCTGATATACCCGGCTAATGAATATGCTGAAGCGTTTTTCGACTACTGTGGCAATTCAATCGTGGTCGATAACGAGGCCTATTTTACGCAAGGTAGCGTACTCGCCTGCGTCTACTGCTGGTTTTTCACGCTATTCGAAGAGTTGATCCAGGCAACCCAGGGGCCCGATTTGCCGCCAGCCTTGAGTAGCAAACTGGTCATGGGGATGGCAAAAGCTGCGGCCGAACTGGCACTCACTAAAGTTGAAACGCCAGCTGAAATTGTCGAAGGTATTGCAACCGAAGGGACTTTTTCCAAACTCGGGCTCGACTTGCTAAAACAGCAAGAGGCTTTCAAACCCTGGCGCGAAGCCTGCGAGTTGTTGCAACAGCGATTAGTCGCGAACGACTAACCGCCCCTGTATAACGGTTACTGATCCGCCTTCTTTTCCAGGCCCTGCATCGCGCGGATGATATTGGATGATCCAAGGATTGCCGCGGCACCTTCAAAGCTGCCGGCACCCGCACCGATGACCTGCACCGTCGGTACCTTGACGATACGATCATTTTCCTTCGCGGCTTCAAGCGCCATTTCCAGCGCGGCGAGCTGCAACGCTGCCTCCTTTCCGAGCACCAGTGCCTGGGCTTCCTGACCTTTGGCGATTTCAAGCAGCTTCAGTTTTTCACCTTCACCCAGCAAACGCAGCTGTTCCTTGGTGAATTCCGCAGCCTTCTTGCGAATTTCCGCGGCCACCAGCTCTTTCTGCTGATCCGCGGTAGCCCGCTCACGTTCTACCTTGATGCGCTCGCGTTGCGCATCTTGCTCCTGCTTGTAAGTTTCCTGGAGCTGGATCGCCAATTGTTCGCGCAAGGTGGCGACCAACAATTCCGGCGGTATCGCCGGCTCGCCCATACGCACTTCCTGAATGGTTACGCCGGCTTTCAATCCCTCGGGAACAATCGCCCGCTCTACTTCAGCGACGATTTCACCACGCTTTTTCACCAGGTCCAGCACCTTGCGATCCGGGTGACCGCCGATGGTACGCAAAATATCGCGAATGGCCGGCGTGATAATGTTGTCTTCTACCTGCTTCAAGCCACCGACTGACGCGACAACTTTGGCAGCGTTCGCAGGATTCACTGCGACTACCACACGCATCTCGACTGGTACGGTCCAGCCTTCAACGCGGACGTTGATGGCGCGATCGGCCGCATCCTTCGGAACCACTATTTTCTCGGAGACTTCTTTCTGCTGGATCTTGCCTTCGTCGGAGACCGTCAGGTTGATACGACGCGCGATATACCCGCCCTTGTAAACCCAGGTCTGCAGCCGGGTCGGAATAATCGTCGAGACAAAGGCCTTTTCATTCAGGTAATAGCGTCCTGGGGGAATCGGATCTTCCCAAACTCCGACACAGCCCTTCGGTACCAGCGGCAAGGCGACACTCTTGTCGGCGGTACCAAATGATTTCGCTGGATCCGGGCAAGTACCGCTTGTTGTTTTGACATTGCTTCGGATGACTGCCACATGCCCGGTGGGCACATCGGTCGCAGGCAACTTATTGATCTTGAACAAGTAGGGGTTTATCCGGTATTTACCGGGTTTCAATACATCGTACTGGGGTCCTTTTTGACCACCGTTTTCGAGAAAGTAAGTCGCGTTATGCCACTGTTCCTGCGCCGATACCGGCCATGGATTTGCCAGGTAGGCACCTTCGTCGATGGCACGACCATCGTTCGCCACGAGTAATCCGTATTGCCCTTCGGGGACTTCCTGAACCGGAAAATACTCAATCTCATTGATAACCCGCACGAACGGAATCAGGTGAAAACCCGGTCCAAGCACCTCGGCCTGCGGACCATTTTGACCCTCGAGCGCGATGATACGTCCCGGTGGCAGTTGATCACCGAGATAAATCCGTTTCAGCGCACCGATTTCATCGCCGTCGACAATGATAAACGAGCGCGACAGGAAACCGAGAATCGCAAACACAACCAGCGAGCCCTTGATCGCCCGGTCTATCACCGGTCTTCCGGAGAGACTGCGCTGTGAGATAGCGGCAGCGACAATCAATGCCGCGACTGATAAAAATACCATTAACATGGCTCATCTCCCTGTTGTTGTGAGCTGCTTCAATCTAGCCTTGTTTCTAGCCTATTCCTGCCTGAAAGCAATGAATGGGTGGGAAAAAACTGAAGCAATTCAAATATATATATGGGCAACTGGCCAAATTTAAATCTTTTCGGAATTTCGCCGACAACAGGAATATACTAATCAGGCCTTGTAAAATACGTGCAATCCAGGCTCATGCAGAACATAAAATTCAATCGCTGGCATGAACGACAGCTGTTTTTCAGCTTCGCCTGGCTGCTGAGTTGCCTGATGTGCGGCTTCCTGTTTGTTGCCATCATTGAATTTATCGGGGTTAATTTCTCCGGCATCTTTTCGATTCTGTCGATTTTCGTTTTATACCTGATCGGAATCGCCATCATCGAATTGTTTCGCCGTTTCTGGATGCGATTTTCGTTTGCCCAGCTATGCGCCAACTCGGCTACCTGTGAGTCCTGTGGGAGCTACGGCGCTTTCGAAGTCCGGATCGGTGCCCGACCCATTTACGCACGCTGTCAGAACTGTGATCATCAATGGGTGATCGGCCAACAGAAACCCTAGAGCCTGTTAACAATGGCACTTAGATAAGACCGAAAGCATCGATTTTCGAAACCTGTCCAGAATTTAAATACTCAATAGATTTCAAGGCCTGATAAACGGTGGAAATTTTCGCGAATGCCTCGGCGACTGCGCCGCCTGCGGTTTACTTCGCGAAAATTTCCACCGTTTATCAGGCC
>JAAESG010000231.1 GCA_024229615.1 Gammaproteobacteria bacterium | reverse complement strand
ATAGGTTAAGTCAAGGCGCGAGACCGACTGGTGCAATATGCAGGTTAGTAACTCAGATTTTGAGTGGTTCGACGCTTGCCTCAACCTCGATCCTGTTGGTTCAAACTATTGCATGCCGAGAAATCGAGAGGCGAATTTCAGTTCTCAGGCATCTTCCGGGGCAGAATTGTCGATAATTTGACCAATGACGGACTCGGCATTTTCTGCCGCCTTACCTGCATCGGCCGGAGCAATCGTATGCATGACAACTTTTAACAGGTTGAACTTGAAAGACTCGGAATAGTGATAGCTGTACGACGTATCGTCAGATTCGACCTCGAATCCTTCTCCGACCGTACGCAGGAAAGCACTCAGCTGCTCAAAGAAGGTGGAAAGCGCGGCGCCAGGGGATGGTGTGGACGTTACGACTGATTCAGTAGGTACTATTGCTTCGGTTACACTCTCTTCGTCGATCGTCACCGGTTCTTCGTCGACGGGATTTACAAGAGCTTCTGGCATTGCCACAGCCGCGGGCTCGGTGACCGATTCAGGCGCTGCAGTCGCCGGTGCAATCGCGGCTGGACGTACTGTCTCTTCGTACGAGACATTCGAAAGCTGACGCATCTTGAAACTCAGGTTCACGCGCGCTAGCTGCCCGCTATCGAACTCGAACCCCTGCGCGATATTGAAGGCAGCACCGATGTCGCCACCAAAGAATTCATCGGCAATCATCTCTGCCTGGGCGAGTACGTTCTGGATCGCGTTCATTTCTGCGTCGTTCAGATCGCCTTCTACTTTTAAGCTCATCCGTGAGCGGCTCGAAACGGCGACCTCCGTCGAACTAATCGACATCCCATCGTCGGCGTAGGCAAGGTTAGAAGCAGACATTTTGTCAACCAGCTTCAGGTTAAGTTTGACGACATCACCTTCCTGGGTACGAATCTTGATGCTTGATCGCTGCTTAATGCGTGTATCGACCTCCAGTACAGAGGATGAGGATTCGCGATTGGCATCGACTTCGTCCTCCAGTTTCGCGAGACCCTGGTCGAGCCTGGCCTCGGCATCATCTAGCTCGGCGACATCGTCACGGTCGCCGACCGTATTACGCACGTAAGTCGCGGTCTCCTGCACCTTCGCACGGAATGAGATCAGCGATTTCGCGGCATTGGTCGGTTCGGCGGCTACGAGTTGCTTCGCCGCACTCAGCGCCTCTTCTGCGACATCATCAGAGGTCGCCGGCTCTTGTTGGCGGGCGTAGCCCTGTTGCGTTACAGTGAACTTCGCATTGAAATTCGATTCCAGCGCCATGCGGAGTTCTTGCTTAAATACCCCGAGTGCGAGCCCTCTCCGGCCTTCGCCGTGATGATCATGATGGTGGTCGTGTCGTGCCTCGCGGGTAGCTTCCATTCGCTCTGCGCCATGAAACTCGGCGCGAGCCCTGGATGACGCGGCGAAACTGTTTGCGCTCACTGACGTGGAAATGCCCGAAGTATCCATGATTGCCTGCTGATGTAATCTGGTTCTAAGCAGGGTATCGACAGACAATCAAAATACTATAGTTAAAAAATTACAACCAAATACGTCGAGCCTGTGGCAGTCGACTTGTGTCGTTCGGAGGGCGGCTTGTTCACCGATGGACGCGAATGTGAATGACATCCGGCTCTGGTTTTGAATGACTGAAATAAGTTGCACCTAGCCCGCATTTCTCACCACCACTCGTTGCGAGACGACGAAAGGTGGTGAGAAATGCGGGCTAGCGCCAGTTTGCTGACTGTACCCAGTAACTGGCCAGCTCGGGAATTTCTTCGGCCGGTTTTGGATGGGAGAATATATAGCCCTGCACGAGGCGGCAGCCCTCGTCGTTCAGAAAATCGATTTGATCGTCGGTTTCAACGCCTTCGGCTAGTACGTCTAATCTCATACTTTTTGCGAGCGCGATAATCGATCTCACTATCGAGATATCATCCTCATTTCCGGGAATATCGCGAATAAATTCCTTGTCGATTTTAAGCGCGTCTACGGGCAGTTTTTTCAGATAAGCCAGGGACGAATATCCGGTTCCAAAATCATCCACCGATATTTTTACTCCCAGTTCGGCGATACGGTTGAGCAATTCGATCGTCCTTTCGGGATTTTTCATGAGCTGGCCTTCCGTGATCTCAAAACCCAACGAGGTACCATTAAAATCATTTTCCTGCATCAACTCCATGAGAAATTCAAAGAAATCCGGTTGGTCGATTTGTTGCATGGTCAAATTCAGGGAAAGACGCCCGAGGACAACACCGGCATCACTCCATAGTTTCATCTGCCGCATACCCTGGCCCATCGTCCAACGATCCAGTGCAACAATCAGCCCCGATTCTTCCGCCGCGGGTAGAAACGCTTCAGGGCAAAGCAAACCAAGTTCGGGATGATGCCATCGCAACAGCGCCTCCAGTCCCACCATTTGCTTATCCTGAATATCATACTGTGGCTGGTAGTACACTTCGAACTCACGCTGATCGAAGGCTCGGTTCAGGTTGGTGATCATGTGCACCTTTTCCAGTGCCCTTTCGGTCATATCTTCGGTATAAAACTCAAACCCGTTGCGACCTTTTTCCTTGGCTCGATACATAGCCGCATCCGCATTACGCAACAGGAGTTCCGGACTTTTGCCATCGTTTGGATAAACGCTTATACCAATACTGGTGGTGACAAAAAGTTCTCTTCCCTTGATCAACAGCGGCCGGCGCAAAATGTCGAATAGCTTAGTCGTGATCTCATTAATCTCTTCTTCCTTCTCGAATTCGCTCAACAAAATGGTGAACTCATCTCCACCCAGGCGCGCAATCGTATCCATATCCCGCAAAGCCTGTTTCAGCATGCCGGAGATAGTGACCAGTACCGTGTCGCCTACCGAGTGGCCAAGGGAATCATTGATTTGCTTGAAGTTGTCTAGATCCAGAAAAAGTACCGCGAGAAGTGATTTATTGCGTTTTGCGTGCCGGATCGCCTGATCGATACGATCCAGTAACAACGACCTGTTTGGCAGGCCTGTCAATGAGTCGTGATAGGCCTGGTGCTCGAGGTTTTTTTCAATCACTTTTCGCTTGTCAACTTCCAGTGACAGGGAAATGTCGCTGGCGATTAGCGCGGAAAACTCCTGTTCATTTATGGTCCAGCTACGTGCATCGCTGATATGTTCGTGAAAAATCACACCAATGATATTTCCATCATAGAAAATCGGCGCACCGAGTACGGCGTGAACATCATTGTCCGGCAGGTAGGTCTGTGCCAGTTCGTTGGTAACGGGATCATTTCTGGCATCGTTGATAACAATTCGCCGGCCGGTTTCCAGCGCGGCGAAGAAGCTCGGGAAATCGGCCTTTTTAAACACGCCACCATCCGAATGTCCTTCACCGCTGACAAACATCACCCGACATTCGATACTCGTTCTGTCCTCATCATACAGCCAGATACTGACGCGCTTGACATCCAGGGTATTAGCCGATATTTCGGTTGCATTTTCGAAGGCCTCCCCGATGCTTTCATGAGTGGCTTCTGACCAGGCTATCATCGCATTCTGGTATCGCTCCAGTTGAGCCGTGCGTTTTTCTTCTCGCCTTCTCCTATCCTTTCTTTTCTTGATTCGCAAAATAAAAACAAAGCTGATGACGGTTACCGTGGTGACAATCAGCAAGGTTGATATCACCAGCACAAGCGTTTTGTTTTTCTGATAAAAACTGGGAGGGATATTGTGAAATAGGGCCTTGCTACTAACCTCGTCCGGCAACGAGATATCCAGCTCTGTTAGTTTCGAGCGATCAAAAATATAGGTGTTGGGAATGTCGTAAATATTGCCAATCTGATGAATGCCTGAATCCTTTTGCAAACCCAGGGTGAGTTGGGCTGCCCTCTCTCCCTGCAATTTCCCGCTGGTGACATAACCACCGACAACGCCATCAAAAAAATAAGAGTCTTCCATCGCAAAAATGGCGAACTTACCGAGATCGACAATTTCGGAAACTACTGTTTCCGGATTAAGTAACAAGCCGGTATGTCCTTTGATCTCGCCTATGCTGGCGAGGAAAAGATAATTTTGACTGCGGCTGTTTAATGCTTCAACCAATTCCTCCATATTGTTTTGAACGATAAATTCAACACTGATATAAGGATACTTCGCCAGCTGCTGCCTGATCTCAGATTCAATCACTCTATACGTGCTGGAGCCATCGCCCAGAACGATGATTTCCGTCTCTTTGTTGTCAAGGTCGTGTATTAGATCGAGATTTTTTAAAATATCCTTTTTTTCAAAAACACCGCGAATAGGCAGGGGTTCGATATCGGAGATAATGCTGTAGTCATTTACGCCAGAAAAAATAACCGGGGCATCCGGATACAATTTCAATAAATAATTTTTCGCGAAAAGGTAACCATAGTCATCGGTAACGTAAATAAGATTGGGTTTGTATCCGGTGTACTTTACCTGCAGATAACGTCTGAACTGTCGCGCATAGTCTTTACTATAGGCTCGTCGTTTGGTATCAAGATACTCGGTGCTGATATTGACCGGTATCAGGGAATTTCTGGTCAACTCTTCGACAAAACCCTGATGCTGTGATTTTGTCCAGGGATATTCCTGGCTGTATGCGTGAATCGCCAGGACTCGAAAACTTTCATGCGCATAAACGCCCGCGCCGAAATAACCCAGCGCGATGACCAGCAAACTCAAGACGGGAAATGCTTTCATAGTGTGGAAACTATGGTAAACAGGTTCCCTGATATTCTGACGTCACTAGCGGCCCCCATTATGTTACTTGCCACTCTTCAAATGTTACTTGCCACTCTTCAGATAGATAAAAGCAACTCGATATAGTTTTTCGATAGTAGTTGCCTATTCATGAACTTATTCATGTCAATAGCGGGTACGACTAAGCCACACGGGGACCAAGTATAGTTCCATTATTGCAATAGATTTGGTGAAATATTGGCTATTGACAGATAAAAATTAAACACGGGGAAATGTGGAACAGGGTGCAGTTGTTTTCTGTCCCCCGCGCCCGTGAGTGATAAAACTGTCCCGCTCAAGAGCGCGATTCTTCCTGCCACCCCTTTCGTACCCCGGCGCAAGCGGGATTGACGCATCGGGAATCGGACCAGTCTGCGTAAAGGGGACTTATTTGTAGCAGGATAGTCTCGGTCGACGTCAGCTCAGTTCGCCGCGCGCTGGATAATCCTTTTCCATGGCGAATTTGAGAGCACCGATAATTTCAAGAAAATGTGGGCGCGCAAACGGCATGGTATTAATCTGTGCCCAGTAAAGCGTGTTATCCGGACGTACGATAAACAGTCCGGGCTCACTGAACTCGGCTGGTTCCTCGATGCCAATTGAGGTTTTCCCTCTGCCAGCTGAACGATGCAGCCCCCAATCCCGCGCCTGCTCGGTACTCACACCATATCCAATGGCGATATTATTTAAATTCCAATCCTGCTTCGCCTGCTCGGCGCGCTCGCGCTCATCCCCGCTTAGCACCAGGATAGACACACCGATTTCGGCAAATTCGCCGGAAAGTTTGTCCAGCTCACCCACGTACTTGCTGCAAATCGGGCAATGCAGACCGCGGTAAAAAACCACCATGGTGAAATTATCAGGGCTTTGCTCGGCCAGCGACCAGGTACCCTCCAGGGTATCGACTACGAGTGCGGGGACTGGCTGGCGGGATTTAAGGACATTCATAGGGGACTCCGGTTGTTTTGATACGCGTCAATACGCTCGATGGACGACAGTGTTAGCTTTTTCATTATAAAGACAATGGACTAGTGACATGGCTGATACGGTAACTTCGACTTTGATCGAATTGGACACCAGTAGTTCCATCTGGGAAAGTTTCTTCACAGTTTTCCCGCTGGTCGTCATCGGCACCCGGGAAACGGACGGCAGCGACGATCTCGCTCCCAAACATCTGGCAATGCCAATGAGCTGGAAGAACCACTTCGGCTTTGTCTGTACACCGCGCCATAACACCTATCAAAACATCCAGCGTAATCGGCAGTTTGCCGTTACTTATATGCGCCCATCCCAGACCGTGCTCGCGAGTCTGGCGGCGACACCACGTTGCGCAGATGGCAGTAAGCCAATCACACAGGCGTTGCCCACTTTTGCTGCGCAATCGGTCAACGCACCGCTGCTGCAGGATGGCTACCTTTTCCTCGAATGTGAATTACAGCAAATCGTCGACAACCTGGAAGAAAACTCGCTCATCATCGGTCGTATTAAGAACGCCAGGGTAGCAGAGGACGCGCTGCGCTCCTCGGACCGGGATGACGAAGACCTCGTCTACTCGGCACCCTTGCTGGCCTATCTCTACCCGGGGCGTTTTGCCGAAATCGCCAGCAGCAATCAATTACCGCTTCCCGCAGGCTTTAAGAGATAAGCGGATGAGTGCCAAGCTCGAGGTGCTCGATCATTTGTGCGCTCAGCAGGATTCCATGATCGGATTGCTGAGCGACCTGGTGAAAATGGAAACTCCGTCAACCGAGCCCGCTAGCCAGGCGCAAATTCGCCTGCGTCTGAAATCCGAATTCGAGGCAATCGGCTACCGTGTCAAACTGATTCCCGGGCGCAACTCTGGCGGTCACGTGTACGCAGCACCCGGCTACCGGACAAAGCGGCAACCCGCGCAATTAATGCTCGGCCACTGTGACACTGTATGGCCAATTGGAACCCTGCAAACCATGCCGCTGCAGTGTGAGCCCGGCACACTGCGCGGGCCAGGGGTTTACGACATGAAGGCCGGTCTCGTGGAAATGATTTACGCGCTGCGCACGATCGAACTACTGGATCTGAAACCCAGTGTGGCGCCACTGTGTTTCATCAACTCGGATGAGGAAATCGGCAGCCACGAATCGACGCGCTACGTGCGTGCGCTGGCGCAATGCGTCGATCGTTGTATGGTACTCGAACCTTCGTTGGGTCACAGCGGCAAAATAAAAACGGCGCGCAAGGGCGTCGGCCGCTTTACGGTTATAGTACAGGGCAAGGCCGCGCACGCCGGGCTGGACCCGGGTGCTGGTGCGAGCGCTATTCTCGAGCTGTCGCACATCATTCAAAAACTGTTTGAATTGAACGATCCGGAACACGGAACCTCGGTCAATGTCGGAGTCATCGATGGCGGTATTCGGCCCAACATGGTGGCGCCTGAGAGCCGCGCAGTAGTCGACGTGCGGGTTCAGACCCAGCAGGACGCCGAGCGCGTGGAACACGCGATTCATAACCTCGAGGCCGTAACCCCGGGGGTTTCATTACTGATTGAAGGCGCGATCGGACGTCCGCCCATGGAACGCACCGAGGACAATCAACGCCTGTGGAAAATCACCCGGCAACTCGGTGAAGATATTGACCTGCATCTCGAGCAGGGTACTGCGGGCGGTGGCTCTGACGGCAACACCACCAGTCTATATACCGCAACCATCGATGGTATGGGTGCGGTCGGCGATGGCGCCCATGCTAGTCACGAGTATATCTACCCCGATTCATTGCCGGTACGTTGCGCCTTGCTCACCCTGCTGCTACTGACACCACCGCTCAAAATCTGAAGCGCAAATGGGAGCAGATCGATGATACGTCCATTCCTGGCATCCGTGACCCGAATCTCCGACCTGTCACCCACCAACTTCACCACCACGGCCATTGGGCGCGACTACTGGGACACTGGCGACTACGTGGTTGGCAAGGTACTCGATACACGCGGCCACCTGAAAGCGGTCGAACTGCCCGATGGACGCATGATAGAGATCATGGAAGGCGACCTCGTGGTCGGCGCTTTCGGTAACCGGGTGGCGACCCTGGAAGCCGTTGGCTCCTGGCAATCGATCGACGAGTCGGGCGAGTTCAATGCTCTGACGGCCGCCGGTCTGTTCGGAAAGGTTACCTCACTGTCTCCATTCATTTCATCGCCAATGCGTTTGCAATATCACGGGCACGTCATGCGCAACGAGACCAAGGTGACGATGCGGGGAAGCTTGAGCAAAATCGATATCATTGATTTCGATATCCCGGTCATCCTCATCGTCGGCACATCCATGTCATCCGGAAAAACCATGTCCGGGCGTGTCATTGTCCACCTGTTGTCACAGATGGGTCTCAACGTCGTCGGTGCAAAACTGACCGGGGCGGCTCGTTATCGCGACATGTTGAGTTTTGGTGATGCCGGCGCGAGGGCTATTTACGACTTTGTCGATGCAGGCCTGCCGTCTTCTGCCGTTGATGAAACGACCTATCGCCAAGCCCTCCCCTATCTCCTGTCGCTAATCGCGAGGGACAAACCCGATGTCGTCGTCGCCGAAGCCGGTGCCTCGCCACTCGAGCCATACAATGGGGCGATAGCCAAGGAAATGATTCGGGATAACGTCAAATTCAAACTACTTTGTGCACAGGATCCGTATGCCGTGGTCGGCGTACAAACGGCATTCCAGCGCAATCCCGATCTGGTCGCTGGCGGTGCGGCCAACACCGACGCTGCCATCGCGTTGGTGAAAAAGCTATCCGGTTTACCCGCGCTCAATCTAATGGATCCGGCAAGCCGCGAACACCTGGGAGTAATGTTGCGCAAGGCTCTGGCTATATAAGGCGGGATGATCTCTAAAGCAAAAAATACCAGTATCGGTTCACTACGAGTTTCAATACACTATCTGGCCTTGAAAAAAGACCGAAATCCGGAGTTCGCTTGAGTTCCTCCACCCATATCGCCGTGATCGGTGCCGGTATCGTTGGTTGCAGTTGTGCCCTGTGGCTGCAGAAGAAAGGTTTTGCGGTCACCCTGATCGATCCTGAAGCCCCGGGCTCAGGCACTTCCTCGGGCAACGCCTGCACCATCGCGGAGTATGGGTGCATTCCGGTGAACAACCCGGATATATTCCGCCGTTTGCCGTCACTGATATTTTCCCGTGAAAGCCCCCTGACCCTGGATCTCGCCTACGTACTCTCTCATCCGGGGTGGATGATCGATTTCCTGGCGAATTGCCGCGAACACAAGGTGGCCCGAATCACCCGTTTGCTCGGCAAGTTGCTGGCAAAAACCTACGAAGGCCTCGATCCGTTACTCGAGATGGCGGATGCACGTGACCTGTTAACGCAACAGGGATTCATGCATGTTTATGTCGATCAGCGAGAGTTCGACGCCGTGAAACGATCAAACCAGGCACGCCGCGAACAGGGTTCCAACTTCATCGAGCTGGACCAGGGCGACATCCAGGATCTCGAACCCAATCTGAAATTTCCGTTCAAACGCGGCCTGCTGTTTGACAGCATCAGCCACGTGCTGAATCCGTTGACTCTGTGTCAGCGGTACGTGGAGTGCTTCAAACGCAATCAGGGGCAGCTGTTGCCTCATCGCGCGCTCGAAGTGATTCATGGCGACGGTTCAGTGCAGATTCAACTCGATAATGGTGAAAACATCGAAGCCGAGCGCGTCGTCATTGCCGCGGGCGCATTCTCGAAATCGATTAAAGGTATCCCGATGTCACTGCTTAAACTCGATACCGAGCGTGGCTATCACGTACAGTACAACAATATGCAGCACTTGCTGAAACGCCCGGTAAGCTGGCATCACGCCGGTTTCTATGCAACCCCAACGGATCAGGCCATGCGCATTGCGGGCACCGTCGAAATAGCGGGTAAGCAGAAACCGGCAAATCCCCGCATCATCGAATACCTGACACGCAAGGCGCAGCAAATGCTCGAACTTCCCCAACAACCCGACCAGGAATGGCTCGGTTATCGGCCCACCTGCCCCGACGCCTTGCCGGTTATTGGTTACAGTACGTCGTCGGAGTTCATCCTCTACGCATTTGGACACCATCATCTCGGATTGACGCTGTCAGGGATTACCGGCAAGTTGATCGCCGAACTGGCAAACGGTGAAGAACCAAGCCACAATATAACCCCATTCAGCCCACGAAGATTTTTCTAATCATGAGATTTGAAGATAAAAGAGTTGTCATTACCGGTGGCAGCGGTGGCATCGGCCACACACTGGTCGAATTGTTTGCCAGAGAAGGCGCAAAAGTACTGTTTTCCGATCGCAGCATAGAAGACTGCGAAGACCTCAGTGAAACACTGTCTCAAAAAGGTCTGGAAACCAGTTTCCTGGCCGGCGATCTGCGCCAGAAGCCCTATTGTGAAACGCTTATCGCCCACGCCGTGGAAAAACTGGGTGGTATCGATATTCTGATCAACAATGCCGGCATCATCCCGCGCGGCAATATACTCGAAACTACCGACGATATGTGGTTCAGCGCGCTGGATGTGAACCTGAATGCGGTTTTTTTCCTGTGCCGTGCGGCGATCCCACAGATGCAGGTGGCTGGCGATGGCGCAATCGTCAACACTTCGTCGACCTGGGGCATCTACCCGGGCCCGGATCATGTCGCCTACTGCACCAGCAAGGCAGCGCTCGCCGCGCTGACTAAATGCCTGGGGCGGGATCATGCGCAGGACGGTATCCGCGTCAACGCAGTATGTCCGAATGAAGTCAACACAGCGATGTTACGCAGCGGTTTTATCCGTCGTGGAATCGATCCGGTTACCGCGGTTGAAGACCTGGGTAAAACGGTTCCGCTGGGACATATCGCCGAACCCGAGGAAATTGCGGACGTGATCGCTTTTCTGGCATCGCATGACGCACGCTATGTTTGCGGCGAAACCGTTGAAGTCACCGGAGCCAAACCCGTATACGGTTAAACGATGAGTAAACTCGAAGCCAGGGTGGCCGTTATCACCGGTGGTGGCCAGGGCATCGGTCTCGGTATCAGCCAGGCGATGCTGGCCGCCGGTGCATCGATCGTCGTCGCACAACGCAGCCCATTGCCCGCGGAGTTGTCCAAGCAAGACAGGGTGTTATGGGTCGAAGCGGATCTGTCACAGACGCAAAGCTACGCACTGATTGCAGACACCGTACGCCAGGCACATGGCAAAGTAGATATCCTGGTCAATAACGCCGGCATCATGTTTGAAAAATCACTCGAACAGATGCAACTCGACGAATGGAGCCAGATGCTCGCACTCAACCTGACAGCGCCCGTGTTTCTGAGTAAAGCGCTGCTACCACAGCTGCGCGCGGCCAATGGCGCCAGTATTATCAACATCGGATCGATCGAAGGACTCGCGGCCAACCCGCAGCACACCGCCTATTGCGCTTCCAAAGGCGGTGTGCACGCACTGACAAAGGCCATGGCGGTCGACCTCGGCGAGGATAAAATCCGCGTTAATGCGATCGCGCCGGGCTGGATTCGTTCAGCCCTCAGTGACGACTATATCAATGCCCAGCAAAACCCCGAGACAGCCTGGGAGGAACTCTATAAAATGCATCCGCTCGGCCGTATCGGCGAAGCCGATGATGTCGGCAAGCTCGCGGTATACCTCGCCAGCGATGATTCGGCGTTTGTGACCGGCCAGGTCATCGTCATCGACGGCGGCCGCACCAGCAAACTGCCCCTGCCTTTTTGAACGGAACAGAATCTATAATGAAAGACGGTGTCGAAAAATTAATGCAGGGTTACCGGCGCTATCGCAATGGCGACTATGAAGAAACCCGCCCGCTGATCGAAAGTCTTGTTTCCGAGGGGCAGCACCCAGAAGTGGCGGTGGTCGCCTGCTCCGACTCCAGGGTCGATCCTGCGATACTTTTTCAGGCCGATCCCGGCGATTTGTTCATGGTGCGTAACGTCGCCAACCTGGTGCCACCGATGGAAGAGGAGGGCACCTATCACGGCACCAGCGCGGCGCTCGAGTTCGCGGTGCTGGGTCTTGGCGTCAAGCATATACTGGTACTGGGCCACGCGCATTGTGGCGGCATCAAATTAATGATGGAACCCGATCCCTATGACAGTTCCTTCAAGTTCGTGCCCGCCTGGGTGTCAATGCTGTCTGCCGCCCATCGCCGTGTACTCGCCACCATGTCACACGCCGGCCCCGAAGCTCGTACGCGCGCCTGCGAGCAGAACGCTGTACTCGTATCGCTGGAAAACCTGACCACCTTCCCGTGGGTGCGAGAACGTATTCAGTTGGGTGACTTGCAACTACATGGCTGGTATGTCGACATCGCAGCCCCTCAGCTCAGTGCCTATGACTGGGAAGCCGGTAAGTTCATGCCGATTTCCTAGCGATACCGTCGGCTGGCGCGTGTCATACCGATTTCAATATTTGCATGATTTCCTGATCTGCTGTTAAATGACGCGCAAAGAATAATCCCGTCACATCAAAACGGGAAACATACCAATAACATAAACAACCTGGAGGAATCGATGAATCAATCAATCAAATCAATGCTCGTCAGTGCGGCTTCGGCGGCTCTTATCCTGACCAGCAGCACCAGCTTCGCCGCAGGCATGACTTGCAGCAACGACGGCTGGAACAAGGTCATGAAACGCGGCAAGATGGTGGTCGGTGTCAAAGCTGACTACAAGCCCTGGGGTTTCCGTGATACCAGCGGCGCCATAGTAGGTATGGAAGCAGACATGGCGAAAATCGCCGCCGACGCGATGGGCGTAGAGCTTGAACTCGTTGCGGTACAGTCATCCAACCGCATGCAGTTCCTGGAAAACGGCAAGATCGACATGATGATCGCGACCATGTCCGACCGTCCCGATCGACGCAAGATTGTCGGTATCACCCAGCCCAACTATTACACCTCGGGTACTAATGTCATGTCCCCCAGGGCCGTCGGCATTAAAAAGTGGGAAGACTTGCGCGGCAAGCCGGTTTGTGGAAAGCAGGGCGCTTTTTATAACAAGGTGGTTTCTGATCGCTATGGTGTCAAAATTGTCGCCTTTACCGGTAATGCCGAAGCCAAGCAGGCGCTGCGCGATAAGAAGTGTATCGCCTGGGTTTACGACGATTCTTCAATCATGTCCGACCTGTCGTCAGGTAATTACGATACCTATGAAATGCCACTCAACAGTGAAGACGACAACCCCTGGGGTCTCGCGGTTCCGCTCCCGGAAAAAGACTGCATTTTCGGCAACTTCATGTCGG
Source organism: Gammaproteobacteria bacterium (assembly GCA_024229615.1). Lineage (GTDB taxonomy): Bacteria > Pseudomonadota > Gammaproteobacteria. The sequence goes on along the minus strand of JAAESG010000231.1, from coordinate 31,608 downwards.
GACTGACTTACAACCTGCACCAATCCGGTAAACTAATCGAGCTGGAAAAGAAATGGGGCATCCAGGCAACCCAGTACCTGAAGAACCAGAACGAGCGCTTCGCCGACTGGATTCAGTAGATCTCTAACGTTTTACGCGACATTCCCGGCCGGAAACAAATCCTGCCGGGACTTTTGCGGCACGTAAAGATATGAATTCATTTCAGCAATACTTTTACGATCTGGCGCAGACGCACCCGAAATGGAATTTCATCTACTTTTACGACCCGACTCAGACCGACCGTGTCATCGAAGGGTTCTGGATGACACTGGAACTTTCAATCATATGCGTCATCCTTAGCGTCATTATCGGCATCGTCGGCGCCTGGGTACAGGGCGCCCATTCCAAAACCCTGCGGCTCTTCATGCAGGGGTATATCCAGTTTTTCCGCAATACACCGCCACTCATCCAGCTGATGTTTTTCTATTTTGCGCTGGGGCAGTTTACACCGACCTATTCACCCGACGGCTGGCTGGAAGTTCCGATTATTTCCAATGTCGGCTGGGCCATCATATCGCTGTCTTTTTTCGCCGGCGCGTTTAATGTCGAAATATTCAGGGCCGGTATCGAGGCGGTACCCGAGTCGACACAGGAAGCCGCGGAAGCGCTCGGCATGAACCGTTTGCAAATCTATATTTACATCGTTCTACCACTCGCCTTTAGGGTCACGCTGCCGGCACTGAACAACAACCTGGTCAATCTGGTCAAGACTACTACACAAGCACTTGCTATCGCGGTGCCCGAACTGTTGTATCAGATGATCAGCATTTATAACGATTATTCAACCGCGCAGAACGCCTGCATGTTGTTCCTGTTTTTCGCCTACTTCCTGCTGGTCGGTGTTCTCGTGCTGGGGATGAGCCGCTGGGAGCGCAAATTACGTATTCCGGGGTATGGCACATGAACGCCAAACCGGCTTTAACCACGACAAATACCGATCTGGCGGTTTTAAAACCGTTCAAATTCAGCCCCGCGGGTCAGGTAAACGACTTACTGTTCAGTCGCTGGCTGGCCGAGTTCTCGCCACGCAGTCTTTTCCTGATCGCACTGATTTTACTGGCCTGGCCTGGCTTCGCGCTGGCGCAAAGCAATTACAGCTTTTCACAAGCGCTGGACGCCCTGTGGCGTTGGTTGCCGTTTATCGTCGGTAAGGGATTCGTGCTGAACCTGGTGGTCAGTTTTATGACTATGCTGGTCGGCACTATCGCGGGCGTATTGCTCGGCCTGGGGCAGGTTTCACCGGCCAGAGCAATTGCCGCACCAAGCTGGTTTATCACCCAGTTGTTTCGTAATTCTCCGTGGCTGGTGCTGTTATTCATCGTTATGCTCGCCCTGCCCTTTGAAATCCAGATCGGTGATCACATATATCCGATTCCCGACTGGCTCAAGGCGGTCTTCGGACTCGCGCTGCCAATCATGGCAAATATTTCCGAAATCGTGCGCGGTGCCATAATTTCGGTACCCACCGGTCAATGGGAGGCGGCCGATTCGCTCGCCTACTCACGCAACCAGACCCTGTGGCTGGTAATTCTTCCACAATGCTTCAAGCGGATGATTCCTCCCTGGATGAACTGGTATGCGATCCTGACCATGGCAACCCCGTTGATCTCGTTACTCGGGGTCGAGGAAATCGTAACGCTTTCGCGCCAGGCCATGGAAGCCGAAGACAATCATCCCGAGTTGCTGGTGCCGTTTTTCGGTTTCGCCCTGATCATATTTTTCGCATACTGCTATCCAATTGCGCGTTATACGATACGACTGGAGAAAAAATTTGCTGTCCGACAATAACCCAGACCCGGAGCGCCCGAGATGAGCAATAGTGACTGGACTCCCGAACAACCACTGGTTTCGATTCGAGATGTGCATAAATCTTTCGGTGAACTGGAGGTCTTGAAGGGAGTCACCCTCGACGTCAGGCAAGGTGAGGTCATTTGCATCATCGGACCTTCGGGTTCGGGCAAGTCGACACTGATTCGCTGCATCAACGCGCTAAACACGATCGACAGTGGCTCCATCAAAGTAGAAGGTATCGAGGTCAACAACCCCGAACTCGACAAGCTCAAACTGCGCAAGAATGTCGGCATGGTTTTTCAGCAGTACAATTTATTCCCGCATAAAACCGCACTCGAAAATGTCATGATGGCGCCGATAAAAGTGTTAAAACAAGCCCCCGACGAAGTCGAGGAACGCGCACGCAAACTGATCAAGCGAGTCAACCTGGTTGGTAAAGAAAATTCCTATCCAGGGGAACTCTCCGGCGGGCAGCAACAACGCGTCGCAATTGCGCGTTCGCTGGCAATGAACCCGGACGTCATGTTGTTCGACGAGGTGACTGCCGCACTTGATCCGGAAACTGTCAACGAAGTATTGCTGGCAATCAAGGACCTGGCACAGGATGGCATGACCTGCATTCTGGTCACCCATGAAATGGGATTTGCCCGCGAGGTCGCGGATCACATCTATTTCACCGATCGCGGGGTGATTGTCGAGCATGGTCCGCCTTCAACCTTCTTCACCGAGGCCAAGGACCCACGCACCCAGGAATTCCTGAGTCAGATACTCTAGGTTTTTTAACACAAGGTAGTGACTTCCATCCAAGACTTACCCGCTCAAGTCTCTGTCGTCGTTATCGGCGGTGGTGTGATGGGCTGCTCCACGCTCTATCACCTCGCCAAAGCCGGTGTCAGCGACGCAATACTGCTGGAACGTAACGAATTGACCTCCGGTACGACCTGGCATTCGGCTGCGCAGGTACGCGCGTTACGTTCGAGCAAGAATCTGACCGACCTGATCCGTTACTCGATTTCGCTCTACAGTTCACTCGAACAGGAAACCGGGCAAGCCACTGGCTGGATCAACAAGGGTTCGCTGTCGATCGCGACCAACCCGGATCGGCTACATTTCATCAAGCGGCAGGAATCCCTGGCCCGCATGTACGGCGTGGCGGCGAATTCCATTTCGGTTGCCGAGGCGCAAGAGCGCTGGCCGATGATGAACACCGAGGACGTGATCGGCGCGGTCTGGTCACCGGAGGATGGTCGGGTTGGACCATCCGACCTGTGCGCGGCACTGGTCAAGGGCGCCAGAGCGAGGGGTGCGAAAATTTTCGAGCACACTGGCGTCACCGGGATTAAAAGCCGAGACAATATTATTGTCGGCGTCGAAACCAGTGCCGGGGAAATTGCCTGCGACGCGATCGCAATCTGCAGCGGTCTGTGGAGTCGCGAAAATGCCGCGATGGCGGGTGTTGAAATTCCGGTCTGGCCCTGTGAGCATTTTTATCTGCTCACCAATCCGATCGAAGGAGTATCCGGGAACCTGCCCACACTATCCGATCACGATAACCATTTGTATATTCGCGACGATTCCGGTGGTTTACTAGTGGGTTGCTTCGAACCCATGGGTAAAGCGATAGATCCCGACCAAATCGGCAAAGATTTCGCGTTTCAGCTATTACCCGAAGACTGGGACCACTTCGAGCCGATGCTGGAAAATGCCCTGCATCGACTACCCTGCCTCGCCGATGCCGATATTCGCATGTTGCTCAACGGTCCCGAGAGCTTTACCCCGGACGGCTCGTTCCTGCTAGGGGAAAGTGCCGAGACTCAGGGCCTGTTTCTCGGTTGTGGTATGAATTCGGTTGGCGTGGCCACCGGCGGGGGTGCGGGCATGGCCCTGGCTCATTGCATCGTTCACGGCCACACCCCGACCGATTTGCATGAAGCAGACCCAAAGCGTTATCCATCCTGCTTCAATTCCGTTGCAGCCCTCAGCGCCCGGGTACCTGAAATTCTCGGCACTCACTATGCAATTCATTACCCGGGGATTCAATTGCAAACCGCACGTGAATTGAAACTAACCCCGCTGCACTCGAAATGGCAGGATAACAAGGCGCATTTTGGCCAGTTTTATGGCTGGGAGCGGCCACTCTACTTCGATAAACAACAGGAACCCCGACTGACATTCAACAAACCTGACTGGTTTGATCTAGTCGCCAGGGAAGTGGGTTACGCTCACGAGCAGGCAGCAATTTTCGACCAATCCAGTTTCGGTAAAATAAAGGTCAGCGGAATCGATGCCGAAATCTTTTTGAACCGGGTTTGCGCGAACGATATGACCCGGCCTCCGGGGCGGGCCATCTATACCGCGATGTTAAACCAGCGCGGCGGTTATGAGAGCGATCTTACCGCGCTAAGAATTAACGCCAACGAATATCGCCTCTATGTGGGCACCAGTGCGATCAAGCGGGATCTGGCCTGGTTGAAACGCCATCTCAAGCCTGGCCAACAGGTCGAATTGACCGACGTAACCGACGCCTATGCAGTGCTCGCCCTGATGGGACCCAGTGCACCCGGAATTGCCGAACAACTGGGGGCTTCCGAGTTGAATCAAATGGGATATTTTCAATTTTTCAATACCGTGATTTCGGGCATTGAAGTCGACGCAGTTCGCCTTTCCTATGTCGGCGAGACCGGTTGGGAGGTCAGTTGTCCGGCTCGACAGGCGCAACAACTGTTTGACGCCCTGAGTAGTGCAGGTGCAAAACCCGCTGGAATTTTTGCGCAGACTTCAATGCGCATCGAGAAACGCTTTCTGGCCTTTGGTCATGACCTTGACACCGATATCAACCCGTTTCAGGCCGGCCTCGAATTTACGCTCGACTGGGACAGCGATTTCATCGGCAGAACTGCCCTACTCGAACAGCGAGATCATCCGCCTGATAAAAAACTGGTCAGTATCCTGTTCGATTCTGTCGACGCCCAACCGCTCGGTAACGAGCCGGTCTATCACGATGGAAAAATTATCGGCAAAACGACTTCGGCATCATTCGGTTACCGGGTTGGCAGACCCGTCGCGATAGCCCTGATTGAATCTAATAGTGAGAACTATTTGGCAGGTCTTAAAGTTGACGTCGATATAGCGCGCAGTCAGAATGCCGGGACTATCGCGCTAAATGCCGTTTACGATCCCTCCGGGTCGAACATGCGCGCCGCGACCAGGTGAAAAATGAGTAACGTTTTTCCACGTAATTGCAAGGGCAGCCAACCGCTCGCGGTACAGGGCGACGGCGTCTATATTATCGACCTTACCGGCAAGCGTTATCTCGATGCTTCTGGTGGTGCCGCGGTATCCTGCCTCGGTCATAACGATCCCAGAATCACCGAAGCGATAACCACTCAGCTCGAGCGTCTGGAATTCGCGCATACCGGATTTTTCAGCAGTGTCCCGGCCGAAGCCCTGGCCGAGCTACTGATCAAGGAAGCCCCGGGCGCACTCGATCGGGCCTACTTTGTTTCGGGTGGATCGGAAGCCGTCGAAGCCGCAATCAAACTCGCTCGCCAATATTTTATCGAGATCGGGCAACCCTCGCGGCACCGCCTCATCTCGCGTCGGCAGTCTTATCACGGTAACACCCTCGGCGCACTCGCCGCCGGTGGCAACCTGTGGCGACGCGAACCGTTTTCACCGCTGATGATCGAAACCACGCATATTGCTCCTTGCTATAAATATCGCGACCAGCAACCGGATGAATCCGAGTTTGACTACGGGCAACGGGTCGCTAACGAACTCGAAACAGAAATTCTACGTCTCGGCGAAGACCAGGTCATGGCGTTTATCGCCGAACCGGTGGTCGGTGCAACGCTCGGTGCCGTGCCCGCAGTCGAAGGTTATTTCAAGCGCATTCGCGAAATCTGTAATCAATATGGTTTACTACTGATCCTCGACGAAGTCATGTGCGGCATGGGGCGCACCGGCAGCCTCTATGCCTGCGACCAGGATGGTATCGCCCCGGACATCATGACCATCGCAAAAGGTCTTGGCGCAGGCTACCAGCCGATTGGAGCGATGCTTTGCAGCGACCAGATATACCGGGCGATTGAACAAGGCTCCGGCTTCTTCCAGCATGGGCACACTTATATCGGCCATCCCGTTGCCTGCGCCGCCGCACACGCGGTCGTACAAAAGATTATGGATCGTCGCGTGCTCGACCGCGTCCTCGCACAGGGGGTGCGCCTGCACAAGGCACTACTCGACAAGTTCGGTGATCACCCGAATATCGGCGACATCCGTGGTCGGGGCCTGTTTTTCGGGCTCGAATTTGTGCGTGACCGGGACAGCAAGGCAGCCTTCCCGCCGCAACTCGGATTTCATAAAAAATTCAAGCAACTGGCATTCGACGCCGGCCTGATCTGCTATCCGATGGGTGGCACCATCGACGGTCAGCAAGGCGACCATGTGCTACTGGCACCGCCTTTCATCATCGAGCTTGAGCATATCGATGAACTCGTGAACAAGCTCGACAAGACGCTCAAATCCACACTTCGCAGTCTATGACGCGCGATGTCATCGTCATGGTGGCGCCGAATGGCGCCCGCAAGACCAAACGCGACCACGCCACCCTGCCGGTTTCGATCGAAGATACGGTTAGCGAAGCCGCGCTTTGTCACGCCGCGGGAGCCAGCGCACTGCACGCCCACGTTCGCGGCAGCAACGATGAACACGTGCTGGATGCCGGACTATATCGTGAATTGATCGCTGAAATGGCAGTCCGGGTCCCTGGTATGCTGATACAGGTGACATCGGAAGCCGTTGGAATTTATACACCCGAGCAACAGATAGCCTGCATTCAGGCCGTGGTTCCGCAAATGGCGAGTATAAGCCTACGCGAAATCAGTTCCAGCTTCGAAAAGCCCGACTACGCACAACAGTATTTCGCGTGGTGCGATGAACACGAGGTTCATATTCAGCATATCGTTTACTCGGCTGATGAACTCCAACAATTCCTCGATTATCGGCAGTGCGGTGTGATTCCAGCCGGGCATCGTTGCGTGCTCTTCGTGCTCGGACGCTACAACGTCAATTTCCAGTCCGATCCCACGGACCTGGATTCGTTTCTACAATATGACCTGAGCCAACTTGACTGGTTTACCTGCGCCTTTGGTCACAAGGAGCAACAATGCGTGATGCGCGCGATCGAAGCCGGCGGCAACGCCCGTATCGGCTTTGAAAATAATTTGTACCTGCCCAACGGCAACATAGCATCAAACACCGCCAGTCTGGTTGAAAGTCTGGTGGCAGCTTTACGACAGAATGACTTCGCCGCGGCGACATCCGAAGCGGCGCGTCAACGGCTCGGAATTCGCAGTGCGTGAACCAGCATCAGGGTCGCAACAACACAGAAACCGGCGAGCATCAGCGTAATCGCGACGAAGGAAACCCCCCATTCCAGCAAACTGCCGACAGCCGCCGGGCCCAGGGCGGAAGAAAATACCATCACCGCATTGGTCAGCGACTTGATTGCACCCAGATGCCTGGCGCCATAGAGTTCAGCCCATAGCGCGCTCAAGCCGGTAAAATAAAGACCGGATGTAATCCCCTGTAGCAACAGAAAGGGCCATACCAGGTAGACATGATCGGACAGGTTGATTACGACCAGCGCAAGCCCCAACGGCAGCAGAAAGAAGGGTAAAACTCGCCTCGCGCTGAAACGATCGATGAGCACCCCGGAGTAAACCGTGGTTACAACCGACACCATCGAGTAAAGCCAGTAATTCCCGGTTACCCAGAAACTGCTCCAGTTTTTAGCCTGTGCGATCTCGGCCGGGAAAAAGAACAACGCAGTACCGATCATCGGAGTGGCGATCATCGCGGGTAGCAGGTAGTAGAAGCGCCGTTCGGAAAGCATTTGAAGACGGTTATAGTCACCCCATCCACCGCCTTCTGCGGCTCTTTTTTCGAGCGCAGCCCGATGCGACGCATGGCGTTGGGCGTGACCTTTCAGCAGCCACATGACCGGCAGGATCGAGGTAAGCACGACGACCGCGACAATTTGAAACGTATGCCGCCAACCCCAGAGTTGCGAAGCGAGTAAACCGGCGACCGGCAAGATCGCCTCACCAAGAGCGTAACCCATCGCCGCCAGTGCAATCGCCTTGCCACGATCGTTATCGTAATAACGCGCCACCGAGGTAATACTGGCATGGCTGCTCAGCCCCTGACCGAACTGGCGCAACAGGAAAATGGCGAACACCAGCAACAGCGGCGAAGTCACCGACCCCATCACCAGGCAGGCAGCGCAGAGACCGAGCAGAACCAGGCCAGTAAACAGGCGCAGGTCGAGCCGATCGATCAGCGAACCGCTCCAATTGATTACAATCGCTGAGGCGAGTGTACCGAACATGTAGATCCGCCCCCAACTACCGGTATCGAGTCCAAAATCGGCCTGGATCTGGGGACCAAACACACCGATGACATAGGTCTGCCCGGCACTGGAAAGAAAAGCTAGAAAAAATCCGAAGCCGAGGAATCGCGCGTTCGATCGAGCAAAGCGCCAGTAGTCGACTAGCATTTTAAAGTGCAATGAGACATATAATTCAACCGGTTAGCCAATTGCTGGAGCCGGATTCACTCGCTACCTGAATCACAGTAGCTGATTTTCTTATTCTTATCTGACTGACCATGCATTTCGCGTCAACGCCGACCGGATCATAATGTAGGTGGACTATACGCTAAACTGCAGGACGTAAATATACAGCGTTGACGCATCACCTCTGCTTAAAAAGCAGAACCCGTGGTCACTAGAAAAGTCACCAGGCTTGATTACAAGCCACTATTGTATTGTCTGGTATGAACCCAACTTTAATCTTCCCGGGTGCAACCCGACCGGTGGGTGAAGCACAGGATGCCGGTGAATTTCAAAACTCGGTCCAAAGTGGTTGATGATCGGAGCCATCCGCTGCTTCATCCACCCAGGACGCCTTGCTGCGGCTGACCAGTTGCGGGGTCAGAAAGCAATAATCGAGCAGTGCACTTTCCTCATCGTCGGGTCGACCCGGATTGGGATGCCAGGTCAGCACCCCGGCACCCGGATTTTTCTGCGCCCAGATATCGGTCAGCAGGAATTCGTCCGAGCTTGTCGTTGCTGTGGCGATGATTTCGTACTCAGGGCTGCATGTTGAAGTCACCCAGAACTATCGCATCCATCGGCATCGGCGGTTGTTTCATTCCGACGGACCAGTCCCGCTCGGCGACTGCAGAAACCGGGCCGGTCCACGCACCGCCCTGTTCCGGGGCATCGCGCACCAACGCCACCACGAAACCCGCCTGAAGCTGGCGTTCCTCACTTGAAACCGAACCAAAATGAACATCGTATAACCGCAACTCGCCGATGGCTGTGTCAATCACAGCTTCCAGCACGCCCATCTGCATATTGAATTCAGACTCAATGTTCAAACGCGGTAATAGATGGTAACGCTTGCTCAGGATCGGCCAGCGGCTGAGCAGCATCTGTCCGTGTTGGCGTCGTCGGTTGAGAATCGTCCCGTCCGCACGTTTCTGGCTGCCATCGATATCGAAGGAAGCATCAAAAATCCAGTAATACTCAGGCAGCATGTCCGCGATGTCTTCGGGTTGGCGGGGTCCGTCCGGCAGACCGTAGTGTCGTTCGACCTCTTGCAACGCAATAATATCGGCGCCACGAACCGAATCGGCTACGCGTCCAAGATCGTAGTGATTGTCTTTACCGATGGCATAGTGAATGTTGTATGAGACAATTTTCATAGCGAGGTCAGGCCGTCAAATTATTTCAGACTCATGTTAGTCCGATTTAGCCAACTCTTCATCTGTCACGGTTTCGACAAAACACTGCCTGGCTCTGCCGCTCGAATCAATTTCATAACAACGATCTGGAAGCTCGGTAAAGTAGATTAATTTGATTCACAACGGCGAAAAACCGCCAGGGGAGTACCGCCAGGTTTGCAATATGCGGGCTAGTGTACCCCGACACCGGCTAAAACACGGCTCAGAAGATGACCGGCTAACGGACGTATCCAATCACTGAAACGAAGTGGCAGGTAGACCCAGCCAATACAAAAAAATGCCAGATGCCATGGGCATGGTTTAGCCGATTCATCATGTCGAGAAGGTAAAATACGACACCGCCGGTATAAGCGATTCCCCCAGCCGTCAACCACCACAAACCAGCCTCAGGAAGCGCGGCTTTAATGCCGGCAATGTCAAAAGAACAGGCCCAGCCCATGCCGAGATAAATGATCATCTGTCCGACCTTGACGGCACGACCGGATAAAAAAATCTCGGTCAAAATACCCACCAGGGCTAGAAGCCAGATGATGATCATGATCAGAAGGCCGTTGCCATCGCGCAGGCTGACCAGCATGTAAGGTGTGTAGGTACCGGCAATCAACAGGTAGATCGCGACGTGATCGAGCAATTGGAACAGATTTTTAAGTTTCGGTGGATGGAAGCTGTGGTAAAGCGTCGACATGGTGTAGAGCAACACCAGGGTGACACCAAACAGACTGAAACTGGAAATGATCCAGGGGTCGCGTGATTGTAAGCCGACGGTCAGCAAGGCTCCAAGGGCAATCAGGGCCAGCGCAGCGCCGACCAGATGGCTGATGCTATTGAGTTTTTCACCGTAATACATAATTGCCGAACATGGTTAGCCATAATCCGGTTAGTTTCAAGTAGAAACTTAAGGGGTTTCTGCATTTTGCAGAGTTCCCTTATTATTTGCGTAAACTTGGCCCGAACAGGCGCCTACTCGAAGGCTTTCGCAGCCTCCTGCAACCACTGCATCAGATAATCTGCAAAACTGCGGCGAATAATCACCTCGAAACCGGTGCCGTCCGCCAGCGGTGAGATCGTCATGCCCGCCCTGGCAAGACGCGTCTGCGCACACTGGCCCGGCTTGAATTCGCGTGCATGCAGATCGAGCGGACAATCACTGGCGAGCAAGGCCGCCGCGTTGTTTCCAGTGATGTGGAGCATGGTCAAGCCGCTCGAATTATCGACCACTGAAGAGAACACTTTCTTGAGTGCCTTGAGTAATTTCTGCTGTAACTGTACTTGTTGGTCCACTGGAGTAATAACCAGCCATTCATCCGGACCCAGCCAGTAAATTCGATAATCACCCGATACGACGAGGGTATTCGGCTCGGTCGGTGGCTCGCAACCCAGTACCTTTAAGCAGGCGGCCAGAAACCCGGTGTGATCCGGGCATCCACGTAAATTGAGATAACCCAGTAAAGGTTTTTCTTCAATGCTCGGAGCGGCCCCAGCAGGCTCGGCATACTCGATCTGTACCAGCGGGCTTTCCTGTTGAAATAGATCAGACATTTATGCGTACCTCAGACAAGCAGAGCGCGTATAACCAGAGCGCATATACAGAAGGTGGTGAGAAATGCGGGCTAGGCATTGGCTTTCGATCCCTCCTTGTCGTAGAACACTGGCTCGCAGATGGTCGCCTTGATCACCCGCCCGTTGGCAAGCGGAGCGTACAAGGTTTCACCCATTCGATGATGGCCGCCCTTGACCAGCGCCATTGCGATCGAATGAGCACAGCAGGCACTGTAGTAGCTCGAACTGACATGGCCCACCATCGGTATGGGTAGAGGAACATTTGGATCATCGACCAGTTGCGCACCCTCCGGGATAACTGTCTGCGGGTCATCGGTCATCAGTCCTACCAGTTGCTTACGGTCCTTGCGCACCGTGTCCGGTCGGCTCAGCGAACGTTTGCCGATGAAATCATCTTTGGTTTTCGAGAGCGCCCAGCCAAGGCCCAGGTCATCTACGGTTACCGATCCATCGGTATCCTGCCCAACGATCACGTAGCCCTTCTCGGCGCGTAGCACGTGCATGGTCTCGGTGCCATAAGGCGTAATATTGAATTGCGCGCCGGCCTGCATCAATTTTTCCCACATGAAACGACCATGATTGGCAGGAATGTTGACCTCGTAGGCGAGTTCGCCCGAGAAACTGATGCGATTGACGCGACACTCGACGTCACCGATCGAGTCTGCTCTCGAAGCCATGAATGGAAATGCCTGCGCAGAAAAATCAATCCCCGTGCACACGGCTGAAACCACATCGCGACTTTTCGGACCGACCACCGCGGCGGTCGCCCAGTGATCGGTGACCGAGGTCAGGAAAACTTCCAGCTCAGGCCATTCAGTCTGCAACCAGCGTTCCATCCAGGCGAGCACCCCAGCGGCACCGCCGGTCGTGGTATGCATGAAGAAATGATCATCGGCGATTCGAATCGTCACGCCATCGTCCATTACCATGCCATCCTCGCCGAGCATGAAACCGTATCGACCCTGTCCGACCTCGAGCTTCATCCAGTTGTTGGTATAAATCATTTCGAGGAATCCAGCCGCATCCTTGCCCCTGACCTCAATCTTGCCAAGCGTCGACGCATCGAGAATTCCGACACCCTCACGCACCGCGAGGCATTCCCGATTGACCGCCTGATGCAGGTCTTCACCTGCTTTCGGGTAATACCAGGGTCGCTTCCACTGTCCTACGTCCTCGAACTCGGCACCGTTTTCCTCGTGCCAGCCATGCATCGCGGTCTTGCGTACCGGATCGAACAAATGCTCACCGAGATTTGGTCCCGCAAACGAGCCGAAACTGATCGGTGTATAATTGGGTCGATAGGTGGTGGTACCGGTTGCAGCAATAGTCTGCCCCAGTGTCGTTGACAGAACACCCATGCCATTGATGTTGCCCAGTTTCCCCTGATCGGTACCGAAACCCATTGCGGTGTAGCGTTTGACATGCTCGACCGATTGAAAACCTTCACGTACCGCGAGTTCGATATCCGCCACGCCGACATCGTTTTGCATATCGATAAAGGCCTTGGGACCACGTCCGCGCGTGTACGGTGACGGTGCAGTCCACAGTGGCAACAAAGCCTCGCTATCGATTTTGTCGGCGGACGGGGCGCTCATCGAGGCGTCAAAACCACAGGCCTGCGCAGCGCTATTTCCCGCCTCGACGCCTTCACGCAAGCATCCGGCCAGCTCGAGTGTTCCGTTTGCCGCACCAGCCGAAATCTGTGCTTGCGCCGTTTCACCCGGGCGGAACATCGAGGCTTCTTCATCCCAGACCGGTTTGGCGCCAGATTGGGCGTTCAGATGCACGACCGGGCTCCAGCCTCCCGAGACCGCAAGTAAGTCGCAACTCAGAGATTTGGTAATGCCGCTAACCGATGAACCGTCGGCGGAGAAACGCATGACCTGAACCGAACTCAGATGTTTACGTCCGGCCGTGTCAACCACGACGCTGCCGTTTATCACCTGAATGCCGGCGTCGCGAGCGGTGTTGGCAATTTCGCTGGCGGAGTTACCACGCGCATCGACGACAGCAACCACCTCGATATCGGCCGCTATTAAATCGAGAGCCGCCTGGTAAGCGCTGTCATTGTTGGTGAAAATGACGGCCCGACTACCAGCCTTAACCGCGTAGCGATTGGCATAGGTGGACACGGCCGAAGCCAGCATGATGCCCGGCCGATCGTTGTTGGCAAATACCATCGGACGCTCCGCGGCACCGGTTGCCAATACCACTTGCCGCGCCCTGACCTGCCAGAGTTTCTCGCGTCCACCGCTACGCGCTGCAATCGGTTGGTGGTCGCTGAGGCGCTGGTTGATCGTCAGAAAATTATAATCATGATAACCGAACACGGTGCTGCGCGGTAACAGCGTAACTTCCGGCATGGATTCCAGCTCGGCGACTGCCTGCTCGATCCACTGGCAGGCATCGACTGAATCGATCTGGGCCTTGCTGGCAAGCGTCAAACCGCCAAACTCGGATTGCTCGTCTGCAATAATCACACGTGCACCAGCCCGACCCGCGGCCAGAGCCGCCGACATTCCCGCCACACCGCCGCCTACCACCAACACATCGCAATGCCGATGTGTATGTTCATAGCGATCGGGGTCATTCTCGCGCGGAGCTTCACCCAGGCCCGAGGCTTTACGAATAAAATGCTCGTACTTCATCCACATTGACTTCGGCCACATGAAAGTCTTGTAGTAAAACCCGGCTGGCATCAAACGGCTGAACTTGCTGTTGATCGACAGCAGATCGAAATCGAGGCTGGGCCAGCAATTGACACTGCTGGCGTTGAGGTTCGGGTACAGCTCAACCTGGGTGCCGCGTGCATTCGGAATCGTGCGGTTGCCCTTCTCCAGCTGGAATATTGCGTTTGGCTCTTCCGAACCGGCACTCATCACCCCGCGTGGACGATGATACTTCCAGCTGCGTCCAACCAGGTGCACACCGTTGGCGAGCAGCGCCGAGCAAAGCGTATCGCCGGCAAGGCCGGTATACGCCTTACCATTGAAGCTGAACTGGATTTCCTGTTCGCGATCGACGCGACCACCCTGCTCTATTCTCAATCTCTGGCTCATTGTTTGCCCTCGCTCGGAGGTGCTTCACCAATCTTGTAGGTTGAACCGATTTTGTAGGTGACCGTGTCACGTTCGGCATTGAAGTAGCGCCTGCAACCGGCCGCGTGCAACCATTGTTCGCGGTGCGCACCTTTTGGGTTCTTACGCATGAATAGATAGTCGGCCCACGCGTCATCGCTCAATTTCCCGGGTTCGAGCGGACGCACGATATGCGCTTCACCAACACAGGAAAACTCGGTTTCGTCGCGTTCGCCACACCAGGGACATTCGATTAAAAACATAGTCTTTATCTCCTAGTGCGCGACACCGGCAGCGCCGTGTTCATCGATGAGAAAACCGGTCACGAAACGATCCAGTGCGAAAGCCCGATTCAATTCATGGGGTTCACCGGTAGCGACATTGTGCGCAAACACCCAGCCTGATCCAGGTGTAGCCTTGAAACCGCCGGTTCCCCAACCACAGTTAAAATACAATCCCTTGACCGGGGTATTACCGATGATCGGACAGGCGTCGGGAGCGGTGTCGACGATGCCGCCCCACTGGCGGTTCATGCGTACACGTCTGAAGATTGGAAACATTTCACAAATCGCCGCAACGGTATGTTCGATGGTCGGGAAACTGCCCCGCTGACCATAACCGTTGTAACTGTCGATTCCAGCACCGATGACCAGGTCGCCCTTATCCGATTGGCTGATATAACCGTGCACCGCGTTCGACATGATGACGGTGTTGATCACCGGCTTGATCGGTTCGGATACCAGCGCTTGCAGCGGGTGACTCTCGATCGGCATGCGGAAACCAGCCATTTCCGCGAGCACCGAGCAGTGTCCGGCAACCACCACGCCTATCTTCTTCGCATCGATCGCACCGCGCGTGGTTTCGACCCCGGTAACCGCGCCATTGTGCTGACGGATCGCGGTAACTTCACAATTCTGAATGATGTCGACCCCGCGCATGTCCGCGCCACGCGCAAAACCCCATGCCACGGCATCGTGACGTGCAACGCCGCCACGCGGTTGAAACGAAGCGCCCAGAATCGGGTAACGGCAGCCCTGGTCGATATTGATTTCGGGAATCGCACGCTTGATCTCTTCTGGCGTAACGACGTGACCATCGATGCCGTTCAAGCGGTTGGCGTTGACGCGGCGCCGAATATCGCGCATATCCTGCAGATTGTGTCCGAGGTTATACACCCCGCGCTGACTGAACATGACGTTATAGTTTAAATCCTGGCTCAAACCTTCCCACAGTTTCATCGATTTCTCGTAAAGGTGCGCGGATTCATCCCATAGATAGTTGGAACGCACGATAGTGGTATTGCGCCCGGTATTGCCGCCGCCGATCCAGCCCTTTTCGAGCACCGCAATATTCGTCATACCATGCTCTTTGGCCAGGTAGTACGCAGTTGCAAGGCCGTGACCACCGCCGCCGATAATTAACGCATCGTATTCTTTTTTGGGTTCGGGACTGCGCCACGCGGCGGACCAGTTTTCGTGATAACTGATCGCGTTACGCAGCAGTGAAAATATCGAATACTTACTCATGAACCAGCGCCTGCATGTGTTGTTCCAATTGATGCGAATGTTCGTCATCAAAAATAATTAGGGCGCAAATTATAGGGATTTTACGCCATTCAATCTAATAGTTTTTTTTGCAGACCACATCATTATAAGTGATACTATGCCTTATTATGCTTCAATTCAGACAGATCCAGGCATTTCATTCCATCATGGATATTGGCACTGTAACCGGCGCCGCTCGACGTCTCGGCATCTCCCAGCCGGGGGTCAGTAACCTGATCGCCAGCCTCGAACACACCCTCGGATTCACATTGTTCAATCGTATCAATGGTCGACTAACACCAACCCCGGAAGCTTATCGCCTCGCAGAATCCACCGAACCCGCGATCAACGGATTCGACAGGGTGATTGAACAAGCCACCGCGATACGCGCGCTTGACAGGGGCAGGCTCGAAATCGCCGCATTACCGGAACTATCGATGCAATTTCTGCCGAACGTGGTACGCGATTTCTTGCAGGAAAAACCCGATATTAATATTTCTTTTCAGACACGATCTTCGGTGAAAGTTCAGGAGCTGGTTTCCAATCACATGATCGAGATTGGCGTTGCCGAAGGCCCCATAGAACATGAAAACCTGGTTGCCGAAATGTTTTCCTACGAATGTTTTTTTGTCCTGCCCGCGAATCATCGACTGGCGCACAAAACACTGATATCACCACGAGACCTGCACGGGGAACCATTGATAACCCTCGGCTCAGCACACATGACTTACCACCGCTTACGTGAAATTTTTTCTGCCAGGGATTGTGTCTGGAACGATCGCTGCCAGGCCCGGCTGTTTCATAGCGCACTGGCGTTTGCACAGCGGCAACTGGGATCGGCGCTGGTGGATCCGTTTACGATAGATTCCCAGCCCATGGAAAATATCCGAGTTGTCCGTTTCGACCCTCCGGTAGCCTATGATATCGCAGTTATCTGGCCCAGGGACAAACCGGTTTCGATACTGGGAAAAGCGTTCATTGACTGCTTGCTAGCACAAATGGAGCTGGCAAGACAAAACTTTATGGACCCGGGATTCTTAGCCAAATCGTGTTAACAGGCCCTGGCAACAACCCCACCGCCAGGGCAATGGCCATGATGATCATCGCCATGCTGATACTGCCCGGCATCGATGCGATCGCCAAATGGCTTGCAGGATCGGTTTCGTCCGGCCAGGTGACCTGGAGCCGTTTCTTTTTCCAGTTCATCTTAATGTTTCCACTGCTGCTCAGAACCAGCGGCCCGTGGTTTACACCCGCGCTGTTTCTGCATGCCGCGCGCGGTTCCCTGATTGCGTTCGCAACCCTGTGCTTTTTCTCCGGACTGGCCTATCTGCCACTGGCCGACGCGATCTCGATCTTTTTTATCGAGCCCCTGCTAGTCACTTTGCTATCGGCACTTATTTTCGGTGAAGCGATTCACTGGCGACGCATATCAGCGATCAGCTTCGGTTTTATCGGTGCCTTAATTATTATCCGCCCCACCTTTTCGCAAGTTGGCTATGCGGCTCTGTACCCGGTTGCCGCAGCCGCCTGCTTTTCATTTTACATCGTCTTGACCCGCAAGCTGGTCAGGCATGAAGATCCGATCAGGTTGCAGTTTTTTGCCGGCATTTTCGGTTGCCTGGTGATGAGCATTGCACTCGGTTATGGCAGCTACAGCGAAATTGAGATTCTGGCCCCGGTGTGGCCAACTACGACTCAGTGGTTACTGCTCGGCGCTCTGGGTGTGATCGCAACCGGTTGTCACCTGCTGGTTACCCACGCCTATCGATTGGCATCGATCGGCATACTGGCGCCGTTTCAATATATTGAAATCATCGGCTCGACGATTCTGGGCCTGCTCATCTTCAACGAATTCCCGGATACGGTGACCTGGCTTGGCGTTGCGTTGATCGTCGGCTCGGGTATGTATGTGTTTCACCGCGAAGCAAAAATCTCGGCCAATCAGGACGCATAACCATCGCCGTTGTCCCTGCCTGGTGTCATGCCAGAAGCTAACCTGAATATCTCGCCAGTCGGTCTCAATTTATCGTAATCCATTGAATATGAAAGATGAATCGATAGTTTTTATACCAAATGAGACTGTGCAATTTGTAACCGGCCTGAGCCCTATTCCGGCTAACCCCGATCAGCCTGCTCAAAGTGCTGGATATCCGCCGGGTAGTCGATATCGTAATAATTGGGTTATCGGACAGAAAAGACTAGAATGGCCAGACAATTAAAACATCGACAAAAATAAGAGGACTAATAATGGAAATTGAAACCAAAGCGGTGCACTCGGGCTACAGCCCAGATCCCACCACCAATGCAGTGGCCGTTCCGATTTACCAGACCACCGCCTACGCCTTTGACGACACTCAGCATGGCGCTGATTTGTTCAATCTCGCGGTGCTGGGCAACATCTATACGCGCATCATGAATCCGACCACGGCAGTGCTCGAAGAGCGTATCGCGGACATGGAAGGAGGGGTCGCGGCGCTTGGCCTCGCTTCCGGGCAAGCTGCAACGACTTACGCGATTCAAACCATTACCGAGGCCGGTGACAACATCATCGCCACCTCCACGCTTTACGGCGGCACCTACAACCTGTTTGCACACACTTTCCCGCAAATGGGTATTGAGACCCGCTTCGTCGATCCAGAGGACCTGGGTTCGATGGCAGCGCTGATCGACGATAAAACCAAAGCTGTGTTTTGCGAGTCGATCGGTAATCCCGCGGGAAATATCATCGATCTGGAAAAAGTCGCCGAAATCGCACACGCCCACGGTGTACCGGTCATCGTCGACAACACGGTCGCATCACCAATGCTATGCAACCCCTTCCAGTGGGGGGCCGATATCATTGTACACTCGTTGACCAAGTACATTGGCGGGCACGGTACCATCATCGGTGGCGTGATTGTCGACTCGAATAATTTCGACTGGGTCGCCAACAAGGATCGATTCAAACGTCTGAACGAGCCGGATGTTTCCTATCACGGCGTCGTGTATACCGAAACCGGTTTGCCTCCCTACATTCTGCGCGCGCGCGTCGTACCCTTGCGTAACATGGGTGCCGCACTGGCGCCAATGAATACCTTCCTTGCCCTACAGGGCCTGGAGACCCTGCCGCTGCGCATGGAAAGAATATGCGACAATACGCTGGCGGTTGCCAGGCATCTCGAAAGCCATCCCCAGGTGGAGTGGGTCAAATATGCCGGGTTAGACAGCAGTCCTCACAAGGCTCTGGCCGACAAATACATGAATGGCAAGGCATCAGGCATACTAACCTTCGGCATCGAGGGCGGTATCGAACCCTGCACCAAGTTCATTGACGCATTGCAGCTCATCACCCGTCTGGTGAATATTGGCGATGCCAAATCGCTTGCCTGTCATCCAGCGTCGACGACGCATCGACAGCTCGCGGATGATGAGCTTGCGGCGTCCGGCGTAACCCCGGACCTGGTACGGCTTTCCATCGGTATCGAAAACATCAAGGATATTATTGCGGATATCGATCAGGCGCTGGACGCGGCAAAATAGCCGGATATTTGCCTCG
This sequence comes from Gammaproteobacteria bacterium, assembly GCA_024229615.1. Lineage (GTDB taxonomy): Bacteria > Pseudomonadota > Gammaproteobacteria. Next base: position 12,250 of record JAAESG010000231.1, on the reverse strand, counting down.
CATATAGCAGTCATACTCCACTGTTAACATTCCGGGTAAGTGTTCCGCACTTACCCGGAATGACCGTGCAATCACATCGCCCCCGGCACAATACTTGTGAGGTTGTGTTGGTTAATTCTTGTTTTTGGACTTGCCCGGTAGATCAGGCCGGTATCGTACTCGCGAGACTATCGCGCTGCATGATCAGATCAAACCACTGCGTCAACGCGGGACGTCCGACACGCCAGTCCGTGGTTGCAAAGCGAAAATCCCGATAACCGAGCACACAGGCGATAGTGATCTCTCCGATCAACGGAGTAGATTCGAATTGCGTACAACGCTTTTCCAGCACATCGAGAGCGCGTTCTATTTTTTCGTTCTGATGATCGATCCAGTTCTGCCACTGCAGTTCCTGCGGTCGAATAGCAGATTCATAACGCAACGCGACCGAAAGATCGAGAATACCGTCGCCGAGTGCCTGCAGGCCCAGGGTGTGAATCCTGCGCATCGAATCGACTGGGAAAAAAGGTCCGTCTGCGATCTGATTCAGATATTCACAAATGACCGGGGAGTCGTACAGGCTTTCGCCATTGTCGAGTTCCAACGCGGGCACCATACCCAGCGGATTAATCGCATTCAGCTGGTCGTTGTTAGAAACCGGAGTTACCGCGCCGGGATCCTGCAATTCAACCGAATCCTTGAGCCCGAGCTCCAGGATAAGAACTCTAACTTTACGCGCAAATGGCGAAGCATCGGCAAAGATAAGCTTCATTCGGTTCTCCATCAGCAAGGATATGGCCGGCTATTGAACGCCAGATTCCGAGTAATGACAAGCAAGGTGGTTTTGCGACCCTGGTTTCGATACATCAACAACGTGAACAGCCACCGGCTTTAACTGGTGGCTTCCGGTTACGGCTAGAAGCCGGATCGATCGGCCATTCGGCCGATTATCCAGACCGAATGCACCGGCGCGTGTCACCACACTCCTGCCACCCCGCCTAACACTCCCGTCATCCCGCGGCTTTGACCCGATGCGCCTTAGAGAAAAGCAGTTGAGTCCCGGGCTGCTACGGGTTGCACCAACGAGTTATCGGAATGGATACGCTCAGGACGAAGCTGTGGGCAAAACCCGTCAGGCTCTGTTACCACCTTCAATCAGGAGGCAATGTATTGCCGCAGCGCCTCGGCTTCAGACTGAACTTCCATGATTCGGCATTTTACGAGGTCACCAATACTGATAAAGCCGACCAGTTCATCGTCATCGAAAACAGGCAGATGACGAATACGCCGATCGGTCATCATCGCCATGGCCTCGTTAACCGTATCTTGTGGCGAACAATGTATTATGTTCACGGTCATCAATTCGGATACCGCGACATCGTGCAAATCGGCACCATGCGGAGCCATTCCGCCTACGATGTCACGCTCGGACAGAATGCCGGCAATGTCACCATTCTGATCTTCTACCAGTAACGCACCGATTTTATGTTCACCTAGTGCGATCGCGGCTTCTGCAATACTTTGATTCGCCTTGATCTTTACAATTTCATGGCTCTTGCCGCGTATCAGTTCAGCTAGTTTCATTTAACTTATCCCCGTTGCCGTGGTTTAGTTACAATCGAACCGGAGTCGGTCCAGACTGGTATATGATAATCCAATTTAAGCTGGCTTGCGTGATCTAAATCAGTACCGGTACCGATGGCTTTGCCGGGCCTTCAATCGAACCTGGAGAGCAACCATGGGATATCGTCGTAAACAGTGGCAGTATGAATCGGGTTGTCAACGGTTGGATAACTCTTGCCAGAGACAGTATCGAGTGCTTCAGGCCTGCGAACAACCAGCCTACATCTTATCGTTTTCCTCCCGGAGCAAGACCTGGCGCGGCGCGTAAAAGAATCAACATAAGGAATCCAACAAGCAAGCTCAGATCGATTGAACCGGCACTTCCGCTGCTTCCGCCCCCACCTTCTTCGTCAACTGTAATTTTAACCTGATCATTTGTCGTCAATACGCTATCGCTGACCTCGAGCTGTAAAACATAACTCCCTGCAGTAAAAATCAATGCGCTGGTATCGACCTGACTGGCGTCGCTGAAAATGACATCACCCGGACCGCTGATTTTGCTCCAGTTGTAAATCATCGTATTGCTCGGCAAACCATCGTCGCCCACCGTGGCATCGAGGTCGATTGAATCCCCGATTTCGACCGACCGGTCCGATCCGGCATTGACCTGCGGCGCCTGGTTTGTAGCCGATACCGTTACGCTGAGACTGTCGTTACTGCTGAGCGCACCGTCACTGGCCACCAGTCGCAACACGTAACCGCCCGCAGCCGAGAACGATGCCGTCGTGTCGACCTGACCGGCATTACCGAAACTGACCGTGCCCGGACCACTGACCTTGCTCCAGCTATAAGTCAACGTGTTGCTCGGCAGACCGTCGTCGCTGACCGTCGCGTTGAGGTTGATCGCCGACGCGGTATCGGTCGATTGATTTGCACCGGCATTGACCTGTGGCGCCTGGTTTACCGATACCGATTTGGTGATCGTAAAATAATCCTGTATCGCACCGTTTTCACGCAACATACGCACGTCCATGCGGTCACCTTCGACGTCGATAACCATCGACCCCAATTCCAATACTTCGGTAAAATTGGCCGGGTGATGGATCGGCGTATAACCGATCTTCCCGGAACTGCCCGCCAAAACGTAAACCGCACCCTCGGGATTCGTCGCCTTGTAGTAAACGCCATCGCTGTTTTCGCGACCATCACCTGCGTCAACGGCATGATTCGCCTGGCTATAAGAACCCGACGTCCCATAGTGGTTATTGATCAAAACAGTACGTGAATAAAAATGATTGTGCCCGCCGAGCTGCAAATCAACGCCGTATCTTTCGAGAATTGGATTGGCTCTTTCACGGGTCACTCGTTGCCCACTTTCGCTATTGGAATCGTGGTTGCTCGAACGCGAGTAAGGTGGGTGATGCCAAAACGCGATAATCCAGTTCTGCGTAGTCGAGGCCAGGTCATTTTCCAGCCAGGTATACATGGAGTTGCCGTTTAAATTGGACGATGTAAAAGAATCCAGACAGACAAAGTGGATATTGCCGTAATCAAACGAATAATAAAGCTCGGATCCTGACGCAAATCCACCTGATTCGGCATTCGTCGGATGCGTAAAAGCAGTCTGGTGAGCACTCAGACTTCTCTCGTGATTTCCACGTGTCGCCCACACGGGTGCCTGGCGTAACAAATCCTCGTAAACGTTAAAAAAATTGTTCGTATATTCGCTGTCGCTACCATCGTCATAAGCATTGTCACCCAAAGTCAGCACCACATCGGTTTTGACACTATCCAGATTGTAAAATGCGTTCCTGACGTTGCGTTGATTGCTGGTTCCGGTACCGGGGTCACCAATGGCCCAAATGCGAATCTTGCGATTTGAGCCCACCGAGGGAGCGGTCGTAAAAAAATGGTTACTGTCATTTCCGGCCTCGATAGATCCCGATATGGGACCGACGGAGTAGTAATACTGAGTATCTGAGGTCAGCCCTGTAATCACCACCTCATGCTCGGTACGGGCACCGCTTTCATCCACGTGTGTATTCAGATTACCGACACTGGCGCCATAGCTCACACGGCTGGTTGCCGAAGACGTCGTTCTCCAACGCAAAACCACTCGGGTATCGCTGACACTCTGCAAGTAAGGTTGGCGAGATAAAGCGGCGTATGCGGAGGAACCGAGCAAGGGTCCCAGTAACATGACCAGAGCAATAATGGGAGTGAAAATTGGCTTCAGAATCTCTATGCGCATGTCCTTTACCTCGATTTTGTCCCTCTGGATGCTCAAACTGGGGCGACTACGGTGTTACTGTTGATTGATCTGTTGTAGCAAGCGATTCTCGAGTTCTATCGAAACCGGTAAATTTTGCAAACGTGGAGGTAAACTCTGCAACGCGGCATATGCTTGTTCGTATGTCTGCAGCGCTTCTTCCTCGCGACCTGCCCTGGTTAAAATATCGGCACGTCGGGTAAGCCACAAATCCTTGCGTTGCGCCCTGGCAAGCAACTGATCGACGCGCGCCAGAGCTGAATCGTATAGTCCCAGTTCTACTTCCAGCTCGGCCGCCCTCAGCTGAAAAACACCGAGCATACCCAGATGATCGATGCCCTTTCGCAACACCTGCAGGGCATTTCGTTTGTTACCCGCCAACAACCAGGTATCCGCAAATTCGATATACCATTCCGGCATCGGACTACCTTCCGAACCTGACAAATCGGCGAGTGCCGACTGATATGATTCAATAGACTGAGGGTATTGCCCCAGAGCCCGATGAGAGCGGGCGCGAATCAGCAGAGCTTCGTGGCTGCCTTCATGGCGTAACAGGTACAAATCGATAAAATCCAGCGCACGCAGGAACTCACCCGCCTCCAAAGACAGTTCTGCACGATCCAGGTCATACTCTGTATTTTGCGAATCCAGTTCGGCAGCCCTGTCAAGATCGGACATGGCTTCCTGCCACATATGATTGTTCTGGTAAACATGTGCCCTTTTGGCGTATAACCCGGCCGGTTCACCCATCTCGACGATCTGTGTCGTAATCGCATCGATCTCATCCAGACCCGGTCCATGAGCTGCGGCAGGATGGGAAATAGTCAGTGAAACAACAATGGCAACTAGCAGGCTCAGGTTTGGCGTGAATGACGCTGTCTGCCTGGATATTTTGATCATCTCGTTCATGCAAAAGCTCCACATTACGATCCAGCTGGATCGCGACCCGATACAGATCTTGAGAATCAATTAATCTGTCGGCTTCAATCTGGATTGCCTTCAGTCTCTACCCTCGGTTTTCCGGAATACTGTCAGCACTGAACTCAGATGGCAGACATGTTACTGCCCGGGAAGCTGGCTTCGATAGTGAAAAAGTGGATTAGAGAAATATTTCCTTAATGGGGCAAGGGATAAATACTCTTTAACATCAACGGGATATGCGGCATCAATTGGTAATCACATCAACTTTCTCGGCTAAGTTGATCATTGAGCCTGGATTCACCAGCGGCGCCGTCCGGCCAGATCCAGCTCCATGTCAAACTTCTGGAAAGCTGCTCCGCTTGGGGTTTTCTGTAAAACTATCAGCGGATCAAAAGCACCGTGTCGAATCCGGGTGTCGCTGTTAACAAATCGACCCGCTGGAAAATAGGCCCCTCGCCGCCGTTATCGGCTGAAGCGATGATCTGGTTTTCCGTCATGTTGGCCTGCACGGCAATCCGGAGCGCGCGCCGGGACTCGGTCGGAATTCAGATGCGACACGCTTGGACAGCGCCGCGACTTCCCGGACCTAAAACTGTTGGAGATGTGAAAAGTGGGTGTTTATACTGCCTCAGTCCGATGCATGATTGCAGCGGGCCGTTCAGCACGGAATCGGGTTTAGGTTATATGAATTTCGTGCGAGTGGAAGACCATCGACATCCGCCGGCGGGGAGAACCCTGGCCGAGACGTCAACTCGGCGCATGCTGGGAGGTCGCTTTCACGTGAGGGACGTCAATCAGATTTGAGCACACTTTTGGCGGCAACGGTGACGACCGACCACCATCGGGAGAATAGTCATGGCACAATTTCCAGAAAAATCCAACGTCGTCGTCATCGGTCTTGGCGGCATAGTCGGCGCCTCGGTGATGCATCACCTGGTTGAACGCGGCTGGGAAGACATCGTCGGTATCGACAAGACGTCGGTTCCGACCGACATCGGCTCAACCTCGCACGCGTCCGATTTCTGCTATGCCACCGACCACAGCAAGTTCGTCTGCTATACCACGCACTACAGCATCGAATTCTTCGACAAGATGGGGCATTACGCCCGCGTCGGCGGTCTCGAGGTCGCGCGCAAGGGTGACGACGATCGCATGATGGAACTCAAGCGCAAGGTCGCCTCGGGCAAGGCTTTCGGCACCAATGTGAAGATGATCAGCGCCGCCGAGGCCAAGGCACTCTTTCCACTGCTCGAAGAAGACATGATCCAAGGTGCCATGTGGGATCCCGACGCCGGACTGGTGAAACCTCGCTCGCAAACGGTGGCAGGAATCCTGGTCGATAACGCCGTCAAAACCGGCAAGGCACAATCCTTTGCCAATACTAACGCGACCGGTCTCGACATTCAGGATGGCCGCATCGTCGGTGTGGAAACCAGCCGTGGCTACATTGCCGCCAACCACGTTATCGTCTGCACCGGACTTTGGGGTCGTAGCATCGCAGAGATGGCTGGCGAAGATCTTCCAGTCATGCCGGTCGATCACCCGCTTTCTTTCTTCGCCCCCTTCAATGAATTCGAAGGCACCGGCAAGGACATCGGTTACCCACTGCTGCGCGATCAGGGCAACTCGGCCTATATGCGCGACACCGGCGACCCGAAAACGCCGGAAGGCGGTCAGATCGAGTGGGGTTACTACGAAGAAAAGGAACCCCGCCTGGTTCACCCGCGTGACCTGCCCGAAAAAGGTGAGACCCATTGGTCACCGTCACAGCGCGATCTCGAACTCGAGCAGATCATCGAGCCGCTGGAACGCGCCATGGAACTGACTCCGATCCTCGGTGAAGTCGGTTACAACGAGAAACACTCATTCAACGGCCTGCTACAAGTCACCACCGACGGTGGTCCTTCGGTGGGTGAATCCACGCTCACTCGCGGGCTCTGGTACGCGATCGCGGTCTGGGTCAAAGACGGCCCCGGAATCGCCAAGGTGCTGGTGGACTGGATGACCGACGGTGTTGCCGAGATGGATTTCTTCGGCATCGACACCGCGCGTCACTATCCGATCCAGAAAACACCTTCCTATATCTACGATCGTTGTTACGAATCCGCGTTCAAGATTTACAACCCTGCGGTGCATAACCGCGAACCCTATTCCAAGGGCCGTAATCTGCGTCGCAGTCCTTTCTGGGCCCGTGAACAGGAACTGGGCGGCTATTTCATGGAGCTGTCGGGCTGGGAGCGCGCACACGGCTATGCCTCGAACGAACATCTGCTGGAGAAATACGCCGACCGGGTACCGGTACGCGAGCACGAATGGGATAACCGCCACTTCTGGCGCGTCTCCAATGCGGAACAACTGGCGATGTCGGATAATGTCGGCATGATCAACCTGTCGCATTTCGCCGTCTACGACATCATAGGTCCCGACGCGGAAGCACTAATGGAATATGCCTGTGTCGCCAAGGTCGGCGGCGATACCCCTATCGGCAAGGGCGTTTACACACACTTCCTCGACAAGCGCGGCGGGGTACGCGCGGACCTCACGGTTATTCGCCATGCCAAAGACCGCTTCCGTATGATCGACGGCGCCGATGCGGGTCACCGCGACTACATCTGGCTCAAGCGCATGGCCGAAGATAAAGGCTGGAAGGTTTACATCGACGATCGCTCAGATCACGTGGCTTGCCTGGGTGTCTGGGGACCGAACGCACGCAAGACGATTCAGGCCATCGCTGACGATCCCGCCGCCTGGGAGGAAGAAAACTTTCCGTTTGCCGCAACCCGACGACTCACGCTGCAGGGTATTCCGGTCGAGGCTTTCCGTATCTCCTATGTAGGCGAACAGGGCTGGGAACTGCACGTGGACTTCAGCTACGGCCTGTCGCTATGGGATCTGGTCTACGCTCAGGGGGCGACGCCGGTCGGGATCGAAACCTATGCCAACAGTCGGCGCATGGAAAAGAGCCTGCGCCTGCAGAATGCCGACCTGCTGACCGAGTACAACCTGTACGAGGCTGGTCTGGCACGCCCCGTCGTCAAGGCAGCGGACTTCCACGGCAAGGCGCCTTACATCGAACAACGCGAGCTAGAGCAGCAGGTCGCCTATCTCTGTACCTTCGTCATGACCGACAATGTGGATTCACAGGGGGTAGCACGTTATCCGGTCGGTAGCGCCCCGCTGATCGACCCGGAGACCGGCGAAGTACCCATCGATTCCAAGGGTCGCCGTTCGTATCTGAGCAGCATCGCCTATGGACCGAGCATCGGTAAAAATATCGGCCTTGGTTACTTGCCGTCCGAATATTGCCAGGAAGGCCGCGAAATGATTATGGAATACCTCGGCGAGCAGTTCCCGATGAAGCTTGAATCAGTCGGTTACAAACCGCTCTATGATCCGGAAAACAAACTGCCACGGAGCTGAGTTAATGCGCCGCGTGATCGCGGTGCTATTTTCCCAAAAAATAGCATTCTCGCGGATCAGATCACCTGATAACAACAATTAAATTGAAAACTACCGCCATTTAGAGGCTTTAGCGAGGAGCGAATGATTTCTCCTTTTGCCAACCCAGTGTTTCGAGTAGGTGATATTTCAATCCGCAAGCCTCGGGGTTATACTCACAGGACAAAACCAGTCACATTGCCATAGAATGGCTGAACTTTTAAAAAAAATCATTCTGGCAGTGTGATAAATACAAAACCGGAGGAGACACATGAATCGAGACGACGATATTAAATTTCTGCAACGAATGGTTGCGGAAGGTAGCCTTAGCCGGCGCAAATTTCTGTCCGCGGCAATGGCGATGGGCGTGGGGGCCATGGCGCCCGCCCTGTACAGCGAAGCAGCCCATGCCGCACCAAAAAAAGGCGGCAGACTGCGGCAGGGGTTGACCGGTGGCGCGACCAGCGACGTACTGGACCCGGGCCAAATCCTGGACTCCTATATGCAAAGTCTGCAGTTCGGCCAGTTGCGCAACAACCTGACCGAAGTCGCGGCCAATGGCGAACTGGTGGGAGAACTGGCCGAGAGCTGGGAAGCTAACGCCGATGCCACCCAGTGGGTTTTTAAAATTCGCCAGGGTGTGGAATTTCACAATGGCAAAACCATGAATTCGCAGGACGTGGTGGATTCACTGCAGCATCACCTCGGCGAAAAATCGACATCGGCCGCAGCCGGCATCCTTACCGGCGTCGACAATGTCAAGGCGGATGGCAAAAATACGGTAGTGGTGAGTCTCAAAGGCGGCGATGCCGACTTTCCCTTCATCCTCAGTGACTATCACATCCTGATCTGCCCCTCCAATGGGGATGGCAGCATCGACTGGCAATCCGGCAACGGCACGGGCGGTTACTCCCTGGCGGACCATGAGGCCGGTATTCGCACCCTTACGAAGCGCAATCCCAACTACTGGAAAGAAGGCAAAGCGCATTTCGATGAAATCGAGTCTCTGCAGCTCGCGGACCCGTCGGCGCGTACCACCGCCCTGCGAACGGATACGGTGGACTGCATCCTGAAGGTGGAATTGAAAACCGCCAGTCGGCTTACCAAACTACCGGGTGTAAAGGTTATCGCCACCACGGGTAACAAGCAGATCACGCTGCCGATGCGCACGGATACTGCGCCCTATGACAATAATCACGTTCGTATGGCGCTCAAGTTGATCATCCAGCGTAAAGATTGGCTGAACAAGATCGCATTTGGATACGGTGAACTCGGCAACGACAATCCGATCGGCCCGGCCAACGTGTATCGTGCGACAGCAGAGGAGTTGCCGCAGCGGGAATACGACCCCGACAAGGCGAAGTGGCATCTGAAGCAGGCCGGAATGGACAGCCTGTCGGTGGAATTCTATGCCGCGGATACCGCGTTCTCCGGATCGGTGGACGCAGGGGCATTGATGCGCGAATCGGCCAAGCCCGCCGGCATCAATATCGATGTGAAGCGCCAACCCAATGACGGCTACTGGTCTGACGTGTGGATGAAAAAGCCCTGGTGCGCCTGCTACTGGAGCGGCCGGCCCACGGAAAACTGGATGTTTTCCCAGGTATACGCCGCGGATGCTAGCTGGAACGACACCTTCTGGAAACACGAGAAATTCAACAAGTTACTCGTCCAGGGCCGCGCCGAATTGAATTCGGAGAAACGACGCGAAATCTATGTCGATATGCAGAAAATCGTCAACACCGACGGCGGCTTGATATTACCGCTCTTCCTCAGTGACGTGATGGCGATAAACGACAAGATCGGTCTTCCCGATCAAATTGGCAACAACTGGGAACTGGACGGCATGAAGAATACCGAACGGTGGTGGTTCGTCTAAGCGAATCCAGTTTCACCAACTTGAAAGGCCGGGGCGACCCGGCCTTTTTTTTGGTGGAAAAATAACAGGAAAACTATCATTGTATGCCCCGCCACACCGTGGCGGGGCGAGGTTGCCTTATGTTTATCAGGTCTTGAATCTTGAATTTGGAAAATATGCTGCCGGGTCGGTCATCTGCAAAGGACCGACATCGGCAGTGAAACGAAACACGATGCGGATCGAGCCAGTATCGTCGAGTCCGTAGCGGCCGCAGCGATAGGTCAGGGTGAAGGTCCGCAGGCTGCGCGCCTCGAACGCACCTTGCGGCGACAGCGATGCGCTGCCGTACAGTACTGGGGCTTCCGCGGGCAAAGCGTTGGTGAATACCTCGCCGCAGTGTTCAGGTTCGGGGCTCGTCATAGCGGTTTCTGACTTGTAACCAGTCTCATGGTCCTTGCCCGGATAATACCGCAACTAGGCGAGATAACAGAAACCGAATTTATCCCGGTAGTTGGCTATTGGGGCTTGTTAAACGAACCTCTGGTTAAGCAGGTGTTTTTTACGGGTAGAAGAGGGCGCTGACCAATGGGAAAAGAAAGCATTGATCAGCGACTCTTTTCGCATGACTGTTTTTTTGACTAAAGGTCCCTGGAAAGGCTGAAGGCGCCACGAATCTGGCCCAGCGAATAGCCTCGTGCCAGGTCCTGGGGATATTTATCCTTGAGCGCCGCCTCGACTTCGGGTTTGATTTTTGTCGCATGACAAGCCAGGCAAACGGTCTCGACTCCCTGGGCCTTCATGAAACGAAACTTCCCGTCCACAACTTCAGCAAACGCCATTTTGGCGGCAGACTCACCGTTGACCTGACGTTGATCAAACTGCTCCAGTACCATCTTTTCCCAGGCATCTGGAATGGCAGTCTTGTCATTGCGGGCCTTCAGGCTGACTCGCTTTACGGTCCAGCCGGTATCCTGGCTGAGACTTTGTGCGATAGCCGGGGCTTTCTCCGAGCATACGGAAATTGCATGGGCCGGGCCACCAGCATCAATCGCTTTTTTTAGCTCAGGCTTTAGAGAGCCTCCGAATCTCTGAATGATACTGATTGCTTCCTGTTTTAGCTGGGACTTGTCGTCGTTAGCTTTGGCTGGTTGAAAGGCCAATAGCACGGGGATGCTAAATGTGATGAGTATTAGTTTTGAATTCATCTTGAGCTCCATTTTTTGAATTGGACGGAATTGTTAACCTGTAGTGATTCAACCAATTAATAGTCGCACAGTTGTAGTTTTCGTATACGAGGATGGTCGTCGCGTACTTTTGCAAATTGATCGAGAATATGGCGATTGGGTGAATTGATATTATGGTATTTAAGCAAATACTAATATACCCATTTTGGATAGGATACGATCAACATGGACCCTGGTAATAACCCTGGATATTCCCGCCTCGATGGTGCTGCCGAAGTGGCCGAAGGAGTCACGATAGTCAATTGTCAAAACCATCGGCGGGTTGCCAAAAAGTGCATGCACGCCATCCGATATACCCGGGGGCAGGATAAGAAAGTACAGCTTTATCGGGATTTGATAGAAGCGACCGAAAAGAGTTTGGGCTACCTTCAGGAAGTGACTGTCGCACTGCATGCTGTCCAGGTGCATCTACCCATGGACTATGGGGGCTGGAAGCAGCAGGTCGCACACTTCAAGCCATTGATCTATCAAGTGATCGAGCAAAACGAACGACGTGTATTTTACGGAGAAAAGGTGCCGGCGTGTGAAAAGATCGTGAGTATTTTTGAAGCACACACGGACATCATCGTCAAAGGCGCTCGAGACGTTCAGTATGGTCACAAACTGAATTTGAGCACCGGGCGTAGTGGTTTGATCCTCGATGTCGTGATCGAGGATGGCAATCCGGCAGATGTAGATCGTTTGATACCGATGCTGGATAGGCATATGGCCCAGTATGGTAAAGCGCGACGTCAAATGGCTGCAGACGGCGACTATGCCAGTTTCGCCAATCTGCGTAAAGCCAAGGGGCGCGAGGTTAAAGATATGGCCTTCCATATGAAACGAGGTTTGACGATAGAGAGCATGGTCAAGAATCCCTGGGTGTATCGTAAGCTGCGCAACTTCCGCGCTGGTATCGAGGCCGGTATATTCTGTCTGAGACGAGCCTACGGTTTGGGGCGCTGTACATGGAAAGGGTTGGCGCATTTCAGGGCTTAT
>JAAESG010000230.1 GCA_024229615.1 Gammaproteobacteria bacterium | reverse complement strand
ATGAAATTAACTGCATAGCCGGATACCCGGATGGTCAACTGAGGGTATTTTTCAGGTTGTTTCATCGCGTCCAGCAGCATGTCGCGATCGATGACGTTAACATTAATGTGCTGACCGCCGTGTTCCTTATAACCGTCTAATAGGACCAGCAAGTTGGTAATTCGGTCTTTCTCCGTTCGTCCCAATGCCGTTGGAACAATAGAGAACGTATAGGAGATGCCGTCCTGGGCCTCGTCATACGGCAACTTTGCCACGGAGGCCAAAGAAGCCACTGCACCTTTGGTGTCGCGACCGTGCATGGGATTGGCTCCCGGTGCAAACGGTTCGCCGGCCCGGCGGCCGTCCGGGGTGTTGCCGGTTTTCTTGCCGTAAACGACGTTTGACGTGATGGTCAAAATCGACTGGGTGTGGGTTGCATCACGATAGGCCGGATTCTGGCGGACCTTTTCCATAAATGTTTTGGTGACCCACACTGCCAGATCGTCGACCGGGTCGTCATTGTTGCCGAAATGCGGAAAATCGCCCTCCACCTTGTAATCCACCGCTAAACCGCTCTCATCGCGAATGACATGTACCTTCGCGTACTTGATGGCGGACAGACTGTCGGCCACCACCGACAGACCGGCGATGCCGCAGGCCATGGTACGGAAGACATCGCGATCATGCAGAGCCATCATCACGCGTTCATATGCATATTTATCATGCATGTAGTGAATAATGTTAAGAGCATTTACATAAATACGAGCCAGCCAGTCCAGCATATTCTCATAGGTTTCGATGACCTCGTCAAATTCCAAAAGGCCGGAAGTTATCGGTTTCATAGGAGGTGTTATTTGCACGCCGGACTTTTCATCACGGCCGCCGTTGATGGCATACAAAAGCGTTTTGGCCAGGTTCACCCGCGCCCCGAAAAACTGCATCTGCTTGCCGATGCGCATGGGAGACACACAGCAGGCGATGCCGTAGTCGTCTCCCCAGTATGGCCGCATGAGATCGTCGCTTTCGTACTGAATCGAACTGGTTTCGATGGACATGTGGGCACAGTACTCTTTGAATCCGCCTGGGAGTTTCTGGGACCAGAGCACGGTCATGTTGGGCTCGGGTGCTGGTCCGAGATTTTTCAGTGTCTGTAAAAATCGGAAGCTGGTTTTAGTCACAAGGGTGCGCCCATCCAATCCCATGCCGCCGATACTTTCGGTGACCCAGGTGGGGTCGCCTGAAAACAGAGCATCGTATTCCGGGGTGCGCAGAAACCGGACAATCCGCAGCTTAATAACCAGATCGTCAATCAACTCCTGTGCCGTGGTTTCATCGATTTTTTCCGATTGTAAATCGCGCTCGAAGTAAACGTCCAGAAAAGTCGACACGCGGCCAAACGACATGGCCGCACCGTTTTGCTCTTTAATTGCTGCCAGATAGGCAAAATAGGTCCACTGGACGGCTTCCAGTGCATTGAAGGCCGGCCGGGCGATGTCAAACCCATACATGCGGGCCATATCCTTGAGTTCGCCAAGGGCCTTAATCTGTTCGGATAGCTCCTCGCGTTGCCGAATGATCTCGTCGTTCATAGGACGATTGTCAAGCGCCGCTTTTTGGGCCTGTTTGTCCTCGATCAATCGACCCACACCGTACAGGGCCACCCGGCGGTAATCGCCGATAATCCGGCCCCGGCCGTAAGCGTCGGGAAGGCCGGTAACAATTCCGCTACTGCGGGCCGCCCGAATTTCAGGGGTATACACATCAAAAACGCCCTGGTTGTGGTCCTTGCGATAGCGGCCAAAAACTTCTTCAATGGTGGCATCCAGCTCATATCCATAGGCCTTCAGCCCGTTTTGAACCACACGAAGACCGCCGAAGGGGAAGATCGCACGCCTCAGCGGTGCATCGGTCTGCAAACCGACGATACGCTCGTTTTCCTTATCGATATATCCCGGTGGATGCGCGGTGATGCTGGATCCAACCTCAGCAGATACATCAAGAACACCTTTTTCGTGTTCTTCTTTTATCAGTTCCAGCATCTTCTGCCATAGGGTTTCGGTACGCTCAGTAGGACCGCATAAAAAGAAAGCATCTCCTTCATAGGGTGTATAATTTTTCTGGATAAAGTCGCGCACATCAATTTCCGTTTGCCAGCGGCCGGCCTTAAACCCATGCCAGGTACTCCGGCCTTCGGATTGATTTTCCTTTAAATGGTTTGTGTGATTCTCAAGAGTTGGCATGGTCTTGGATCCCTCCTTGGCATTTGAACAAAATCTTTTCTATCTTCCCAAAGGGGTCTTCGTTTGACTTTT
>JAAESG010000229.1 GCA_024229615.1 Gammaproteobacteria bacterium | reverse complement strand
CCGCGTGCTGGCGCCTCGGAGGCGCCTGGGTTTGCCGTCCACCGTTGCTTGCAGGCTCAGCGCCTGGTATCGATTCAGCCTGTCTTGACCAGGACCCATGTTGGGGGTGGTTGCTAGCCTGGATTCCCACGTTAGTAATGATGCAGAAACAATTTAAACGACTTATCAAGCAATTTCATTCGTATCGATCACGTAGTTCCACTGCCCGAGAACGTCATCATGACGAATGAATCGATCTTTGATGTCGCGAAAAGTGTCGGAGCATTTGCGACCGATTTCATAGGTATTGTCGAGGATGCGTGCGGTGACACGTAAACCGGTTTTCGTCCGGGTGTTTTCGACCGTTTTCAAAGCGGTCTCGGGAGAATCGAGCATCACGCCGCTCCACGCGCGCTCGACTTGGCTGAAGAGGCGGTGTTCGATGGGATTCCACTTCGAGGTGTAGGGCGGATAGTGCGCGATGCGCACGCGCACTCCGAGACGCCGGGCCAGTTCGATCACGTCCTCCTT
>JAAESG010000228.1 GCA_024229615.1 Gammaproteobacteria bacterium | reverse complement strand
GGATGGTTACACCGGCAATACCAGCAACA
This sequence comes from Gammaproteobacteria bacterium, assembly GCA_024229615.1. Classification (GTDB taxonomy): domain Bacteria; phylum Pseudomonadota; class Gammaproteobacteria. The sequence goes on along the minus strand of JAAESG010000228.1, from coordinate 679 downwards.
ATTAAGTTGGTCATCATCGCCGCTGAGATGATACCTCCAAGTATCCAGTTACCTTTCCAAGCTACCACAATACCACCAATGATAACGGCCCATAGAACGCCGTTTAGGAAGCCGATGGCTGCCTCTTTAAGTAGTAGTTCACGTTTGTTACTGTCACCGATATGACCGAGTGCCAAGCCACGAATCACCAGAGCAACGGTTTGGTTACCGGCAACCCCGCCCATTGAAGGCACGATAGTCATCAGAACCGCAATCGCTGCCATTTGGTCGAGCGTTGCTTCAAACATATTGGATACAGATGCTGCCGCCAGTGCCGCGAGTACGTTAGCACCAAGCCAGACACTACGACGACGAGCGGATTTTACGACCGGTGCGAAGGTATCTTCGTCATCGTCCATACCCGCCATACTCATCATTGAGTGTTCGGCATCTTCACGGATAACATCAACTACGTCATCGATGGTGATACGACCAACAAGGTGCTGGTTACTATCGACGACAGGTGCTGAAACCCAGTTACGACGCTCAAACAGGCTTGCGATATCTGAAGCACTGGTTTCAACCGCGATCGCTTCGGCGGCATCATCGATCAGTTCTGAAACCGGAACATCAGGTTGAGGCGTTACGAGCGTAGTAAGCGATAGGTTACGGATAAGACGTTCTTCTTCATGGATAACAT
>JAAESG010000227.1 GCA_024229615.1 Gammaproteobacteria bacterium | reverse complement strand
TGGCCAACTGCGAAGCCGTTAGCGTCGGGTCGAAGTTTGCAGCAAGGGCAACCTCGGCCTGCTCCCGCACACTGTCTACGTAGGACAGGTCGGAAGGCATCGTTTGAACTTTCTTATACTCGAAAACCGCATAATAGAATGCCGTCGCGAATCGGTTGAGCGATGCGATTTTGTAATGCAAGCCGAACTTGAATAATAAAAACACGACGAAACAACCCGATATACCGCCGATAAACAGTCTTCCGATTATTTGATTGGTGAGCTGCATATCGAAAAAGAACACGAAATACACTGTCGCCGCGAGAATTGCTAAAAATATGTACTTAAACATTGTTGCTCCCTAACCCGAAATTCGGATCAAAATAGAGTTTTACTGTTCCGAATGTAGTCGGAATTCGAAAATAGATGCCTGCTCTTTCTTACAATCGTATTCGAGACATTTTGCCTTTTGTCCCACCAGTTCAATGGGAACCGGAGTTGCCGTCTGGTAGCCGAGTGCGGAAATGCCCAAATCGGCCTTCAACCGGGCCCGATACTCGTAGTCACCCATTTCAACACTGTCGAAAATGAAGTTATACATGGCCAGTGCGCGATCATTACTCAACTTCATATTGTATTCGTATGCCTCTTCCCCTTCGGCAGAGGTATCGCTGATATCGAAATAGCGGCCTCGGAAAATGGGCGATGTCATCCCGGAAATCTTCAGCGATTCAACCTGTTTGGCGGCACTTGAATTTTCGTAAATACTCTTCGCATATTTCGGAATCATGACCTTGAGTAAATCTTTCATGCTGCCAGAAAGCTCGGCAGATCCGCGCACGAAGTAGGATTCCTGAAAGTTGATCCTGACCTTGCCGGTCTTCTGGTCGATGTTCACGTCCCCGTCGTCAGAGTCCTTGAAGTTCTCGAGGAGATTGTCGACGATCTGTTCCCGGGCTTCCTGTGCCTCTTTTCTCTCTTGCTGTGCCTCGAGAAACGGCTTCAGCTCCTTATCCTTCTCTGCTTCGAGCATGGCCAGCTGCTCCTGCATCTCCTGTGCGTGTTCCGCTTCGACTTCGGCCTGGGCCCGCTCTTTAGCGGTCTTCATCACTTCACGTTCGGCTTCCTCTGCGGCCGCTTGTGCCGCTTGCCGCGCCAATTCCCGTGCCGCTGCTTCAGCCTCTGCCAATTCCTGTGCCTTTTGAGCGTCGAGTTGGGCTTGCTGAGCAGCCAACTCTTGCGCGATTGCCTGGGTCTGGGCTTCCTCTGCGGCTGCTTGCGCCGCTGCTAATTCCTGTGATTTTTGTGCTTCGAGCCTGGCTTGCTGAGCGGCCAGCTCCTGTGCGAGTGCCTGTTCAGCTTCAGCGGCTGCCTGCTGCCTGGCTGCCTCTGCCTCTGCGGCTGCCTGCTGCTGAGCTGCCTCTGCGGCTGCCTGCTGCTGAGCTGCCTCTGCGGCTGCCTGCTGCCGGGCTTCCTCTGCGGCTGCTTGTGCCGCCGCCTGTTTCTGTGCTTCGAGTTCCGCTTTTTGCTGCGCCAACGCCTCGGTGCGTTGCTGTTGCACCATGGCCACTTCCATAACTTTCTGTTGTTCGAGTTGCGTTTGCTGCTGGGTCAAATCCTTTACGCGCTCCAGTTCGGCCTCGATAATTGCCTGCGTGGTGGTTTCGAGTTGCGCCTCCTGGGCGGTAACGATTTGGTCGAATTGTTCTTTAGCCGACGATACTTCCGCTTCCTTTTGTTGCTCCAACTTCGCTACCTTTATCTCCAGTTCCTTTTGTTTTTCTGCTTCGAGCTCGGCCTTTTGCTTTTCCACTTCCTGCTCGTGCTCGAGTTCGAATTTGGCGACCAGCGCTTCATACTCGACAGCAGCCTGGCTTTGTTGCTCGGCCAGCATTTGGGTAAATTGATTGACCAGCTGTTTCGCTTTCTGCTCGCGCTCCGCCTCGATTTCAGCTAGCGACTTCACCGCATTTTGGGCCAGTGTCTCGCGACGCTCCTGCCGAGCCTGTTCGGCTGCGGCAACCTCTTCTTGCAGTTTTTCGTAATCAACCGTTATCTGCTCGATCATCTCTTGACTTTTCTCTTGCGAGGCGATGATTTCATCACTCGAGTAAATCATGAACACGATCGCCAGCACGGCGAATAGATCGATCATCGGAATCAATGCTTCGATCGATTTTGACTTGTTTGTATCGGATTTGGAGGAGAACATAAGCTTAAGTTTCTGTAAGTTGGATTCCGTGATTAATATGCGAGTGCTCGTGATTAATATAGTCCAGTCTGACCAAAAACCACGGTCAATTTTGGCTCCGCAAGATCACAGTTGTTGGGTGGAGCTGGATCACGTCGGAAAAGTTACGCTCCCGGCTCGAATTGCGCCAGAGGCCAGACCGATTGATGTGGATATAAATCAAGCCCTTAACGGATTTTCTTCATAACCTTATTAAGAAATATGAGCGAAATGGCGCCAAAAAGAAAAAGGCGACGGTGGGACTAATTTTTTATCCCTCCGCCCCTTTATGACTGACTGGCTGATGAATTCTGAATGATGGTAAGCGTTTATATAATCTACTTATCGATACCAAATCACCCGAGTCGCGTACTCAGGAAAAAAACCGGGAAAAGGTGCCGCGCTCCCACCAGCGCATCAGTAGAGCATCGACAGAGTCCTGCAGTGCGATACCCAACCGCTCCGGCAGCGGTTTTCTCTCCACGTACTTGACCTCGAATACATCCGCTGCCTCACAGGCCTGGGCGATATATTCATCGCTGGTGATCAATTTGTCGACCAGGCCCCGATCCAGCGCGCGCTGACCGAACCAGTGTTCTCCGGTTGCGACTTTTTCGATATCGAGTTCAGGTCGGTGCTGTGTAACAAAATCTTTAAACAGCAGGTGAACGTCCTCGATTTCCTCGACGAACTTCTCGCGTCCCTTGTCGGTGTTTTCACCCAGCATCGTCAGCGTGCGTTTGTATTCACCCGCCGTAATTAACTCGAAATCGATGTCGTGCTTTTTCAGCAACCGATTGAAATTGGGCATCTGCGCGACCACGCCGATCGAACCGAGGATGGCAAAGGGTGCGGCGAGAATTTTGTTCGCCACGCAGGCCATCATGTAACCGCCACTGGCGGCGACCTTGTCGACGCAAACGGTCAAACCGATACCGTGGTCCTTGATCCGTTGCAATTGCGAGGACGCGAGCCCATAGGCATGCACCATACCCCCGGCGCTCTCCAGGCGCACAACCACCTCGTCGCTGGTCTTCGCCATCGACAACAGCGCGGTAATTTCCTGTCGTAGCCTCCCGACCGCCAGGGCCCTGAGGTCGCCCTTGAAGTTGAGGACGAAGACCCTGGGTTTCACCTCCGCTTCGGTTTCATCGCCTGCATGGCCTTTGGCGGCCTGCTTGAGCGCTTTTTTGCGGAGCTTACGCTCGAGTTTTTTCTCCTTGTGACGTTGCTTGATATGCAGTTTGTAGGCTTCCGGATCAGATACCCCGGCATCGAGCGCAAAGCGCATGGCCTCGATCTCGTCATTGACTTTGGTGGTCTCTATATGGCCTTTCATCGATTTCTTGACGCGCCGCGTGGCGCCCACCGATACGATGACGACGACCAGTATGGCGATGGCGAAGGTGGCCAGCTTGGCCGCAAACAAGCCGTATTCAAAAAAGAATTCAGTCACGATTTTCTCCTGTTGTGCGAGTTAGGTTTCCGCGCCAGAGCTGCACGCAGTCGAGCCACCGCTTCGAAGCGGCGACAGTAAAAACGAATATGGTGGCGTTTCATTGAATTTCCAGAATCACGTGGAACGTTTCGGCATCCTCGGGTGATTATCCCCAGCGCCGTCGAATCGCCGATCAGATACTATGTCAAATAACAAGGAATCCCATATTTCTCTATTGGTCTTACGTACAGCACTCTTTTACTGTTTCGTATATTCGATCAAAATCGGGGGTTCTGCGGACGGTACCCCTGTCTCGACTTCGCGACAGTGAGCAAAAAGATATAATGTGGGTGGAATTGCTCCACAATCAATACCCGGTGAATAACCCGTGAATGCAGTCTGGAAATTTCTGATTCTCGCGGTATGCCTATATATCGGCGTGACCGCACTGATTTATTTTCGCCAGTCGAGCCTGATTTACTTCCCGAGTGTTGCGGGCCGAGACCTGACCGCGACACCGCAACAGATCGGCCTGAGGTTTGAGGATGTTGAACTGGTCACCGAGGATGAGGTTCGTTTACACGGCTGGTTCGTACCGAGCGATAATGCCCGTGGCACCCTGCTCTTTTTGCATGGCAACGCGGGCAATATATCGCACCGCCTGGATTCAATCGCGATCTTCAATCGAATGGGGCTCAACGTTTTCATTTTCGACTACCGCGGCTACGGTCAAAGCGAGGGACAGGTGACGGAAACCGGCACCTACCACGATGCCGAGGCTGCGTGGTCTTACCTGATTCAGACACGTGGCCTCGACGCCAATAAAATTATCGTCTTTGGCCGCTCATTGGGATCATCGATCGCCGCCTGGTTGGCGAGCCAATACAGGCCCGCCGCATTAATCCTCGAGTCCAGTTTCAGTTCAGTGCCATCGATGGCGCAGCGGCTATACCCGTTTCTACCGGTAAAATGGCTGGCGAAATTCAGTTACGACACCCGTCAGTACGTCAGCAACATCGCGTGCCCGCTGCTCGTTGTGCACAGTAAGAACGATGAAATTATCCCCTATACCGAGGGCCGTCTGGTTTTCGAGGCGGCACCGGCAGACAAACAATTCCTCGATATTCGCGGCGGTCACAACGATGGTTTCATCGTCACAGGTCAGGCTTACACCGATGGCTTGAGCCGCTTTATCGATCGATGGATGGACGGTCAATAGAGTCGATGACCAATACTTCCAATCACCATTTGGGAATTCCGGAGACGGCATACCTGTTTACGAACAGTGATTTAATTTGACGCTCCAATTGGCTTACAGGAAGTTTTATTATGGTCAGATCGACTCGAATCAATGTGCCGGGTAAGCAGTCACTGTAACACCGCGTTAATTGTGCGACCAATCCTCAGGATCGTCCGAATTATTGGGCGACAGGCCGATGATATCACCTTGCGTGGAACATCCCAGGCCGAGCACGGTCCGATTGGCATAGCCGAAATACGCCGAAACCTGGTTAATCTCCAGAATTTCACCGTCATTGTACCCGGCCTCGCGGAGCTGCCGGACATCTGATTCGGTTAACTCGAAGGGTGCCAATGTCAGCGTTTTCGCATAGGCCAAAGCCAGTTTCTGTTTTTCTTCCAGAGGTGCATCGGTAAAGTCCCGAGCGTCGATTGCGGCCTTGAGAGCAGCGGCTTTTTCATCGTCGGCGAGTAATCGCTTGAGGCCGCCAAAATGATGATCCACGCAATAGTGGCAATGGTTTAGCGAACTGACCCACACGCCCAGAGTTTCCAGAAACCACTTGGGCACCGTATTTCTAGCATGGTGTAGTACGTATTTGTAAATCGCCATATGGCCTTCCATCGAGTGGGGCCGCAGCGAATGCATCATCATGATGTTGTCGACATTATTATCCGGGCCTTTGACCCGATCATATAGTTGCCTGAGGTGACCATCGGCATCTTCATAGGCGATTGTTTCGATCCACGGCATGCTGATCATTCCTCCAGTGAATTGCGGTTGAAGTTAAACGGGTTTATCGAATCACGATGACAATTGACCTGGTTCCAGATCAAGTTTATCGCTGCCAATGCGCCATCATAAAGTAATCCGTCACTGTCATTCGGCAGCGGGCTCTTATGTAGTGACTGATTAAGAACGGTTTCACGGGTTTCAGATCAGGCGGCCACCATCGACCGCCATCGCGTGCCCGGTGGTAAATGCAGCCCCATCCGAGCAAAGCCACAACGTCGCGGACGCCACTTCCTCCGGTTTGCCGAATCGTCCAACCGGGTGAGTCGCTTTGAACCGGTCGCGCATTTCCTCGTCACCATCGAAGGCGCGCTCAACCATCGGCGTTTCGATGATCGCGGGGCACACTGCGTTGACGCGAATACCCTGGTCCGCGTACTCAATCGCGGCCGCTTTGGTCACTCCGATAACCCCGTGTTTACTCGCGTAGTAGGCTGCACCGATACGACCGCCGGCCAGCCCCGCCACCGACGACATGTTGACGATGCAACCCTGCCCACGGGACAACATTTCGGGAATTTCATATTTCATACACAGGAAGACCCCTGTCAGGTTGATGTCGATCACCTGGCGCCAGACGGTTTCCTCGTAGTCGGCGGTCGGCACCATCGGCGTGCCCTCGATACCGGCATTGTTGACCGCAATGTCGAGCTGACCGTATTCACGGATACAGGTTGCAACCATGGCCTGAACGTCCGCGGTTTGGGCGACGTCGGTCTGCACGAAAATCGCCTCGCCGCCGCCATCACGAATCATCGCCACGGTTTCCTCGCTATCGGCGGCGCGGCGCGCGGCGATCACAACCTTTGCGCCCTGTTCTGCAAATGCCAGCGCGATTGCCCGGCCGAGGCCCGAGTTACCACCAGTCACCAGCGCAACCTTCGATGCAAAGGATTGTGTCATGATGATCTCCTGGTGACCTATATCTGGAAAATTCCGGAGACAGTATACCTGTTAGCTCTGAATACCGTGCCCGTAATGAATTAGGGAAGCTCTGCATAAGTCATCCTGACTTAGCAGAGCACGAAAAACGTAAAATGCGATTTTGCAGAGATTCCTTAGGTATACCTTCCCCAATGGCACTTACTTAAGCTCGCAACCATCGTCATACCAATCCAACCGGGACCGGATAAACGGTGAAAGTTTTCGCGAATGCCTCGGCG
>JAAESG010000226.1 GCA_024229615.1 Gammaproteobacteria bacterium | reverse complement strand
CTGGGCGTTACCCAGTTCCTCCAACCAGTGCACGGCCCTGACTCCGTTGATGCCCCTGCCCAGCAAGGCACCGGTACCGTAACCGACCGGGGTGAGGTAGATGGCGCCGGCAGGTACCAATATGTTCCGATAATCCTCTAACGACATGCCGCCTTTGCCGATAATGATTTTTGCAGCGGAGCGGTGTAACCATTCCTGCATCCATTTGGAGAACCGAAAACTCGCGGTCGCGGTGACACCGCCGACCGAATAGCTGCCGTCGTCTTCGACTGCCGCCGCCGGCGAACAGTGAAAATTGACATTACTCAGACCCATCAACCCCTCAGGCAGGCTTCCGCCCTGTTCGAGGATTTTTTTATAAACGCCTTCGCGCGCGGTATAAACCACACCGTCGAGATAAACCACGCTACCGATTTCGAGTCCTTGCAGATCGCCGTCCCGGATTGGAAGTTTCAGACGGACTGTTTTTCGTTCTGCTTGTTGACTGGCCATTCGACTGTCTCTCTGCGCATGTAAGGGGTAAACCATTCGGGATCATGGCGATATTCACAACTACCATCGGCCTGAATGCGCACGGTGGCGCGACGTGACGACAGGCAAAAAGTGTGTACGCTCATCGGCATTCCGCCGGTATGTGTGTAACCGGCTTCGATATGACAATCGGCGACCATCGCGTTGCCGACGAAGCCCATCGCGCCCATACCGATGCTGTTACCCATTTTTTTTAGTTCGAGTTCGAGTTCGGCGATTTTTGGATCGGGATTGCGATCACCGACCACACGCAGGCAGGCGGCCTGCTTGCCGAGCACCATGGTAATATCCTTGGAACCGCCCAGCCCGATGCCGACGATTGCCGGCTGGCAAGCGAGTCCACGCTTGCCGAAAGCGACCAGCGTATCGAGGAAGAAACGCTTGATGCCATCGATGCCATCGCCGGGAAAGAGCATCCGATAATCGCTGCCGAACAACCCGCCCTTGTGCACGGTGGTGATGTCTATCCAGTCGACATCGGGCTCGAAACTCCAGTCGATCTCGGGCGAGTTGATACCGACATTATTGTTGTGGTCGGTGCGCCACAACGGGTGTACCCGATTCGGGCGCAGTGGAATGTCGTGAGTTGCGAGTGCTGTGGCGCTGCGCAGGGCGTGCTCCAGGCCGATAAATCCCTCCGCCAGCCGGGCGTCGTTTCCAACCTTGACGTAGTAGCGTGGCAAGCCGGTATCAGCGCACATCGGTCGTCGATCCTCACTCGCCGCATTCCAGTTATCCATCATGGTTTGCAGTACGAAACAGGACAGATCACCCTTCTCCCACTTCGCCATGTCTTCGATACCCTGACGATAATCCGGCGGTATATCGATCGCGGCGTTGGCCATGATTCGCCGTGTCGCGTCTTCAATAGTTTGATTTCTAATCATCTTATTAACCCGTCGACAATATATGTTGTGTTCAGCCTGCGTCTATGGGTTCGCAGCAAGGCGTCAGAATGCCGCTTTAGTCGCTCTAAAGCAAATTCTGACAACGCAGTCTGCGAACCCATAGACGCAGGCCTGTCTTTTGAATTTAAGGAAGCTCTGCATAAGTCATCCTGACTTAGCAG
>JAAESG010000225.1 GCA_024229615.1 Gammaproteobacteria bacterium | reverse complement strand
GTCAGACTCGCGCCGTCATAATTGCCACTGCCGCTGTTCAAAGCATCCAGCTCGACATCGCGGACAACGACATCGGCATCGAGCACTACTGCCGCGCCGCCTTCGGTGAAAGTAGGAGTGCCGTCGAGGGTGTTAACCAGATCGAAGCTGGTATCCAAAGAACCGTCTATGTTGTAACGCGCAATCGCGAGGTCATTGTCTGCGCCGTTATAGCTCTGGCCCACAAGCAGGATTTTGCCATCGCTCTGGATAGCAATGCCGTAGGACTGATCGTCACCATTTCCAAAGTCGGTTGTGACTTTACCGTCGCCATCGAAGGATGTATCCAGACTGCCATCGGTGTTGTAACGCACCATCGAGAAATCATTATCGATACCGGTACCGCTGTATCCCGATACGATCACCTTTCCATCGCTTTGAATCGCGACAGAAAACGCGTAGTCATTACCCACGCCTACATCGGTAACGACCTTGCCATCGCCATCAAAAGTTGTATCCAGTGAGCCGTTGCTGTTGTACCGAATAGCGGCAAACTCATAAGTGCTGTTCAGATAGCCCGCGACGACGATCGAGCCATCGGTGTGAACCGCGACGCCAAGGCCCATGTCGTGGGAGCCACTGATCGGTGTTGTGACCATGCCGTCCCCACCACCGAAACCGGTATCGAGGCTGCCATCGCTATTGAGGCGAGCGAGCGCAAAGTCGGCATTGCCGGCGCTTGCGTCTGCCCGGCCACTCAGCAGAATCTTGCCGTCCGATTGCACGAAGACCTGATCGCCAAAATCCGATCCGCCAAAGGGGAAGTCGACGGTTACGATTCCGTCGCCATCGAAGCTGGTGTCTAGACTGCCATCGGTGTTGAAACGAATCGCGGTGAAGTCCAGGTTACCATCCGTGCCCGAGACCAGGATCTTGCCGTCGTCCTGGACCGCCAAGCCATAGGCGTAGTCATCACCGGCCGTAAGGTCTACGGTGACTTTGCCGTCGGTATCGAAGCTCGTGTCCAGCGTCCCG
>JAAESG010000224.1 GCA_024229615.1 Gammaproteobacteria bacterium | reverse complement strand
CTTTATGATTCAAGTGGAAGTCTAGATTTTAGTTTTGGAACAGCAGGGATACTTCGAGTAAATATTGGTTCAGGAACTACTGATATTGCCCAGGACTTGGCCGTAGACTCTAATGGGCATTTGGCCATTACTGGATTTTCCGATGATGATTTATTTGTTGCTAAAATTGAGTAGAAGTATTGAACTTGTAATAAAATTAGGTGATTAGCAAGAATACTCAGCAGACCTGAGACAGTCCAGTCCTGTAGGTGCATTTTGTGCGATACGTTGATGTGGCGATTTTTCTCACGTGTTGAGTCAGTTTCTTTAATTTATTCGAGTTGCTGCATTTCTACGCGTATCACGTTTTGCGTTACCGTAATGTATATGCACTTTTTCGAGCCAGTTCAAGGTTAATTAGGCGCCGAGTAAGCAAAATCTTAGATCAGACCTGAAATCCGGTAAAATAGCAGGTTTTGACGAAACTTGAAGTTTCGTCAAAAAGTCCATGATAAATAAAGAGTTTTATTTGAGTATGAGAACTGAAATATTACTCTTCGACATTGTCTGCAAGCCGGTGATTGTGCTCGATGTACATGACCGCAGCTTCGACGCGAGAGTGCACGCTCAACTTTCGCAGTACCGCCTTGACGTGCAGCTTTACCGTGCCGTCTGATATCCCCAGATTGCGCGCGATCAGTTTATTGCCCTGACCCTCGGCCATGAGTTCGAGGATTTCGCTTTCTCGCGGCGTCAATTCACTGAACGGCCCCTTGCTTTGCGAAACGGTCATGTCGCCCTTGACGAAACGAACCAGGACCGAAGTCAGGGGTGGGGCGACAACGGTTTTACCGACATGAATGTCGCGCAAGGCCGACACCAGTCCGTCGGGTTCCATGTCCTTGAGAAGGTAACCGCTGGCACCCGCCTTGAGGGCGTCGAGCAGGTCCTGTTCGTTGGAACTGGTTGTAAGCATGACGATGGGCATGGTTAAACCGATTTTCTTCAAATGCTTCAGCACACTGATACCATCGATAATCGGCATACGCTTGTCCAGCAAAACGATATCGGGTTTCAATTCTTGTGCGAGCTTGATGCCTTCGTTGCCATCGCCGACGGCAGCGAGAACCTCGATATTGCGTCGCTGCAACAGGCTGATCAGGCCTTCACGAAATAACATGTGATCATCGATTAGCAGTACTTTTAAACTCATATCTATATCCTTCAATCTTAAATGGCTTCGTACGGGACCTGTTGGTCCGGAATTGCCTGCCTGTCGACAAATTGCCTCGCTTCGAGCTGCAATGTTTCTCCAGCGCAAACATATTTGACTTTGCGGATTTCGCCAGAAACCAGGCGAATTTTAGATAAACCGCAATTGCCACTGCGCCAGCCGTAGTTGAGTGCGAGTCCACCACGCAAGCCGGCCTCGAGAATGGAGTCGACACTTTCGATGAAAAATTCGTGATTACTGGGGGTGACAGTTGCCTGTGCGGACATCACGCGCAAAAAAGCCTCGCTGATAAAGGGTTGGTCGATTGTATCATCGTCTGTGGAGATGCTGGCGTTTGTCGTTTCAACCCAGTTATGCAACTGCTCGAGCGAATCCGTCTGACCATCCAGTCGGGCAATTTCAGTGTGCAGGATTTCGATAAACTGCTTATATTTACCCACCAGTCGTTTTTTGTCGAGACAAGTCTTCGCTCAGGGACATGATGCGCGTGGTCAGAGCGACATTGTCAGGCTTGCACTGGTTGTTGTCGGCACCGATAAAGCTGGTTTGCTCGATAATTTGCTCGACCCGTTCGAGCATGCCCGAATCCTCGATCTGAGCGTTAGGGTAGGTTTGCAGGAGGTCTGCCAGCACGATCTCACCCTCAAAAGCCTTTAGCTCTCCCGCCCTGATTTTTTGTTGCAGTACGTTGCGTTTCACGCCGACGAGGCGAGCTGCACGAGACAGTGAAATTCTCCTGACCATGTTCTATGCGGTTGAATTGAGTAAGACGTTGGACGGCATGGCTTCGAACAACAGGTTAATTCGGGTGCCATCTCCTGGTTCACTTTCGATCTCGATGTTGGCATTAATTTCTGTCGCCCTGTCGCGTAATATATTCAGGCCCAGATGCTGGCCGCCTTCGGAAACAACCGAGGCTTCATCGAAGCCGATTCCATCGTCCTCGATGACCACGATATTATTGCCGTTTCGATAACTGAGTAAAACGCGAACAACTTCCGCCTGGCTGTGTTTGCGGATATTTGCCAGGCATTCCTGCACGATTCGCAGCACGTTGAGTTCTACTTCCTCGGGAAAATCCTGTTCCGGCCATTCGTTTTGAAAGTAGACGGGAATGCCCATTTCTTCCTGGGTTCGACGCACGTTTTCTTCGATCGACGGGATCAGCCCATGCTCGCTAATCGGCACACGGAAATGAGCGATCAATTCTCGTAACTGGTGGTTGGCCTGGTCGATCGTGTACTCGATGCGTTCCATCTGATGCCAGATGCTTTGCTCATCATCTGAGTGAAAGGTCTCATCGATAACACGTATCTGGATGCGAAGACTGGCGATGGTCTGGGCCAGCGAATCATGCAATTCGTGCGACAGGCGAGTTCGCTCCTGAATCACCAGCAGTTCGCTTTCTTCTTCGAGCAGGCGAAACTTTTCTACCGCGCTTCCCAGATGCTGTCCAATACTGAGCAGGAGCTCGTTATAGCTGTTCAGATCGATGCTGCTGTCGTCGGGGAAAAACAAATGAATGGCGCCGAGAATCTCCTCGCGATATTGCAGCAATATCGACAACACCAGCAACTCCTTTTGCTTCGCCCTGGTACCGGCACCGAACACAGTTGCATGGTCCAATTGGTCGACGCGGTATATCCGATCGAGCTTGATCTCATTGAAGGGGTATTGAATCGACAAAAAATGATCGGCACTATCCAGGAAAGTCTTGTTGAACTTGCCGTAGGAGGCGACGATGTCCTTTTTCTTCTTACCCTGGAACTGGCGAATAATGCCCGCATTGGCATTTAAATTATGGCATAGCGATTCGAGTGATTTTGCGAACAACTCGTTGAGATCGTGTGATACGTTAATGCTCGATGCAACATCGTAAAGTATTGCCAGCGATCTCGATTCGCGCGTGATGTGGTCGGTGTGTTTCTGTAACTGGATTTCGGTATCGCGCGACAGGTTTTTGATCATATTACCGAGTTCGTTGATATCGCGTGCCAATTCCGAAAAATCACTATCAGCTCCGAGTTCTACCTGGGCATCGAGATTGACACCGCGCATCTGGTCGGCCCAGTCGCACATGCTGATCAATGGCTGCAACAACTCACGCCAGATTGTCCATACCAGCAGCAATAGCAGGATGATTTCGAGGCCATGCATGATGGCAGCGTATTCGCGCAGGATCAGGGCAACCCCGCTATCAGGTATTGCGACGCTATACAGGTTTAGCGATAACAGGGCCAGTATCAAAAATGAAGTCAAAAGCAAACGAAAGCGGCCGCTTTTCAGCAGCCTGGGTTGTTCTTCATCCAGTCGCACAAACCAGGCGTTGATCAGATTTGCACGGCGATGTAATTGCGGATCATTTTCAGGCATGACGAGAAAATCGATAGAAGATGGTGGTTTCATTGCTCCCTGATTCCCGTCAGTATACCGGTTTAAGCGTTGGAGCGAAGCTTTGTACCAGCGATCTTAGTTGCGCGGAGGAACATAGGTGGGGTCGTTGGGATTAAGAAAAATAAATTCCGCTTTGCCCGCTTCGAGTTCGACAAAGTCTATGGTCAGACCGTCGGCAAGATCCTTGCTGCCCTCGGAAACGACCAGATTTACACCATCAAAGTTCAGAAAACTGTCACCCGGTAGTCTCTGCTCATCGAAGCCCATCGCATAGTGAAAACTTCCATCATCCTGTTGCTTGATCGCGATGCGTAACGGCAGAGAACCCATGTTTCCCTCGCTAGAGGATAACTTGATCTGTTCCAGGGCAGTGTTGCTCAAACTAATCATCGCTGTGCCTGAAAGGCCCTGGCAACGTCACAGGATGTCGACGTCTTTTGAGTTTGAACGAATTGCAGAAAGCGTTTCACCCAGGGGTTAGCCGAGGTACTACGCAGGTGTGTGTAAGACGCCAGCAGGTTCTTATAGACAAGCCCATCCTGCTGTTGATGGATTCCCTTGCCGCGAAGAACCTGGTAGGCGAATGTGCTGTTAGCGGGTAAGCCCTGTAACGCCGAATAGTGAAATTCATGCGTGTGCAGACATTTACCGTCTCGACTTTGTGACTGCCCCAGCATTGCCCAGGGGTGCATGCTTTCTTTTTCCTGCAGTTTTACGTAACCCCGCCCCTGTGGTTTCTCACTCATGATCGCAGATGCATCGAGGACACCGACCATGGGGTGTGACTCGCCGTTCCAGACCAGGTCTTTCGACAGATACATCAAGCCGCCGCATTCGGCGTAGCTGGGGAGACCCGCTTCAATTGCATGTCTGATTGACTCACGCAGTGCCAGATTTGCCGATAACGCCGCCGCATGACGCTCTGGAAAGCCTCCACCGACGAAAAGACCATCGATGGGCGGCAGGGTTTTATCCCTCGTAGTGTCAAAGGCAACCAGTTCGGCACCCAACTGGCGAAAAGCCTCCAGGTCACCTGGATAATAAAAGCCAAAGGCACGGTCGCGGGCGATACCGATGCGAAGTCCCTTGTACTCGCCTTTGTGTTGCAACGGCAAGGTCGCCGCTTTAACCGGCTTTGCTTGCCGTGCGGTGGTGATTAATTTATCCAGATCAATGTTACTGCCGACGGCTCGCGCGATCTGCGCAATCTTGTGTGCAGAATCCGGTTCTTCGTAGCTGGGTATCAATCCCAGATGACGTTCACTCAGACCTATCGATGGGTCGTTTTCAAGCGCCCCGAGAAAGGGGATGTCGGTATATTCCTCGACCGCAGCGCGCAGCTTGGCTTCATGCCTTTTGCCGCCGGTCATGTTGGCGATAACACCAGCGATGTTGACCTGATTATCGAACACCTGATAACCGATTAACAGAGGTGCGATGCCGCGCATGGTTCCTCGCGCATCGACTACCATGATCACCGGGCTACCCAGGGATTTTGCGAGGGCGGCATTGCTGTTACTGCCGTCGAGATCGAGACCGTCATGCAGCCCCTTGTTGCCTTCGATCAGGCACAGTTCCGCGGTGCGTCCCCGGTAGCAGTAATCATCGATGGCTTCCTGTCTCCCCGCGACGAAAAAATCGAGGTTGTAGCAGGGTTTGCCGGCCGCCATTCCGAGCCAGATCGGGTCGATATAGTCCGGGCCTTTTTTAAAAGGTTGAACGTCAATACCACGCTCGACCAGGGCCGCACACAATCCGATGCTGAGCGTGGTCTTTCCCGAGGATTTGTGAGCCGCTGAGAGGAATAATGAAGCCATGTTTTATTGTACCTGTTCGGGCAGCCCGTCGGGCATGATCGGCAACACCCGAATTGCAAGTAGTGTGATCAGCACCGCACTGGTGACTCCACCGCAACCCAGTAAAAACTCCCACAAACTCGGTGTGTAATCGTTGATGACGCCATCAAAGAAGCTGCTCTCGACGATATAGCCGGGGAAGATATTCAGCGGAAACGCCTGGCCGCCGACGATGATGATGTAAAGCTGGGCAAAGGCGCCGAGAATAACCAGCAGACTCGCGAGCACCAGTGATTTGCTCGAAGTCTGCAGAGCCGGGGCGTAGACCAGCGCCATCGGCAAAAGGCTACCCAAACCGATCTGCACGATCCAGAACAACTGCGTATAAATCCCGCCTTCGAGCAGAATAAAGTGCTCGAAATCGTGATTCTGGGTACCGTAAAGCTTGGTCAGGTGGAAGATAATGACGAAATAAAGCACCGCCGCGGTGAACAGTCCCAGCAGCTTACGCAGGCGTTGTAGTTGAGAAATACCCAATTCGCGCCGATCGAGTTTGAAACTTAGCAGCAACAATAAAACGAATACAGCCAGTCCGAAGGCGAATGACATGACGATAAACATTGGTGCCAGCAGCGCGCTGTCATAGGCTTCGCGCGCGATCAGAAAACCGAATATCGAACCGGTACCGGTGGTCAGCACCAGTCGCCAGATGAATGCTAGCAGACCCGCCGGTTTACTCCAGCGATGCATGCGTCGTTCCATCATCAACCACAGGTAAGCGCCGACGATGACAATAAAGCCGGTGTAGAGGATGATGTTCCATGCAAAAATCGACTTGAAGTTGTAATTAGTCATCGCGACGATGAGGCGGTCGGGGCGTCCCAGATCGAGCAATAATATCGCCAGGCCACCGACCAGCAGTGCGATAGACAGGATTGCCGAAAAACGTGCCAGTGGTTTGTACTCCTGCCTCGAAAACACCGATGCCATCGAGGCCAGATTAAGCGCTCCGGATGCAGCCACGATCAAAAAGATCGCGAACACATGCGGTAAACCCCAGACGATCTGGTTACTCATGCCGGTAATATGGTGTCCCTCGGTATCCATGTGGTGCGCGGCTGCGATGCCGATCAGCGCAATCGCGGCAAGCACGACGATAAGACTCCAGTAAATCGGAGTGCTGGTTTTTATCTCGACGTAACGTTGTGGTGATGGCATTTTCATAACCCCTGGTAGCGAATCCCGGGGTTGAGTCCCATATCGGCACGCAGTTTTAGCGCGCCGAGTTGCCGCAGTCGCTGAGATATCTCGCTCTGTGGATCATTCAGGTTTCCAAACAGGATGGCTTTGCGATCCCCACGATTAACCGCCTCGGCACAGGCCGGGACCGCATCCGCACCGTCGCGGTCGATGCGATGAACACAAAGGGTACAGGATTCAACCGTACCCTTTCCACGTGGAGCTACCGGTAGCTGATCCCTGAGCACTTCGTGGATAAATGAGCGTGCCTTGTATGGGCAGGCCATCATGCAATAACGACAGCCGATGCAGGTATGCCGATTGACCAGCACAATTCCATCGGCGCGTTTGAACGATGCACCGGTCGGGCAGACATCGACGCAGGGCGGGTTATCACAATGTTGGCACATCATCGGCAGAAAGCGCTGGTGGCCCGATTCGGCATCGCGCAGCGAGACTTTACGAACCCATTGGGCATCGGTAGCAGAATTTGCCGTCGTTTTCCAACCGTGTTCACGTTGGCAGGCGCTGACACAAGCATCGACATCCGATTCGCTCATCGCATTGCTGTCGATCACCAGGCCCCAGCGTATTGATTTGCCATTGTCGTTGGCGGCCTGTCCGGTTTTATACAACATGACGCCCGGTGCGACCAGCGTGGTCGCCAATGCTGCTGCGCCCTTGAGAAAACGGCGGCGTGCTGGTCGGAGTTCGATATTGTCTAGCTCAGTCGACACGGGATGGATCCAGTTTCTGGTTAAAGGTTTGCGCTGTCAGTTGTCTTGAGTCTGAGTTTAGTGTCAGGTTACTTTGCTGAGAACTGACCAGGCCTCGGTCGGCATGACATTCGAAACAATCGATCTTGACGCTGGCATAACTGTGGCAGCTGCTACAAAAATGTTTGGGATTTTCATAGCGGATGACTTCTTCGTTTGCTGTGGTCGGATTATGGCAATTCATACAGCCTACCAGGCTATATTTTGAATCGCGCTCACCTTGCAATACGGTTGTATCGCGTTGGTGTTTGAGGAACTTCATATGATCGCGGCGCATCACTTCTACAGGTTCGACACAGTGACTGGCGTCGACCGGTTTGGCCGGAGCCGGGATCACGATCTGACCAAAACTCGACGCGGACTGGTCGGCTGCGTTTACACCGCAGATTGACAGCGCGGCACTCAACAGGACTCCGAGGACCAGGAAAAGTGGCAATGAAGAGAGTCTTAACCGCATGTCAGTGTCTAGTGATCACCCAGTGCCATATCGATATAACCGGTCGGGCACACATCCGCACAAATATGGCAACCGATGCAGCGGGCATAGTCGGTGGCGACATAGCGCCCCATGGTTTTCTCGTCTTTCTTGACCCGGTAGACCGCATCCTGGGGGCAATAAATTACACAATTGTCGCACTCGAAACACATGCCACAGCTCATACAGCGACTGGCCTCTTCGACCGCCTGCTCATCACTCAGGCATTTAATACGCTCTTCGAAATCTCCGAGCACATGCTCGGAATCGGGTCCGTGTTCTTCGCGCAGTTGGCGCGCCTCGTAGTTGAAGTGCGACAAATATAAGCGTTCGAAGGAAATGATTTCATTGGCGCCACGGTCCTCGTAGTTATGCACCGCGAACTTGGCATCGTTGGTTCCCCAGACGCCCTCGTGTTCAAAATCGGTCGGTTCGAGATCCGCCTCCTTGAGCTTGTTGAGCAGATTGAAATGATGCACGTCGACTTTCGGGCGTTTGTCGAACTCCACACCACCGAGATAGCGCTCGATGCTATCAGCGGCGATCGT
>JAAESG010000223.1 GCA_024229615.1 Gammaproteobacteria bacterium | reverse complement strand
TCGCTGTGGGTGCGGCGGCAGCGGTAAATTGCCGACCCAGCCTCGTATATCATGTATCGTGGTCTATCAAGGCAGGTGCCTCGGAGGATGATGCTCGGGAAGCCATCGAGATCGGTTTTCAGGTCAACCGCAGCGCCCATGCCAAGACGAAAGGCTATGTCGAAGACGTCATAACGGATACAAGACAGGATACTGGCGGATCAAGGTCCGAATGCTGTGACGAAGAAACAGGCACGGAAACAGGTTGTTGCAGAGCGTCGACACAAAGCAGGGGGCGCGGGCGAAGTTGAATTTGTGCGCGCCTTCCTCCTCAAGCTCATCGGCGATCCTTCTCTGGCAGACGACCTGGTTCAGGAAACGCTTATTCGGGCATACAAGTCAAAGGCAGGGTTCAAGGGCGATGCATCGCGGACAAGCTGGCTTTGTGCGATTGCACTTAATGTTATGCGCGATCACTTTCGCGCAACTGCTCGGCGACCGAAGCAGGTCTCCGATCTAAAAACACTTCTGGTACTTCGGAGCGACGAGGTGCTGGAGGATGATTTCCTCCAGCGCGAGATGGATTCCTGCATCAGACAGTATGTCTTTCGCCTGCCTGAACGCCAGCGTGATGTCGTGGCACTTCATGACATCGCCGGGCTCACACATCGCGAGGTATCCTCAGTACTCGGCATATCGCAAAGCAATTCACGGATCTTGCTTCATCGGGGCCGTGCTGCCCTGAAGCTTCTGTTGGAAGTAAACTGCGTTCTTTGCTTCGATGATGCAATTCCCTGTCAGCCAAAGGTAGGATAGAGCAAAGCGGTCCGGTACATCCAAGACCAACGAATCGCCGAGGCCCTCGAAAGTGGCTGTTTGAAATCAAGTAAAACGTGTCGAGATTACGATTCCGCGAATGACCGGAACTGGCCGACTCCGGTAATTCTCTTCACAGATTCGAATGGCCGCTTTCTAGATTTCGGGCATCATTTCCCCATAGCGGACGTTCCCGTGGTGCAGCGCAATAGTCGGTACGCGACCCATAGCGGACCCTACATTGCACGAGTTTTCCGTGTAACAACGGCAAAAATAATGCGGATATGAAGCCTCGCTTGCTGATCGGGAGTGTACGAAATCTTAGTTTTAAAAGTTTTCTTGCTCTATTTGCAAATACATTTGGCTGATAACGCCACCTAGTTCGGAAAAATC
>JAAESG010000222.1 GCA_024229615.1 Gammaproteobacteria bacterium | reverse complement strand
TCGAAACGTGCGCAAGATCGCCGGCGCCGATTTCCACGAAGTCTACTGTAAGACCAGTCTCGAGGTCTGCGAATCGCGTGATGTCAAAGGGCTTTACAAGCGTGCACGCGCGGGCGAGATTCCCGATTTTACCGGGATCAGCTCGCCCTACGAGGAACCAGAGTCCGCGGAGCTGGTCGTCGATACCGAAAGCCAACTCGATGCCTGCACCGAAGAGGTATTTAACTATGTTATCAATGCGACTCGCCGATGAATATTTCCGAATATAAGGTGGGTGTTATTGGGCTGGGCTATGTCGGTCTGCCGTTGGCCGCGCTGTGCGCGAAGAGGGGCTACCAGGTGTTAGGCCTCGATGCGAAGGAATCAGTCGTTGCGTTGTTGCAACAGGGCCGCTGCCATATCCGCGACGAGTCGGTTGAACGATTGCTTGCCGAGGCGAATGCCTCAAATAATTTCAATGTGACCGCAGATGCTGACAAGATTGCGGAATGTGATATTTACCTGATCTGTGTTCCGACCCCTGTTGACGAGAATAATGATCCGGACCTGGCGCCGTTGGAGGGTGCCTGTCGAGTCATAGCTCCTCATTTGCAACGGGACGATCTGGTGGTCGTGGAGTCGACCGTCTTTCCGGGCACTTGTGAGCAGGTGGTCGCGCCGTTGCTCGAAGAACTCTCGGGCCTGCATGCCGGTAACGACTTTTGCCTGGCACATTGCCCCGAGCGCGTAAATCCAGGCGATCCCTTCTGGACCTCGGAAAATATTCCGCGTGTGGTGGGTGCCACGTCGAACGAAGGCACGGACCTGGCGGCCCGGTTTTACGCATCGATACTCGGCGGTGACAT
>JAAESG010000221.1 GCA_024229615.1 Gammaproteobacteria bacterium | reverse complement strand
TCGAAACTCGATTTCGATCGGCTGGAAGCCAACTATCGAACCAGCCTGGCGGCACTGGAACTGGCGAATCAGGAGCTGACCTACACCGAGCTGAAAGCCCCTTTCGCCGGCAGCATCGGTCAGCGTGAAGTGGAAAATTTCGAGGAAGTGAGCAGCAACCAGCCGATCTTCCAGTTACAGAACGTAAATCGACTCGATGTCGCAGTCGACCTGCCTGAAAACCTGATTCGCAGCCTGAGGCGGAACGGCCAGGACGACAGTGCCAGCAAATCCGAGAGGGCCGCATCGGTGAAAGCCTATGTCAGCTTCGAAGGCAGGGCGCAGGAGCAGTTTCCACTAAAATTCAAGGAAGTAGCGACCAGGGCGGACTCCCAAACCCAGACTTTTCGGGTGACCTTCACCATGGCTCAGCCGGACAAATTCTCCGTGTTGCCCGGAATGACGGCCAGCGTGTTTCTCGATTTATCCAGGCTGACCAGCCCGGATACCGCCAGGTGGGTGCCGATTACCGCAGTGGTTGCCGATAGCGGGCTGGACTCGCGGGTCTGGGTGCTGGATGACGAGACGATGACGGTAACCGCCCGGTCGGTTACTGTCGGGCGCATGTCTGCCCGAAACATCGAAGTGAGCGAAGGGCTAGCAGGTGGAGAAGAAATCGTCAGTGTGGGCGCCGCTTACCTGTCGGAGGGTATGCAGGTTTCGCGCATGATTATTACCGAGCAGGCCGAACCGCGCTCGGACGATCCCAGCTGAACGATAACCAGAGCAAAGGACGAAAAGGATGAACATCGGGGAATACTCGGTAAAGAGCAAGGTTGTTTCCTGGCTCCTGGTCGTGATCATGGTCGGCGGCGGCATTCTCGCGTTCGACAAAATGGGCAAGCTCGAAGATCCCGCATTCACCATCAAGTCAGCCAAAATACTGACCAGGTATCCAGGTGCGACGGCGCAGGAAGTACAGGATGAAGTGACCTATCATCTCGAGGATGCCATACAGCGCATGGAACAGATAAAGCGCATCAAGATGTCGGTATCCCGACCGGGATTGTCCGACATTCTGATCGATTTCAAGGACAAGTATCGCGCCGACGATCTACCCAATATTTTCGATGAACTGCGGCGCAAGGTTGCCGACGTTTCGCCGTCGCTACCGCCGGGTGCGGCCACGCCGAGCGTGATCGACGACTTCGGCGATGTCTACGGAATATACGTGGTGCTCACGGGTGATGGCTATAGCTGGCGCGACCTGTATGACACTGCCGATGCGGTAAAGAAGCAGTTGATCCTGGTGCCCGGCGTGCGCAAGGTGGTGATTGACGGTGAACAGCGCGAGGTCGTGTACGTCGATATCTCACGTGCCCGCATGGCGGAGTTGGGTATCGATCTGACGACCATAACGCAGGTCCTGCAATCGCAAAACGAAGTCGTCAATGCCGGCAACGTGCGTGTGGATGACGATTATATCCGGATCTCACCGAGCGGCGATTTCCAGTCGGTACAGGAAATGGGTAATCTGCTGCTCAGCTCGAGCGAACGCCGGCTGGTCTATCTCAAGGATATCGCCACGATTACCCGGGCTTACGACGAAGTGCCGGGCAAGATGTATTTCGTCAACGGCAGGCCCGGGTTGACGCTCGGCATTTCAATGCTCGGTGGTGAAAACGTGGTACTGGTGGGTGATCGGCTGAACCAGAAGCTCACCGATTTGCTGTCAATCATTCCGATTGGCATGGAGCTGGTGGCTATCTACAACCAGCCCAAAGAGGTGGATAGCTCAGTCAGTGGCTTCATCGTCAGCGTGGCCCAGGCGGTCGGCATCGTTATCGCCGTTTTGCTGCTTTTCATGGGTTTGCGAACCGGCATTATCATCGGCGCGGTGCTGTTGATTACCGTGGCCGGTACCCTGTTCGTCATGAATATATACGGGATCGAGCTGCAACGAATATCGTTGGGCGCACTCGTGATTGCGCTCGGGATGCTGGTCGACAATGCCATCGTCGTCGCCGAGGGGATGCTGGTGCGCATGGAAGCGGGAATGAAGGCGTCCGAGGCCGCCGGAGAGGCCGTCGGTAAAACCATGTGGGCGCTACTGGGCGGCACTGCGATCGGTATCCTCGCTTTTTCGGCGATCGGCCTGTCGCCAGATAACACCGGGGAGTTCGCCAGTTCACTGTTCTACGTCATCCTGATCTCGTTAGCTTTGAGCTGGATCACGGCCGTCAGCACCACACCGTTGTTATGCGCGTTGCTGCTAAAAACCGGTGATGGTGGCGAACAGAACTCGGATCCCTATGCCGGCAAGGCTTTTCGGATTTACCGCAGCCTGGTGGCGAAAGCGGTCGACCATCGCTGGATAACCCTGCCGACCGTGGTCGGGATGTTCGTGTTGGCGGTGATCGGCTTCGGTAACGTCAAAAGCGGTTTTTTCCCCGATTCCAATACGCCGTTATTTTTCGTCGATATCTACCAGCCGGAGGGAGCCGACATCCGTTCGACCCGGGACAGTACGCTGCGCATCAGTCAATTTCTGCGCGAACAACCGGGTGTTATTCAGACCACATCGGTGATCGGTGGCGCACACCAGCGCTTCACTCTGGTTTACGACTCCAAGGAGTCGACGCGTTCCTACGCCCAGATCATCGTTCAGACCGAGGTTCGCGAACAGATTCCGCCAATCATGATCGCGGTCGGTAAATATATGCGCGAACAAATGCCGTCACTCGATCCGATCATCAAGGCATTGCGCATCGGTCCCGGTCGTGATTCCAAGATCGAAGCCCGTTTTTCGGGTCCTAAAGCGCATGTATTACGCGAATTATCAGAGCAGGCCAAGGTGATTATGCGCGCCGATAACGAGGCCAGGGACGTGCGCGACGACTGGCGAAACCCGATCAAGGTCGTAACGCCGATTTTCAATGAACAAGTGGGACGCCAACTCGGCGTCAGCCGACAGGATCTCGGGGGGGCATTGCGAGGGTCCTTCGAGGGACAGCCGGTCGGCACCTATCGCGATGGGATCCGCCTGTTACCGATCAAGCTCCGCGCCACGGCCGACGAGCGCGTGGATATCGATAATATTCGCGATGCCCAGGTATGGAGCCCGGTGATGGGCAGGGTAGTGCCACTGAACCAGGTGGTCTCCAGATTCGAGACGACCTGGGAGAACGCGGTGGTGCGCGGTCGCAACCGAATCCCGACGATTATCGCCTCCTGCAATTCCAGCAACCCGCTGGCAACCCCTTTGTTCAAGCGACTGAAGGAGAAAATCGAAGCCATGGAGTTGCCGCCCGGGTACGTCCTCGAATGGGGTGGCGAGTACGAAGATTCCGTCAACGCCAGTGCTGGCCTCGCGAGTTCGCTGCCGATGGGATTCCTGATGATGATACTCACCAGTATCATCCTGTTCGGGAAACTCAGGCAACCCTCTATTATCTGGCTGACGGTGCCGCTGGCGATTGTCGGCATTACCGCGGGGTTGCTGACGACAGGCGGCGCTTTCGATTTCATGGCTATTCTGGGTGCCCTGTCGCTGGTCGGGTTGCTGATCAAGAACGCCATCGTATTGATCGAGGAAATCGACCAGCAAATCGAGACCGGCAAAAATCGCTACGAGGCAGTACTGGATTCGGCCGTGAGCCGGATGCGCCCCGTGATGCTGGCCGCGGCGACCACGATCCTCGGCCTGATCCCATTGCTGAGTGACGTGTTCTTCGTCAACATGTCGGTCACGATCATGGCCGGGCTCGGTTTCGCTTCGGTGTTGACGTTGATCGTGGTCCCTACCCTGTATGCGGTATTTTTCAGAATCAGGAGAGGTGGGGACTAACCGGCGCTGGTTTTCGACGAACGCACAACACAGATAATTGGCGACCTCAAGGTTCAGTTCTGAAATCCGGGATGCGACCACACACTGAGGACTACTCACCTACCAATTCGTCTCCATATATATTTTTTTGAGCTAAGGCCCGTACAAACCACTTTGACCTACACCATCGAATATGAATTGTACTGCCAGAGCGCACAGCAATACGCCCATAACTCTAGTGATGACATGCATGCCTGTCACGCCAAGCAAATTGTATATTTTTCCGGCTAACAGCAATGAAATAAGCGTAAACAGCAAAACTGCTAATAACGATCCAATAACTACCGCCTGGCCCGTCGTGTTTCCTGACTGGCCGGCCATGAGCAAAATTGCGGCACCCAGTGCACCCGGCCCGGCGATAAGCGGAGTCGCCAGTGGAAATACTGAAATATCTGTTTTGGTAATCGCCTCCTGTTCTTCGTCATCCGTCGTCGAGACGCCACCGGAAGAACGTGCAAAAACCATATCTATACCCATAAGCAACAACAAAATGCCACCGGAAGCCCTAAGTGCCGCAAGCGATATACCGAGTCCAGCCAATAAAATCTCGCCAATCAGCGCGAATGTAACCACTATCACAGCCCCGATCAACGTACCACGGATAGCCATGGAGCGTTTTTGTCTGGCTGTTTGATCTACGGTCAAGGCGGCAAACAGGGCAGCCACATCCAGTGGACCAATGATCGCAAAAAACGTCGTTAGCGCCGGTATTGCAACATCAATTATAGGTTCCATTAATATCATTCCCCTGATGAAATTGTAATTGTAAGAAGAATTAACGCCAGTTTGCAATGACCCCCTGGTTACTGGTTACTGGTACAGCCGGCATCAAGCCGAATTTAGAGCACCTCACCTAACAATTCAGGTACCGATAATCGATGCCTTGTCGCTAAGCTCCTGTCAATCTAAACCCACCATTGAACCGGATCAACAATGACAACAACATTCCACCCCGTGTTCTCGACGATATCCCCTTCAACCGGTGTGTAGTTGCCAAAACCTACTATAGTCAAAAGCTTATATGGACTTCCTCGTTTTCATCGCAGTTATCATTGTGCTTTCAGCCATCGGCTTACCCGTGGCGTTGATCGTGCTGTATCGCAACACAGGTCGTAAGACGGAAAGCTTGCAGCGGCAAATTGATGGATTGCGTATCGAAATCGACGAGCTCAGATCACCTCCACTGGTCACCCCTGTCGAGTCCGTTGAAGCAGAACTGGCAGATGAACCGGTCGAAGTCAAACCGTCCGCAGAGACCGCTGCTGAGCCCGAAACCAGCGAAGTAGAAGGACCACCACTCCCCGCGGCTGCGAGCATTACACCCTCTGCCGCTTCAAGCATTCCGTCTT
>JAAESG010000220.1 GCA_024229615.1 Gammaproteobacteria bacterium | reverse complement strand
TGAATTGTACGATCTTCACGACGATCCCGGTGAAAGGCAGAACGTCATAGGCAACGCCGAGCATAAGGATGAACTGGAACCCCTCATAGCTCGGCTGGATGTTTTTTTTGAAACACACTCGAACCCTAAATGGAATCTGTGGGAAGGAGGGACCGTGAAGGGTAATTCAACGCGGCCCTTCCTGTGGCAGGAAATTTGGGGTAAGGATTGGAAACCCACGTATTCGACTTAAGGCCGATGCGACTCCGCCGGAGTATCTCGACTCCAGTTTGGCGCAGTGGTTACAAGAGCAGCGTTCCAGGAGGCATTGCATGAAGGTGTAGGTAATCCCCCATAAAAGGATTCCACCTTAGGCTAGAAAATAATTTAGAGTCCCCGATAGGGGATCCGTAAACCCCTCGCCTTTAGGCGACGGATGAAAGGCGGGGAAAAGTTTCTGCTAGACTTTCAAGTTGTCGTACCGCGGCTCCGACCCGATGCGTCGGACCGGCGGTATCCAGAGTCGAGGAGAAAAACTGGAAGCACTGGATCCCGCCACTGGATCCCGCGGTCAAAGCCGCGGGATGACAGGCGTGTTAGGCGGGGTGGCAGGAGTGTGGTGACACACGCCAGTGCATTCGGTCAGAATAATCGGTTGAATGGCCGATCGATCCGGCTTATAGCCGTAACCGGAAGTCACCGGCTTTAGCCGGTGGTTGTTCACTAAGACCTGGTATTTTTGTCAGAAGGAAATGGTTGAAAGGTGCATAGTTAGTGGAGATGGTAGGCCCGGGAGGACTTGCGAAGTGCCCTGTGGGTAAACCTCCGACCAATGGATTATGAGATTATTTCTTCGAGGGGAGGGATTTAAAAATATTCCCTCCGTCCCTTTTATTTCATAACAAAAAGCCGCCAGATCGATCGACCTGGCGGCTGACGCCTTGTGATTTCGGCGTTACTTCATTGGGCGCTTTGTTTAATTTTCTCCCGGCCCATTTTGAAAGTCAGTAGTAACAGTAACAACGCCAAAGCACCAGTCTCGAACGAACCACCACCGTTGAAACTCGGGCGATGACTTTTGTACATTGGTTCTTTTTTATCGACACGATTTGAAGTCACTGGCTGGGCGACACGCTGCTGTTGTGCCTGCGCTTCAACTTTGACGCGTTGCTGGTTCTGGCGTTTGATACCATGTGCCTCGAATGCTTCGGTACCCAACACGATCATCGAGGTATAGTCGGTCACCAGGCCGTGCTCGACGGACAGATCGACAATAGCCTGCTTGAGATCGGCATCCTCGCCGAAATCGGTCATCTCCGATTGTATGTCTTCGATCGCAGCGAATGCCCAAAGTCGTTCCAGTTCAGGATTCAGGCTGGTGCTGGCAGGAAATTCAATGCGAGTCGAATAATCCTTTTTCTGCCCCGAAATTTGACCATCAAGGCGGATATCTGCCTGGCCGTCACCCCAATAGTGACCAAACATTACAAGCTGCTGGCCACGATACAGACTACCGATAGACTTGGGTGTCAGGTCAGCCGTCTTAACCCCTCTAATCGATAATTTGACACCGTGCAGACTCTGATGGGAAACCTTGCTGGTGGCTTCGAGAATCTTGCCGACGATGTCGTCGCTGTTAGAGACATTGATGGCGAATCCGTTGGACGCGTTGGTCAAGGCATTTAACAAGGGACGATTGGCGCTGTTACCCATGATAAAAGTGAACATGCGAAGGTCTTTCTTCTTGATCAACTCAATGAATTTACGCTGTGCGGTTTCTCCAACATTAGCAACGCCATCAGTCACCAGCACAATTGCACTGGTACGGTCGGCATCGACCGCTTTCATCACCGATTGCAATCCGGCATAAAGATTGGTGCCACCACCGGTTTTCACCTGCGACAGCTTTTGAATGTATTGCTGCACATTCTGTGCTGTGGCAACGACATAGCCATTGGTCAATTCATGCGCGGCATCATTGAAAAGGACGATACGAAAACGGTCGTTGACGTCCATTTTCCCGAGCGCGCGCTGTACGGCATCTGCCAGGGTGTGAATTTTACTGGACATCGATCCAGAGACATCGAGAATGAACATCCAGTCACTACCCTCAACAATCGGCTGCAAATCGTCACCCGGTGTCAGAGTCAGCATAAAAGTACCGCGCTTGGCTGCATCCGGCTTGTAAGTGACCATTTCAACACTGCCCGGCAAGCCGGTCTGATGACGCCAATAGACGACCAGATCCTGGTCCAGCGTAAACACGGGATGGCCGGTTGTAACAGCACTGCTGCCTTCCTCTGCCGTAGCGGCCATATTGGTTAGATCGATACGCCAGTTTCCGGCGTTTTGTTGTGTGATCAACGCCTGAGGGTGATTAGGCAGGCGCAGTGCCTCTACCGGGTAAGCCGATTTAAGCTCGAGTTTGAAACTGAATGCCTGTTGTACGGCTTCATTCGCAGTCCAGAAGGCGAGCTTTTCCTCATCTACGCCGCCTTCCTCGAGAGGGTAGACATAGCGGCCAATACCCGTATCGATATGAGTCGGTTGTATGTAGGCGAAACGAATGCGGGTGGTTTGTCCGGCGCGAACCGGGGAAACCGTTATATCGAAAGTTTTATAGCTGTCCTGCTCCATCAGGCCGGCATCTCGACCGGCGTTTCTTTCGGACTCATAAATCTGACGCGCTTGTTTTTTCTCCAGCACTTCACCGACGATCGGCTTACTATCGATCCAAACCGTAAACTCCGAAACGGCTGCCTTGTTCGGCACTGGAAACGAATAGATGGCTTCGAGATCGTGTCCTTGCGGATTGAAAAATACCTGGGTAACCGTGGTGATGGCATAACCATCTTCGATCACTACGTCGACGTGATGCTCGTGGATATCCAGTTTGGCGTTTGAATCGTTAATGGGGGTCAGTAGTCCGGCTGCATGCGTCATGTCAGGAACTATCAGACTGCTGATCAGTATCAATACTGACAGCACCCCTTTTTGAAACATTGATGTAATGGCTTGCATGATTTACTCCCTTTGTGATTGACACATTGAATCTTATGCAAGGGAGATTTATTTTAAACTTAATTAAAATATGTAGTGTATATTGCTACTAAAAGAATATTATTTATATACTTTTAATGAGATAGAGTTATGGCACAGTCAAAAGCCCTGATTAAAACCCTGAAACGAACACTACGTGCGGCCCATATCACCTACGCCGATATCGCGCTGCGACTGGAGATGAGCGAAGCCAATGTGAAACGCTTGTTCGCAACCCAGTCTTTTACGCTGCAACGGCTCGAAGCTATCTGCGAAATGATGAATATGGATCTGGGTGACCTGTTCGTCTTGCTTGAGTTTGAGCGGCGACGCATACGACATTTGACGAAACAGCAGGAACAGGAACTGGTCGCCGATACCAAATTACTGCTGATCGCAATTTGCGTACGTAATCAGATGAATTTCGATGAAATGGTCAACCGCTATCGATTATCCGAAACCGAAACAATTCGTCACCTCGCACATCTGGATCGCCTGGGCATCATCGAGCTATTGCCGGGAAATCGGGTGAAGTTACTGATCGACGAACACTTCGAATGGCTGTCTGACGGTCCTATCGAACGCTTTTACCAACAACAGATCGAAGAACAGTTCCTCAATGCACGATTCAAAAGCGATGTTGAACTGCGCCAGTTCGAGTTCGGTTTACTCGGTGAAAGCGCCAGCCGCATTATGATTAAAAAGTTGCGTGATTTGATGCGTGAATTTACCGAGCTGCATCGGGCCGATGCTCACTTGCCCTTGATGCAGCGCTACAGCATGGGATTACTGATAGCAATGCGCCCCTGGGAACTGGAAGTTTTCAAACCCCTGATGCTGGAAGAATCCACTACGCTGGCCAGCCTTCGGCAAAACCCTGATCGATGAAGCAATTGGGCCAAAAAATAAACCTGATTGATTTATAACATTATAATGGAGGTCAAAATTTAATAGGTATACTGTCCCCAATGGCACTTACATAAGACCGAAAGCATTGGTTTTCGAAACATATCCGGAGTTTAAATGCTCAATAAAC
>JAAESG010000219.1 GCA_024229615.1 Gammaproteobacteria bacterium | reverse complement strand
GGCCAAAATATCTGCGGTGTTTCAATCGGCGTGCTCTGTCTCGATTCACAATTCCCGAAACCGCCCGGGCATATAAAAAACCCGTCCGGCCTACCCTTCACCGTACTATACGAAACTGTGCAGGGTGCTACGGTAAAAGAACTTTTAACTAATCCCTCTGCCCAGTTTATTGCACCGTTTATCGATGCAGCCAGGCGTCTCGAATCCGAGGGTGCTCGCGCCATTACTGGAAGTTGCGGGTTTCTGGCATTGTTTCAAAAAGAACTCGCCGATGCAGTGCAGATACCGTTGTTTGCATCTAGTCTGATCCAGGTGCCACTGGCGTACCATTTAACCGGAGCCTGTGCACCGGTTGGTGTGTTAACCGCCAGTCAAAAAAGCCTGACAGCAAAGCATTTTGACGCGGTTGGCGCCGGCAATATTCCGGTGCTCATTCAGGGCATGGAAGGCTGCAGGGAATTTAATGAGGTCATCATCGAAGGTCAACGTAATCGTATGGATATTGATTTAATCGAGTCAGAGGTGCTTTCGGCGGCCGGCGAAATGTGTGACAGCAACCCTGAAATCCGCGCAATCGTTCTGGAATGTACCGATATGCCGCCCTACGCACACTCAATACAGGCGAAGCTGAAGAGACCCATTTTCGATTTAACGACTCTCGCTACTATGGTTCATAACATCGTTATCAGGACCCCGTATAGTGGCTACATGCCATTTAATAGTGTCAGTAACATTTGATTAGGTAATGACAACTTAACCGCCCTTGATCGATAATCCGGTGATGAATACTTACAAACGTCACCGGTTTCCGCCCGATATTATCAGTTACGCAGTCTGGCTCTACCATCGATTCAATCTAAGCAACCGTGATGTAGAAGATCTGCTCGCAGAACGAGGCATCACTGTCAGCTACGAAACCATCAGGCTCTGG
>JAAESG010000218.1 GCA_024229615.1 Gammaproteobacteria bacterium | reverse complement strand
GACGGCCTGGGTACCTCGAATTTTATCCGGGTGGCCTTTGGGCAGCTTATCGTCTGCCGGATAGTCGTAGGTATTTTCAATCGTTAAATCAAACAGGCTAACGTCGGGCGCTAACACCTCCACCACAGCCGTTCGAAACGTTCCCCAGGTTTCCTCGCTACCCGGTGCTATAGGCTCGCCTGCATAGCGGGCGTAAGCAATGGTTGTGTTGCGTTTACCGCTGCCGACAAGTCGAATACCAGGTTTGTTAATAATGACCCGTTCTTCGAATACTCCGGGCCCGATGAATATCGTCCAGGGTTGTCCTTCCGGGGCGGCGTCGATGGCGGCTTGTATCGATGTAAATGCATTGTCACTCTGTGCGCTTAGCACGCGAGCGTCAATGCGATCTATCGGTTGGCCGGGCGGCGTTGCACACCCACTCAGAATCGCGGCGCACCCGCCCAGAAGCATCGCGCACAAGGCCAGCATCCTGAGCAGTCTTCCCTGTACTCCCATGTTAGATCACCACTGCTTTACCGTTGATAACGATATTCTCCTGCGTGACCTCGGCGACATTCTCAATCACAGAGTCCTTTTCCGCTTTCTCGATCGTGATATTTTT
>JAAESG010000217.1 GCA_024229615.1 Gammaproteobacteria bacterium | reverse complement strand
GGTGGAAAT
Organism: Gammaproteobacteria bacterium; assembly: GCA_024229615.1. Classification (GTDB taxonomy): domain Bacteria; phylum Pseudomonadota; class Gammaproteobacteria. The sequence goes on along the minus strand of JAAESG010000217.1, from coordinate 35,385 downwards.
AACCCACGTGGTCAAGCACCAACAGATTTATCCGCAGCCCGGATGGGTCGAACACGATCCGCAGCAATTGATCGCGAATATTGAGGCTTGTGTCGAGGCGAGTCGCGGAATCACGGCCATCGGCATCGATAACCAGGGTGAAAGCTGTCTGGCCTGGCATGCCGATAGCAAACAGGCGATCAGCCCGGTTATCGTCTGGCAGGACAATCGTACCCATGCGGTCATCGATCAACTCAAGCAAGATGGGCGCGAGCCCCGGGTTCTGGAACTCACCGGTCTGCCGCTGGATTCCTATTTTTCGGCGAGCAAGCTGGCCTGGATTCTGCAAAATTGCGCCGACGCGAAAAACCTGTTGCGACAGGGAAAACTGCGCATGGGTACTACCGATGCATTTTTCCTCGATAGATTGGCAGGTCGTTTCGTCACGGATATTTCGACGGCTTCCAGAACTTCGTTGATGAACCTGCAGACCGGGCGATGGGATCTGGAGCTTTGTGAACTGTTTGGCGTTCCACTGGAAACCCTGCCAGAAATCGTGCCGACAACCGGCGACTTCGGCAGCATCGTCTCGCAAGGCCGACGCATACCGGTCAGCGCAAGTGTGGTCGATCAACAGGCCTCGCTCTACGGTCATGGCTGTCGTCACAACGGGGACGCGAAAATTACTTTCGGTACAGGCGCGTTTGCCCTTGCGATCACCGGGAATCAACCGCAGCGTTCGCCCGATCAGGGCCTGCTGCCGACCGTTGCCTGGCAACTCGAGTCCAGCAAACCGATGTATGCGCTCGATGGTGGCGTTTACTGTGCCGGTTCTGCGGTGGAGTGGGGGCGTAAGCTGGGATTGTTCGGTGACTACGCCGAAATCAACCAGTTCGACCGCGCCCCGGCAATCGAGCGGAATCTCGCATTCGTGCCGGCGTTGTCTGGGCTGGCCTGCCCGCACTGGGATCGGAGCGCGGCCGGAATCTGGCTCGGACTGTCGTTGGAAACCGATCGTCGAGACTTGATTCAATCGTTGCTCGATGGCGTCGCATTGCGCGCCGCCGAAGTGATTCGGGCGATGAGCGAGTTCACCGCCATCGGCGCGCAGATTTCAATCGATGGCGGGGTCTCGGTGAATCCGTACTTTTGCCAGTTCCTGGCGAATGTGCTCAATCGTCAGGTATCGGTCAAACCGATGGCGGAACTGACCGCAATCGGTACTGCAATGCTCGCTGGCGCAGCTGATTTCGACCTGGACTGGGGCAACGCGGCTGAAACGCATTACCGCGCAGAAACGGATAAGAGTGCTCTGCTCGAACGTTTTGCCGAAGCAGTGGTGCGCTCGAAAGACTGGCGTCGATGATTTGATGCGCCGATCAAGCGCATGTTGTGCCTGCAGGAGGGCCGCTGGGGACCGGTGCCAGTCGTTATTAGCGGTAACTGGTTCTATTATTGAGCAAAAGGATACTTTACAATCGAGCCATTCAATATCGCAAAAACCGGGGGGTTCCCATGGATCCTGTTCAACTGCTGTGGCTGGTCGGAGGCGGTGCATTAGTCGGTGGTGCAATCATCGGCGCCATTGCTTACCGGAATTTGACACCGACGATAAAAGAGGCCAGCAATCTCAAGGCCGAGCTGGATCTGGCGAGGCGCGAGCTGGATAGTTATAAATCCAGCGTAAACAGTCATTTCGATAAAACTTCGGAACTGGTTAACGAATTAACCCAGGACTACGTCAAGGTTTACAAGCACCTTGCAGAGGGAGCACAAGTCCTCGGTGACAGCAAGGATTTCACCCATGTCCTGCAACAGCACCAGGGTAAAGTGCTGATTTCGGTCGATGACCATTCAAAGGCGCGCGATAAGATTGTCGGTGAAGCTCCCGCCGATACGGTGCAATCACAGGAATCCGAGCCGGGATCCAGCGCGCCGAGCGATACATCCCCGGCGCAGGAAAATATTGCCGATAGCCAGGAAAATACCGCCGCGGAGGTAGAGGAATCTGCATCTGTCGAGTCGATGGAGATACCAGGCGATAAAAAAGAGCCGGTCATTGATGCGGATAAACCTGTCGTGGATGAAACTGAATCCGATCCTGTGAAAACAACCTGATCGACTCGACCAATCGGTCTTCCTGGGACAAACTCCGAGTAAGATAAAAAGCGCCAGCGGCTCGTTCCTGCCTCTCCAGGCAGGGCTTGACCTATGGTAGGTTGGTGACGGAAGCGGTGGGCCAGATTGCGCGTTTGATGGTTAAGATTTAAAACGATAGATTTAGATTCTAGTGCCGACAGGATCGCCATTGCTCGCGCTATCGCAGGAGATTTCGAGGAACCAGAGATGTTGACAGCCACACAAAGAATTCGTGTTGAATGGGCACACTGTGATCCTGCCGGGATTATTTTCAACCCGCATTATTACATCTGGATGGATTCCGGCACCCATGCACTGCTGCAGGTGGCCGGGTTCGATCTGGCAGGACAAACGCATAGCGATAACAGGTTCCGTGGTTGCCCGCTGGTCGCCAGCAACATGGCGTTCAAACGACCCCTGTATTTCGGTGATGTCACGCTGTGTACCTCGCAGGTCGAGCGCTTCGGCAACACGTCATTTGTGGTCGCGCACGAATTCACCGAGGGTGACCGTGCGGAACCGGTTGCCAGTGGTAGCGAGGTCAGGGTATGGGGTTACTCAGATGCCGATGATCCGACTAAACTGGTAGCGCGAGCAATGCCCGACGAGGTGCGAGCACTGTTATCGGTAGAAAAAACCGTGGACGTTACGGTTTAAAACTGAATCCACTTAGAATACCCTACAGAACTATTCCACAGAGAAACAAATCATGGTCACTTTCATCATTTTGTTGAATGTCAAAAGCGACAGGATCACCGAGATCGCGGAGCATCTCGCCGATATGCCGGAAATTTCGGAAGTTTATTCGGTTACCGGAAATTATGACCTGGTGGTTATCGTTCGCACGCGTAGTAACGACGACGTGGCTGAACTGGTCACCAATCGCCTGGGCAAGATCGAAGGCATCGAGCAAACCGATACCATGCTGGCATTCAAGGCCTTCTCCAAGCATGATCTGGAGTCGATGTTTTCGATTTGAACAGATATTAACCCGGCGACAATGTATATCGTATTCAGGGCTTCAAGAAAGCGCCAGATCAAGGCGCAGCTTGCAGCCAATGGTTATTCCACTGGTAAAAGCTGCAACGCAGGACTGGCGTTTTCTTGAAGCCCCTAACCAATTTATTTTTAAAAAGAAAGGCCATCACCTGTCTGCCCGCAAACGGTGTCAGGTTAAACCTGGCGCAATCATCGAGAAAGATGGCAACGCCGATCTGATGACAGTGACGCAGCAAATGCCTGGGCATCGTGGTTAATCCATTCTTCATCAGGCAGTGCTGTCCGGTTGTCTGAGGGGTGACGCGTTGTGGAAGGCGTCGAGTTCATCGAGTGCCGCAAAAATTCGCTCTATGGTTGGATAGGCACTGGTGTCGATGTCAAAGCGGCGGTTGTTCCAGAATTGCGCATACAGGCACAAGTCGGCGAGACCGGGTTCATCGCCATGGCAATAGCGACCGGTTAGCGGACTGGTTGACAATACCTGTTCCAGTGGCGCGAAGGTGGTATGCACCCAGTGTGCATACCAGTGCGCTACGCCAGTTTCATCCTGGCCGTGATGTTGTTCGATATATTGCAACACACGCAGGTTATTCAGAGGATGAATTTCAAACGCAATCATGTAGGCGAGTGAACGCAGCTGTGCGCGGGCTATCGGGTCGTCTGGCAGCAATGGCGGAGTTGGATAAATCTCGTCGAGCCACTCGATGATCGCCATCGACTGGGTCAGAGTAGTGCCATCCGCCAGTTCGAACGACGGCACCAGGCCCTGCGGGTTGATGCGCAGATACTCCGGCGTTTCCGCTTCTCCCGCCTTTAGTGCATAAGACTTGTAAACATAGTCAAGTCCTTTCAGCTTGAGCGCTGCGCGCAGGCGAGTCGAAGTGGAGCTACGAAAAAAATTGTGCAATACAGGTTTCATGCGATTTGACCTTCGGCAATTGTTGTGGTGAGTTTACCCAGACCTTCAATTTCAGCAACACAGATATCACCGGGAACCAGGGGACCGACACCCGCCGGGGTACCGCTATAGATCAGATCACCTGCTTTCATTTCCATCGTCCGTGACAGGATCGCGATTTGTTGCGCGTCAGTCTGGCCGGTGTCGCGGGTAATTCCGCCGTGCTCGGGGACAAAGCCACTGCACTGCGCAGCGCACTGGCGAGCGAACTCGAGCTGGACGAATCTCCACTGTCATGGCACAGCGACCGTTCAGGCGCGTGAATTCGCCGCTCGAGTGGCTCGATTATCAGGTCCGGCCGCGTAATAACCAGGCACAGAGCAAACCGATGCCCGCCATCGCGGCGACGATCAGGTTGGCGGAATTCCAGCTGCCGGAAAATTCGACCGCTGAACTGACCATGAGTGGCCCGATGGTTTGCCCAATGCCGGCGCCCTGTAACATGAATCCGGCCATCAATGCCATGTGCGAAGGGCTCGGGGAATAGCGCGCTGCGAGTACGAAGGCGGTCCCTGGAAACATACCGCCGAAAGCTGAAAAAAGAATACCGGCGATAGTTTTGATCGTCGGATCACTGAGGCTGCCAAATACCAGGGTCGCACATAGACCCATGGCAAGAAATGAAATAGCCAGCAACTTCCAGGGTGTAAATCCACGACCGATGAGCCAGCCGGCGGAAACATTACCAACTACGTTGGCGGCTACCACCAGGGCTCCGAGGCGGGCAGCGCTGGCCAGTGAAACCTCGTAGTCCGTGATCAGAATAGTGGGTAGAAATGCGGTCAGTGATTGATACAGGCTGGAATAACAGACGAAGCCCGACACTACCAGCAGCGGACCGAGGCGCAGAACGCTGCTGATGAAATCGCTGCTGCTTGGTTTTATCCCGGATTTCCTGGCGGCACCGCGGAAGCTAACAAAAAGCACCACTGCCCAGAGCAGGATAATGATACCGATATCATTCCATAAGCCGCGCCAGCCGTGCCATTCCAGCAGGAACGGGGTGATTAGCATCGAGGTTCCGATACCCGCGGGTATGAAGGCGGCCCAGATGCCCATCGCCAGAGGCCTGTCGCGATCGCTGGCCGAGCGACTGATCAGCGACGGCAATGCGACGATCGCAAGAATAAATCCGAAGCCTTCGATCAATCGGGACAGCAGTAAAATCTCGATACCCGCCGCGGTTGCGCCGAGAAATGCACCACAGGCCGATACCAGCATTCCAGTGAGTGCAGTGCGCATGTGTCCGACGCGGTCAGAGAGCAATCCGAAGCCGGCACCGGCAAAGGCCGCGATCAGACTGAATAGTGACAGAATCAGACCGGCCTGAAACAGGCTCAGTTCCAGGTCATCGATGATCAATGCGAGCGAGGCGAAGGTTTTTCCGAGCTGGAAAGCGGCGATGCAACCTGCCAGGAAGGCGATCCAGATTCTGGGCCAATGGGTGTCGTTCATCAGGAAACAATGTAAAAAAAGGTGACAGTATACAATGGTACCTACACTAGCCCGCATTTCTCACCACCACTCGTTGCGAGACGACGAGAGGTCGTGCCTTGCCTGTATTTTGCACACCCTCCGAACATTGGTTGCCGGTAACTGCAAGCAATGTTCGGAGTGGTCGCAAAATACAGACAGGGCACGATCTCTCGTCGTCTCGCTACGAAAGGTGGTGAGAAATGCGGTCTAGCCCGGAACATTCACAAATTATGCACGATCTCACTTGTCTATTGATTCCACAAGAAATATTCTCTCAGTCGCTCGTAATCACTGATACGAGACTTCTTCGGGAATTTCCTGGTGAAATCAATATCCTGCGCGATATTTGCGCAAATTTATGAAATTTCCGGGCTAGCTTTTCAGTTTGATCACTTGCATCCGGGGCAGTGCTTAAGATCGACGTTGCCCCCGCTAATGATGACGCCGACGCGCTGTCCCTCGAATAGTTGCCGGTGTTTCAGAATAACGGCTAGTGGCACCGCCGAGGAAGGTTCGATAATAATTTTCATGCGTTGCCAGGTGAGATACATGGCGTCAAGAATTTCCTGCTCGCTGGCGAGCAGTACTTCCGAGACAAAACGGGATACGAAATGCCAGGTGCGAGGCTTCAAATTGGTTTTAAGACCATCCGCCACGGATTGCTGCGCGTCCTGCAAAACGATCTTGCCTGCTTTAAGCGAGCGGTAGGCGTCGTCGGCATTGGCCGGTTCGGCCGCAACGATCCGGGTTTTTGGAGATAGCGCCGCTAGCGTCAAACAAGTGCCGGAAATCAAACCACCGCCTCCGATGGGAGCGACCACGGTATCGAGCTTGTCAATTTCCTGTTGTAATTCAAGTACGCAAGTGGCCTGCCCGGCGATAACCCTTGGGTCATCGTAGGGATGCACCATATCGGCGCCGGTTTCGGCGATTACCTGCTCCAGCATGGCCTCACGCGCCGCTTGTGTCGGTTCGCATTCGAGTATCTTGCCGCCGTAGCTTTGTACCGCCGCTTTCTTGGTCGCAGGTGCGTTATGAGGCATGACCACGGTCGCCTGGATGCCACGTTGCGCGGCGGCGTAACTGAGAGCGCCCGCGTGATTACCCGATGAATGTGTGGCAACCCCTTGTGCTGCATCGCTATCGTCCAGCTTAAATACGGCGTTGGTTGCGCCTCGCGCCTTGAAGGCACCGACTTTTTGCAGATTTTCGCATTTGAAATATATTTCCGCTCCGCTTAACTGGTTCAGGTAACTCGAGGTCAGCACGGGAGTGCGATGGATATAGGGGGTGATACGCGCATGTGCTTCTAGCACATCGTCGAATGTCGGAATTTCCATACAGTTGGCCGCTTCGGTAGTCAGGGAGGGAACAGCCTTATCATGCCACAGTTTTCAGACAACTTTGATATTTGATATGACAATTCGAAGCCGCTGCTGGTCTACCAGAGAGGCGGTCAGTGTCAGGTTCATGCAATCTGCATAGGGTTTGGCCAGGGACAGGCGCGCGAAGGGTGTATCTTCCTCAAGCGAGTGTCCCCGATGCTGAAACAAGCTTTCGATAAACCGGTTCAGCCGGACGCTGGCACCAGTTCTGTTTTCGACCGGAACGTCAGAGCTCTGCTCCTCCGTTTTGTGCTTCAGGATTTTGTGGGTCTTCGCAGAACGCGAAGTTCAGCAAACAATTGCAGCATGTCGGGGTTGTCGATAAACGAGATATTGTAAGGATGCTCACAGACCAGTTTTCTGTAATTCGAGCTTACCGGCATGGCTTCGACCAGTTTCGCGATTTTGCCCCACAACAGCAGGTTGATACGCTGGGTCGGCTGCGGCGAAATCAGCTCTAGCAATCTTTCCAGAAAAGCTTCCCAGTAACGCGCCTCCCGTGCCGGTTTGCGTGCGGGGTGCAGCACCGGCGTCGCGTTGAGCATCAGAAAACCCGCCCGTTCCAGGTTTTCAAACAACTCGGCCAGGGTTTGAATCATTTCGCTCTTGTCGAGTTTGGCAATCGCATCCTGGGTGATTTTCCCATCACTGTCCCTGCTTACGCGACCCTCGGCAAGCAGGGCGGTCTTTATCATGTTGCGTAGTGAGGTGGCGCGGTTTACCGGCTTGCTTAAACCCTGCTCGCTCCAAAGACTGCCAACTGCCGCGTCGAAAAACGCGATGCCGTTCGCCGACTCGCGCCGTGGATAAGGTGATTCACCGATGAGCAGGTAGCGTGTGCCGGTCCGGTCGCGTCGAAACGCCGCGAGTAAGTGATCGGAACCCGGTAGCCAGCTATCGTCGTTCAGCAGTGATTCGATATAGTCGGGATCCAGGGTCGATAGTGACTCTTCGAGAATGGGTCGCCAGTCCTCATGCGCATTAGCCTCTGAGATCAGGCGGTCTATGTGCTCATTCGTTGCAGCCATTATTTCAGGCGCGATTTTCAGGCATCGATTAAGGCGTCGATGCGGATGCGGGCAATCTTTTCGACTTCGGTGAGCGCCGTTTCAAACTCCAGCTCCGTGGAATTGTCGAGGCGTTTTTGCATCGCCGCGATAATCTGGTGTTTGTCGAGACCGGTCACGGCGATGATGAAGGGGAATTTGAATTTCGCGGAATAGTTCTGGTTGAGGGATTTGATGGTGGCAAGTTCCGCGACGCTGCACTGGTCGAGCCCGGCCCCGGCTTGTTCGCGTTTAGAGTCATCTGTCAGGGTGCCTGCGCTGGCTTCCTTGCCGGCCAGTTCAGGATGCCGGCAGAGCAACTCCATGCGCATGACTTCGGGCGAGTTTTCCACGGTCCTGCACATCGCCTCGTGCAGGGCTCGGCGTGATGCGAAAGGCAACCCGCTGAAAACCAGTTCGGGCACCCAGGGCGAATGTTCGAATACGCCGCCCAGCAGTTCAACGAAACGCGCTTCGTTGCATTGATTGATTTCTGCGATGCCGAGGCTCATGGATGGATTATGCGGTCTGTGGTGGGTGCCTGTCTATCCAGTGTCTGGCGATATCGATACGCCGGCATATCCAGACTCGCTCGTGCGCCTGCACGTGATCGAGAAAACGCTGTAATGCTCGAAATCGTCCAGGCCTGCCGACCAGGCGGCAATGCAGGCCAACCGACATCATCTTCGGGGTCTTTGCGCCTTCGGCATAGAGTACATCGAAACTGTCGCAGAGGTACTGGTAGAATTGTTCTCCGCTGTTAAATCCCTGTGCGGTAGCGAAGCGCATATCGTTGACGTCGAGGGTATAGGGCACAACCAGATGGTTTTTGAGTTCGCCAGCGCTGGTTTCGATCTGTTTCCATAACGGCAAATCATCGCCGTAGTAGTCGGAATCGTAAACCAGACCGCCCTGTTCGACCACCAGTCGACGCGTGTTGGGACTGTCTCGTCCGGTGTACCAACCCAGTGGCGTGCTCCCGGTAAGCTCGGTAATGATGTTGAGCGCCTGTTGCATGTGTTCGCGTTCGACGGTTTCTTCCATATCCTGGTAGTGAATCCAGCGCAAACCATGACAGGCGATTTCATGCTGTAGCCGAACCAGTTCGCTTGCCAGTTGCGGGTGGCGTTGCAGCGCCATCGCTACTGCGAAAATAGTTAACGGCAGACCACGTGCTTCGAACTCCTTTAGCAGGCGCCAGACACCGGCACGTGAACCATATTCGTAAACCGATTCCATACTCATATGACGCGCTTCGTAGCATTGTGCCCCGATTAATTCGGAAAGAAACTGTTCCGACCCCGAATCGCCGTGCAATACGTTGCTTTCGCCACCTTCCTCGTAGTTGAGTACGAACTGTAAAGCGATGCGGGCATTATCTGGCCACTCCACCTTGGGCGGATTAACGCCGTAACCGATCATGTCACGCGGGTAGCCGGTCATGCTGCATCTCCGTCGGTTTGCAGACGCAAAAGTGTGGCCAGGTCGCTTTTGGGTTCATCCGGTTTATGCCTGATCTTGCTTTCGATATGCAGCAGGTGTTGATTCATGACTCGTTTTGCGGTTTTGATATCGCGTTTCGCGATTGCATCGACAATGGCTTCATGTTCCTGGTTACGACAGCGATTTTCATCATCGGCGCCAAGATGCGCCAGGATGACGAGTGGAGTGCGGCGAATGATGTCGTTGAGGTATTCCTCGAGCACACTGTTACCGGCGAGTTGTGCCAGCTGTCGATGAAAATCAATCGATAGTTTCAGTGCGCGCTCTGAATCGCCCTGCAGGTAGGTTTCGTGTTCCAGTTCGAGCATTTTAGTAATTTGCTGCAGATCGGTCTCGTCGGCTTTGGCAATCAGGGCTTCGAGGATGGCCGACTCGATGACGCGGCGTGTCGCGAACAAATCCTGTCCTTCCTTGACCGATGGCTTTGCTACCCTCGCCCCCCGGTTAGGGGTTTGCTCGACCAGCCTGGAATGCGCAAGCCGGGTGAGGACCTTGCGGATCAGGCCTCGCTTGACGCCGAAAAGATTGGCGAGCTGTACTTCCTTTAACTTGGTGCCTGGTGCCAGGCGATGGTCTAGCACCGCCTGCTCGATGCGTCGTAACACATCGTCTTCACTGAACCGGGTGTTACCGGAAATATCGATTTGCGCTGACATGGTGGCTTTGGCCGCTTCTCTTGAGTTGTCGCGAAGTCTAGCATGAATATCAGATTGTTAACAATAACTGATTAAACTGTTGACAATATATGAATTTAATGCGACTTTACCGCATCTGCTACTGAGGGGGGGTAGAAATGGGGAGGTTGACTACACATGTTCTCGATACGGCACGCGGCCTTCCGGCTGCGGGTGTTGAAATCGCACTTTATCGGGTCAATTCGGAACCGCAGCAATTGAAATGCGATTGCACCAATGCTGACGGACGGCTGGACAGCCCTATCCTGGATGCAGACGAGTTCATTACCGGTGTTTATGAACTGGTTTTTCAGGCCGGAGAGTACTTCCGTGGTCAGAATCTCGAAATTTCCGAGCCCCTGTTTGTCGATGAAGTCGTGCTGCGTTTCGGCATCAACGATGCAAACCAGCATTACCACGTGCCCCTGTTGGTTTCTCCCTGGGCCTACTCGACCTACCGGGGGTCATAGTGGACCAGATTCGTTTCATACTCGACGGTGAGCTGATCCAGCTGGATGCTCTCGATCCAACCCGTACGCTACTACAGTATCTGCGCGAAGATTTGCGCCGCGTGGGCAGCAAGGAAGGCTGTGCCGAAGGGGATTGCGGTGCCTGTACCGTGGTGATCGCGGAACTGGTTGGCGAGGGTCTGAAATATAGCGCTGTCAACGCCTGTATCCTGTTTCTGCCAACCCTTGACGGCAAAACTCTGTTTACCGTCGAGTCGTTAAAGGCGGAAGACGGCGGCCTGCATCCGGTACAACAAAGCATGGTCGATCATCATGGCTCGCAATGTGGTTTTTGTACGCCGGGTTTCATCATGTCGATGTTTGCCCTGTATCAAAATGAGTCTTCGCCTACACGTGCCGAAATTGACGATGCGCTGTCGGGTAACCTGTGTCGTTGCACAGGGTATCGGGCGATTGTCGATGCCTGTGTACACATGTATGACTACCCGGAAGTACGCCACGATGAGCAATTACTGATCGATCAGATGCGGGATCTGCAGCGTGGCGCCGGGATTTCCGTGCAACTGGAGCAGGCGCGCTATTTTGCCCCGGCCAGCATTGCCGAGATGGCTCAGCTGTATCAGGAAAACCCGAATGCACAAATTCTCGCCGGTGGTACCGACGTTGGCCTGTGGGTAACCAAGCAATTGCGCGAGTTGCCGTTTTTGATCTACCTCGGCAATGTCGCCGAACTCAAACAGTTGCAGGTAGACCGGGACGGCATCCAGATAGGTGCGGCGGTGACGCTCAGCGACGCCTTCGCCGAAATTGCGAAACTATATCCGGAATTCAGCGAAATGTTCCGTCGCTTTGCGTCGATGCCGGTGCGTAACGCCGGCACTCTGGTTGGCAACCTCGCCAATGGTTCACCCATTGGCGACTCGATGCCGGCGTTGATTGCAGTAGGTGCCAGCGTTTGCTTGCGTCGCGGTGATACGCAGCGTGAAATGGCGCTCGAAGATCTGTACCTCGACTACATGAAAAATGCGCTGCAGACAGGCGAATTTATCGAGTCGGTGCGGATTCCGCCACGTGACGAAAACGTCCTGTTGCGTTGCTACAAACTCTGCAAGCGTTTCGACCAGGATATATCGGCGGTCTGCGCGGGTATTGCATTGCAACTGGATGGCAATGAGGTGCGCGAGATTCGCATTGCGCTGGGTGGTATGGCGGCGATCCCGAAACGTGCGGCGCAAACTGAGGCGCTGTTACGGGGTAACAAATGGGATGAAACCACAGTTATCTCGGCGATGCAGAAATTGTCGGAAGATTTTGCGCCGATGTCGGATATGCGCGCGAGTGCGAAATATCGTGCCCGCGCCACGGCTAACCTGTTATATCGGTTTTATTTGGAGACACGCCCGCTACAGGCCCTGGATCCGGGTGCTGTCAATGTGTTCGCGGTGTCAGGCTGATGGAAGATCGGAATACACAACAGGCCAGGGAAACCGCCGCGGGTAAAGCGGTAGCACATGAGTCGGCGGCCCTGCATGTTGCCGGTGAAGCGACCTATGTCGATGATATTCCCGAGCTGGCCGGCACCTGTCACATCGCCCTCGGCCTGAGCTCTGAAGCGCATGCCACGATAAAGTCGATCAATCTTGACGCAGTGCGTACTGCCCCTGGCGTGGTCGCGGTTTTAACCGCGGCCGATATCCCGGCTACCAACGATTGCGGTCCGATCATCCACGACGACCCGATTCTTGCCGATGGCCTGGTGCAGTTTGTCGGGCAGCCGATTTTTGCCGCGGTCGCCACTTCGTTCGAAGCGGCGCGTAAGGCGGTGGGACTGGCAGAGATCGATTATGAAGCCTTGCCCGCTGTGCTCGATGTCGCAACCGGCAAGTCGCAGAAGTCCTGGGTGCTACCCCCGATGCAATTAAGGCGCGGCGATGCCGAGCAGGCTCTGAAGTCTGCGACGCATCGACTGCAGGGTGAAATATCCATCGGTGGACAGGAGCAGTTTTATCTCGAGGGCCAGATATCTTACGTCGCACCAAAAGAAGATGGTTGTTTTCACCTGTGGTGTTCGACGCAGCATCCCAGCGAAATGCAACAGGTGGTCGCTCACGCGCTCGGCATCGATTTCAACCAGGTGGTGGTCGAAATGCGCCGCATGGGGGGTGGGTTTGGCGGTAAGGAATCGCAGTCTGCGATATTCGCCTGCATCGCCGCAGTCGCGGCCTATCGTTTGCAGCGACCCGTAAAACTGCGCCTTGATCGGGACGACGACATGTCGATCACCGGCAAGCGGCATGGCTTCGAGTTTGCGTACGAAGTCGGTTACGACGATAGCGGTCTGATCCAGGCGGTCAAGGTCGAGATGGCTGCGCAGGCCGGATTTTCGGCGGATCTAACCGGGCCGGTGGTAACCCGTGCGGTGTGTCATTTTGATAACGCTTATTATCTTGGTGATGTCGCCATCGACGCATATAGCGTCAAGACCAACACCCAGTCGAATACCGCGTTCCGCGGTTTCGGTGGCCCGCAGGGTGCCATCGCGATCGAGTACATCATCGATAATATTGCGCGCGAGCGCGGTCTCGACCCGCAGGTGGTGCGCAAGCGCAATTTTTACGGGGTTGATGAGCGTAACACCACCCCCTACGGGCAAACCGTCAAAGATAATGTTATCCACGAACTGGTGTCCGAGCTTGAAACCAGCAGTGACTATGATGCCAGGCGCGAAGCGATCGCGCAGTTTAATCGTGAAAACCAGGTGTTGCGCAAGGGGCTCTCGTTAACCCCGCTGAAGTTTGGTATTTCCTTTAACGTGGTGCACTTCAACCAGGCGGGTGCGTTGGTGCATATATATACCGATGGCACCGTGCTGGTTAATCATGGCGGCACCGAAATGGGACAGGGTCTGCATACCAAGGTGTCCCAGGTGGTCGCGCTCGAACTGGGTATCGATGTCGAAAGCGTACGAGCGACCGCCAACGATACCAGTAAGGTGGCCAATACTTCGGCAACCGCTGCCTCCACCGGCAGTGATCTGAACGGCAAGGCGGCGCAGGATGCCGCGCGCCAGATCAGAAATCGTCTGACACGCTTCATCGCCGAAGAGCATGGCGCCAATCTTGCCGAAATCGAGTTTGCCGAAAATCGGGTCAGTTGGGGATCCGGGCAAATGTCATTTCAGGAACTCGTCGTCGAGGCCTACCAGAACAGGGTTCAGTTATGGTCTGACGGCTTTTACAAGACGCCCGGATTGAGTTGGGATCGCGACGCAATGCAAGGCAGCCCATTTTATTACTTTGCCTACGGTGCCGCGGTTTCGGAAGTCGTCGTCGATACCTTGACCGGTGAATGGAAATTACTGCAGGCCGATATCCTGCACGACGCCGGTAACTCGATCAATCCTGCGATCGATATCGGGCAGGTCGAGGGCGCCTATATTCAGGGTATGGGCTGGTTGACCAGCGAGGAATTGTGCTGGAACGACAAGGGCCGGCTCACCACGCATGCGCCGTCCACCTACAAGATTCCGACGATCAGTGATTGCCCGCAAAAATTTACCACACGCCTGTACCAGAACCATAATGTCGAGGACACCATCCTGCGATCGAAGGCGGTTGGTGAGCCTCCGTTGTTATTACCCTTCTCGGTCTTTTTCGCGATTCGTGACGCGATTGCGAGCCTTGCCGACAATCGTATCAACCCGCCCTTACGCGCCCCGGCGACACCGGAAGCGATCCTCGATGCGATCGATGCGGTGCGGGAGAAAGCACAATGACGAATTGGCAGAGTACGGTCGCCAAACTGCGCCAGATGCAGATTCCTGCGGTGCTGGTCAGGGTCGATTCGATTGTCGGTTCAACCCCGCGCGAACCGGGTGCACGCATGATCGTTACCGCTGATCAGATCTACGGTACCATCGGTGGTGGCAATCTCGAGTACCAGGCAAGCCGCATTGCGCGCAACCAGCTCGAGCTTGGGGTCGGAGATGGACTACAGCGATTCCCGCTCGGCGCCGGCCTGGGCCAGTGTTGCGGTGGCCTGGTAAACCTGATGTTCGAAAATCTTGGCCGCGACAGTGACTGGGATAACATCGCCTGCGAAGACGAGTGCATCGAGATTTACCTGTTCGGTGCGGGCCACGTCGGTCAGGCCGTGGTGCGCGCATTGCAGGATTTACCGGTCAGGATTCACTGGGTCGATACGCGCGACGATATGCTGCCGACGGATACCGCGCCCGCAGTGAATACGATCTGTACCGATACCCCGGAAGCCGAAATAGATGCGGCGGCGGCGGCCGGTTACTTTCTCGTCATGACCCACGACCACAGCCTCGATCAGCGTCTTTGCGAGCAAATTCTCAAACGCGATGATTTTGCCTACTTTGGCCTGATCGGTTCACTCTCGAAACGCCGTAACTTCGAGACCCGTATGCGGCGACGTGGCGTCGATGCCGAAAAATTCAAGCAGATGACTTGTCCGATCGGTATCGACGGCATCGGCAGCAAGCAACCGGCGCAGATTGCAATTTCGGTTGCCGCTGAAATCTTGCAGGTATACGATCGTGTGCATAACGATAAGCAGTCCAATAATAAAACAGCCAACACGATGGGGGAGAGCGCATGACATCCGAAACGGATGACAGTCAGGAATCGAGACTGGAACTTCGCGGTATTACCAAGATCTATCCTTCGGTCGTCGCAAACGATGACGTCACCCTGTCGGTAAAACGCGGAGAAATCCACGCGGTGCTCGGTGAAAATGGTGCCGGTAAATCGACGCTGATGAAGATGATCTACGGCGTTACAAAACCCGATGCCGGCGAAATGAAATGGGAAGGTGAGGTCGTAAATGTCGAAAATCCTGCGCATGCCCGGAGTCTCGGCATCGGCATGGTGTTTCAGCATTTCTCACTGTTTGAAACCTTAAACGTTGTCGAAAATGTGGCTCTTGGCCTGCCCGGTAATCCCGATCTGAATCAACTGGCCGAGCAGATCGCCGAAGTCTCGAACCGCTATGGTCTGCCGGTCGATCCGCTGCGTCTGGTGCATGCGCTTTCGGTCGGTGAACGCCAACGGGTCGAGATCGTTCGCTGCCTGTTGCAAAACCCGAAACTGTTGATCATGGACGAGCCCACCTCGGTGTTGACCCCGCAGGCGGTACGCAAGCTGTTCGATACGCTGCGTCAGCTTGCCGACGAGGGCTGTAGCATTCTCTACATCAGCCACAAGCTCGATGAAATCCAGGAGCTGTGTCATGTTGCCACGGTCCTGCGCGACGGCAAGGTTACCGGCGACTGCATTCCGTCCGAGGAAACCCCGAAATCGATGGCGAGTCTGATGATTGGTAAGGAACTACCGGTGCCCGAGCACAACGCGCCGGTGGAATTGGGCGAGGTACGGCTGCAACTCAACCGACTTTCGCAAAAATCCGATGATCCTTTCGGCACCGAATTGCAGGATATCGAGCTCGAAGTCAGATCCGGTGAAATTCTCGGCATTGCCGGAGTCTCCGGCAATGGTCAGCAGGAACTGTTGTATGCGCTCTCGGGAGAGAAACCACTTGCCGATGCCGATGCAATTGTTATTTGCGGTCAGCCCTCGGGGCGCGACATGCCGGATTTGCGGCGCCGCAACGGTATGGGTTTCGTACCCGAGGAACGCCTCGGTCGTGGCGCGGTGCCGCGTATGTCGCTCACCGAAAACGCATTGTTGACCGCACATTACAAGGACATGCTCAAAAACGGCATGATCCAATTCGACAAGATTGCCGAGTTTGCGCGTCAATGTATCGACGGCTTCAACGTCAAGTGTGGCGGCGAAGAGCATGCCGCCAATTCGCTCTCCGGCGGTAACCTGCAGAAATTCATTATGGGGCGTGAAATCCTGCTGGCGCCCAAATTGCTGGTGGTGGCGCAGCCCACCTGGGGCGTCGATGTCGGCGCCGCAGCATTCATCCGCCAGCAATTGATCGATTTACGCAACGAGGGTACCGCGATCCTGGTGATTTCCGAGGAGCTCGAGGAACTGTTTGAAGTCTCCGACCGCATCGCGGTTATCGCCGAGGGTCGCCTGTCGCCGGTAAAACAGCTCGCCGACACCAATATCGATGAAATCGGGGTATGGATGAGCGGCATGTGGGATCAGCCCGCGAGCGTGGAGGTGTCAGCCAATGCTTAATCCGCATTTCTCACCTCCCTTCTACTGCGGTCGCCGTTATGCTCTCTGTGCCAGGCCGTACTCCCTTCGGTCGGTTCGACATAATTACAACTATGCCTTCACCGCCCTCGCCCCGATGTGCAAAGCACATCGGGTTGTGCGTCCCGGCACAGCGGCATCCCGGCGCCCTCGTGACGAAAGGAGGTGAGAAATGTGGATTAGACTGGAACGACGTCCCGAAGCCTCGCATTTGATGTCCTACGCATCGCCTGCGATCGCGATCGTACTGATGCTGATTGGTGGTCTGTTGCTGTTTGCTTTTCTCGGCAAAAATCCGATCGAGGGATTCAAGGTATTTTTCATCTATCCGCTCAGCGACCTGTACGGGGTATCCGAACTGTTACTCAAGGCGACCCCGTTAATGCTGGTTGCCGTCGGTCTCGCGGTCGGTTTTCGCGCCAATGTCTGGAACATCGGCGCCGAGGGGCAGCTGATCGTCGGTGGTATCGCCGCGAGCGCGGTCGCGCTGTATTTCCAGGAAAGTGAGGGCGCGCACGTGTTGATCCTGATGGTCATCGCCGGTTGCATCGGCGGCATGCTGTGGGCGGCAATACCGGCCTTTCTGAAAACCCGCTTCAATACCAATGAAATTCTGGTGTCGCTGATGTTGGTATACGTGGCGCAATTCTTGGTGTCCTGGCTGGTGCATGGCCCGATGATGGACCCGGACGGCTTCAATTTTCCGCAATCTGCGATGTTCGAGGACTCGGCCCTGTTGCCGTTGTTGACCGAGGATACCCGGCTCAACCTGGCCTTCGTACTTGCCCTCGGGGCATTGATAGTCGGTTACGTTTTCATGTTTCGCAGTTTCGCCGGGTTCCAGATGCAGGTAGCGGGATACGCCAAGAATGCGGCGCGTTACGCCGGATTTTCCGCCAGGCGCATGATCTGGATCGGCATGCTCAGCGGCGGTGCGATGGCGGGACTGGCCGGCATGGCCGAAGTTTCGGGCCCGATGGGGCAGATTACCGAGCACGTATCCAATAACTACGGATTCGCCGCGATCATCGTCGCCTTTGTCGCGCGGCTTAATCCGGTGGGAATATTTTTCGCCAGCCTGTTGATGGCGCTGCTTTACCTCGGCGGCGAGCAGGCGCAGCAATACATGAACCTGCCGTCGTCAATATCCAATGTTTTCCAGGGCATGTTGCTGCTGTTCCTGCTCGGCTCGGACGTATTTATCAATTATCGCCTGCGCTGGAAGAAGGAGGTGGCGGTCTGATGGAAAGTTCAATTTTAAGCTCGATACTGTTTGCGACCATTGTCGCCGGTACGCCGCTAATCATCGTTGCGCTGGGCCAACTGATCGCCGAAAAATCCGGGGTGTTGAACCTGGGCGCCGAAGGCATGATGTCGATGGGCGCCATTGCCGGCTTCGCGATAACCTTTGAGACGGGTAGTGTCTGGCTCGGCGTGTTGGGCGGTATGGCCGCGGGCGCACTGATGTCTTACCTGTTTGCCGTCGTGGTGTTGACCCTGATGGGTAACCAGGTCGCCACCGGACTGGCGCTGTCGATCCTCGGCGTCGGCCTGTCGGCATTCATCGGCAAGCCCTACGAGGCCGAAATTCTGCCCACGGTAGGCACAGTCCGTATTCCTCTACTTGCGGATATCCCGATAATCGGTGATCCTCTGTTTAATCAGCAGATACTGGTCTATTTTTCCTGGGCGCTGTTTGGCGCCATCTTCTGGTTTCTGTATCGCAGCCGTCCCGGCCTGGTGTTGCGCGCGGTTGGCGAGTCGCCCTCCTCGGCGCACTCAATCGGCTATCCGGTGATTCGTATCCGCTACATGGCGACAATCTTCGGCGGTGCCATGGCGGGCATCGGCGGTGCCTTTCTGTCGTTGTTTTACACGCCGCTATGGGTCGAGGGCATGGTCGCCGGGCGAGGCTGGATTGCGATTGCGCTGGTGGTATTTGCGACCTGGCGACCGTTTCGGGTCATCGTAGGCGCCTACCTGTTTGGCGGTGTCATGGTGGCACAATTGTTCGTGCAGGGCTCGGGGCTCGAAATCAATATTCCGTCGCAATTTCTGTCGGCGCTGCCTTACCTCGCGACCATCATCGTGCTGGTGATCATATCGCGCGACCAGAACACGGTACGCCTGAATGCACCGGTATCGCTGGGCCAGCCCTATCGGCCCGATGCCTGATGCTTTAAGCATAGGTTAATCAATGAAAGGATATAAACCAGGGTTGCAAAACCCGTAAACATTCATCTAGACGAAAAATCCGGGAGGATTTAGATATGACACTAACAAAGATAATTAATAAACTGGCGCTCGTCGCGCTGCTCGGCGCGATGACCGGTACCGGTATGGCGGCCGACAATGTCGGCTTCGTCTACGTAAGCCCGATAGGAGACGCCGGCTGGACCTACCAGCACGATCTGGGAAGATTACAGTTGGAAAAAGAAACCGGCGTAACGACCAGTTTCGTCGAAAACGTGGCCGAGGGTCCCGATGCCGAACGCGTCATTCGTGAAATGGCAAAGCGCGGCGACAAGGTTATCTTCGCCACCAGCTTCGGTTTCATGAACTATGCACTCAAGGTATCCAAGACTTTTCGTAAGACCGCGTTCGTGCACGCCACTGGCTACAAGATGGGCAAAAATATGGGCCTGGTTAACGCGCGTTTTTACGAAGGCCGTTACCTGACCGGCGTGATCGCGGGCGAAATGACCCAATCCAACGTGCTCGGATATGTCGCGGCTTTCCCGATTCCCGAGGTCATGCAGGGTATCAACGCCTTTATCCAGGGCGCGCGCAGCGTCAATCCGAAAGCCGAACTGCGCGTCATCTGGGTGAATTCCTGGTTCGACCCGGGTAAGGAGCGCCAGGCAGCCCTGACCCTGTTGTCGCAGGAAGCCGACGTGATCACTCACCATACCGATTCGACCGCGGTGGTCCAGGCCGCCGAGGATCAAGGCAAGTATGCCTTCGGCTATCACTCGGATATGGCCAAGTATGGTCCCACGGCGCATCTGACCGCGACCACTCACCTGTGGGGTGATTACTACGTCAAGACCGTCAAGGAAGTCCAGGCCGGCACCTGGAAGCCAGCCAGCCTCTGGGGGGGATACAAGGAAGGCATGGTCGCGCTGGCGCCTTTGAACAAGGCGATCCCGGCCGGTCTACAGGGCCGCATCCGAGATATGGAAAAACAGATGACCGCGGGTACGCTGCACCCGTTTGCGGGCCCGGTAATCGATCAGGCTGGGAAAACTATCGTTCCGGCCGGCCAGAATATGACCGATGACCAGCTCAATTCGATGAATTATTACCTGCAGGGCGTGGTCAGTAAAGTTCCCAATTAAACCTGACAGGGGTGGCCATGCAGGTGCATGGCTACCCCGTATTGTAAGTTTTATCTTATGGAAGCATATCTCTTAGACTGGGTTAATCTGCTGGTGCGATGGCTGCATTTTATTGCCGGCGTTGCCTGGATCGGCTCGTCGTTTTATTTCGTCATGCTCGACAGTTCACTGAAAAAGCCGGCCAGGCAGGCCGACATCGACCGCGGTGTCGGCGGCGAACTCTGGGCGGTGCACGGCGGTGGGGTTTACAACAGCCAGAAATACCTGATCGGACCGGTCGGCGAACCATTGGCCGAAGACCTGCACTGGTCGAAATGGGAGGCCTATACCACGTGGATGTCCGGCATGGGATTGCTGGTCATCGTTTACTGGATCGGGGCCAAAACCTACCTGATCGATAGCCAGGTCATGTCATTGTCGCCTACTGCTGCGATCGCGATCAGTCTCGGCGTTCTTGCGTTTGGCTGGGTTATCTACGACCTGCTGTGCAAATCGTTGCGCGGCAAGGATTCGCTGCTGGCGGCGATTGTACTGGTACTGGTTTCGATATCTGCCTGGGCTTTGTTCCAGGTGTTCAGCGCCCGCGGCGCCTACCTGCATGTCGGCGCGATGATGGGCACCATCATGGCTGCCAATGTTTTCTTTCATATCATTCCGGGACAAAAGCGAATGATCGCGGAAATCCGTGCGGGTGAGGATCCGAGCCCCGAACCCGGCATCATCGGCAAGCAGCGCTCGGTGCACAACACTTATTTTACGCTGCCGGTGCTTTTCATCATGATCAGCAATCATTACCCGATGACTTATAGTCACGGGCATGGCTGGCTGGTACTGCTTTTCATCATGCTAGCCGGGGTTTTGATCCGTCAGTTTTTCGTAATGCGCCACAGTCACAAAGCAAGCCCGGCGCTGCCGGCAATCGCGATAATCCTGCTACTGTCGATGGTTTGGTACCTGAGCCCGAAAGCGGTCGATAGCGGCGGAGAACAAATCAGTGAGGCGCAGATATCCGATGTAATCAACGGCCGTTGCGTCGCCTGTCATGCCAGCAAACCGGTACAGCCCGGCTTTGTCGAGCCACCGCTGGGGCTGGTGCTGGAAACACCCGAGCAAATTCTGATCAATGCGGAACGGATCGCGTTTACCGTGCAAACCAAATACATGCCGATCGGTAACCTGACCGGAATGACCGATCAGGAACGTGCTATTGTCGCCAGCTGGTACGCACAGCTGCCGAAAAAATAGGATGTCATGACAGTAGTGCCTTCCGCGCTGGATCAAGACTCGTGCGATACAGCCATTCGCGCGAGTTTTTTGCATTTTGTCGCCGATCCCGACCATTTCAGTGATGCCTGCGAATACTTCGACGACGGACTGATGATCCTGAAACAGGGCCGCGTGCAAATGCTGGTCGACGCCGCCGAGTGGATCGACATGCTACCCGATGGTTCGGCTTTATACGATTATTCCGGGCGTCTGGTGATGCCCGGCTTTATCGATACCCATACCCATTATCCACAGAGCGAAATGATTGCCAGCTACGGCCTGCAATTGCTCGACTGGTTGGAACAATACACTTTTCCCACCGAAGAGAAGTTCGCCGATCGTGAGCACGCCGATAAAATTGCCGCCTTTTTCTGCGATCAGATGTTACGCAATGGCACCACTACCAGTGCGGTATTCGCCACCGTGCATTCTGAGTCGGTGGATGCAATCTTCGAACAGGCGCAAAGCCGGAATCTGTGCCTGGTTGCGGGCAAGGTTATGATGGACCGCAATGCGCCCGAGAGCCTGCGCGATACCGCTGAATCGAGTTACCGCGACTGTTCCGAACTCATACGGCGCTGGCACTTGAACGGGCGCGGCCACTACGCGGTTACTCCGCGTTTCGCACCCTGCTCGAGTCCGGCCCAGCTCGAGGTATGCGGGGAATTGTTAAACGAGCATCCCGACCTCTATCTGCAGTCGCACGTGGCCGAAAACCGTGCCGAGGTCGACTGGGTGGCCGAATTGTTTCCCGACAGCCGCAGCTACCTGGATGTATATGATAGTTTCGGTCTACTCGGTCCGCGTTCGATCTATGGTCACTGTATCCATCTCGATCAAGCCGACCGTGAACGCATGGCGGCAAGCGGCACTGCGATCGCTTTCTGCCCGACTTCCAACCTGTTCCTCGGCAGCGGTTTGTTCAGCCTCGACGATGCGCGCGCGCAGGATATCCGCGTCGGTATCGCTACCGACGTCGGTGCCGGTACCAGTTTCAGCTTGCTGCAGACACTGAACGAAGCCTACAAGGTTTGCCAGCTCGCCGGTCAGCGGTTGACCCCGCTGAAGGCTTTTTACCTGGCGACTCTGGGAGCGGCTGAGTCGCTTTACCTCGACCATCGTATCGGTAATTTCGCGGTTGGCAAGGAAGCCGATTTTGTGGTACTGGATCTGTCCGCCAGCGATCTGATGCAATGCCGCATGGAAAACGCGTCGACGCTGGAAGAGCGCCTGTTCGCGTTGATGATGCTAGGCGACGACCGTTGTGTGCAGGCAACCCACGTCATGGGTAAGCGCCAGTATTCGAGGGGGCAATAATGTCATTGTTACTGGTCGACAATGCCGACGTGTTGGTGACCATGGATGCCGGGCGACGGGAAATAAAAAATGGGTCCATCGTTATTCGCGACAACATCGTCGAGTTCGTCGGCGATAATAACGAGATTGAAAAATACCTGTCCGATAACGATATCAGCTCGCCGCGGGAAATCGACGCCAGCGGCTGCGTCATCATTCCCGGGCTGGTAAATTGCCATCACCATCTGTATCAGACACTAACGCGCAGCATCGGCACCGCCGAGGGCAAGGCGCTATTCGACTGGCTGCAGACCCTGTATCCGATCTGGGGACGCATGAATGGTGAAGATGTCTATACCAGCGCGAAATTGGGTCTCGCCGAATTGATGCTGTCGGGCGCCACCACGGTTGCCGATCATCTCTACATGTTCCCGAACGGTGCGCGACTGGACGATGAAATTCGCGCCGCTTCGGAGCTCGGTGTACGCTTTCATCCGACCCGTGGCAGTATGAGTCTGGGGCAAAGCCAGGGTGGGTTGCCGCCGGATGACGTATGCGAAGACGAAGCGGATATCCTGCGCGACTGCGAGCGCGTCATCGAGTCATTTCACGATCCCGAGCCTTACTCGATGCTACGCATCGGGCTGGCGCCCTGTTCACCGTTTAGCGTGACTCCGGAGCTGATGCGCGCCACCGCCAAACTCGCGCGCCGTCACCCCGGGGTCCTGCTGCATACGCATCTTTGCGAAACCATCGATGAAGATCGCTTCTGCATCGAGCAATTCGGCATGCGACCGCTGGAATACATGCAAAGTCTGGGCTGGACCGGTGACGACGTCTGGTTTGCGCACATGGTGCATCCGAATAACGATGAGGTGGGTTTTCTCGCCGAAACTCGCAGTGGTGTTTGCCATTGCCCGAGCAGTAATATGATTCTGGCCTCCGGGATCGCGCCGCTACGTGATATGTGTGATGCCGGGGTTCGCGTTGGCCTCGGCGTCGATGGATCCGCGAGTAACGATGGTAACCAGCTGCTCGGTGAGGCGCGGCAGGCGATGCTGCTACAGCGCGTCGGTTGGCCCGGGTTCGAATCCAGCGCAGATCGATTCACCGCACGTGAAGCATTGGAGCTTGCCACCCGGGGTGGCGCCACCGTGCTCGGGCGCGACGATATCGGCAGCCTCGAGCCGGGCAAGGCGGCGGACCTCGTGGCGTACCGGGTCGATGGCATAAAACACGCAGGCGCCAGCGGCGATATTGTCGCCGCACTGCTGACCTGCGCACCGGGCGACGCCTGGCTATCCATCATCAATGGCCGGCCGGTGGTGGAAAACGGTGAAATTAAAAACCTCGATCTAAAAGCCCTCGTGCGGCAACACAATCAACAGGCACAGCGGCTGCTGCAAGGCGCCGACGCCACAACAAGGTAGAAAATATGACTGACTCGACTCCCGATTTTATCAACCAGTGGATTAACCTCGCCCAGCCGCGGCTGGGCGCGGAAATCGTCTCCTGCAGCGATGACGCTTTTGCAGAATGCTGCCGCATGCTCAAGCCCGAGGCGCCGGTATTCATCGACGGCAAGTTCGATGATTTCGGCAAGTGGATGGATGGCTGGGAAACGCGCCGGCGGCGCAACGGCGGCTACGACCACGCCATTGTCAAGCTTGGACTCCCCGGCGAAATCAAGGGCATCGATATCGATACCACGCACTTCACCGGCAATTATCCGCCCGCGGCCTCGCTGGAGGCCTGTTACAGCGAAGCAGTCCCGGATGAAAACAGTGACTGGAGCGAACTCATCGCGTCGACCAGTTTGAACGGAAACAGCCATCATTATTTCGAGATCGATAATCGCAACTGCTTTACCCACATTCGTCTCAACCTGTATCCCGACGGCGGTGTGGCGAGGCTGCGCGTGCATGGCAAAGTAGTTAGCGATGCGAGTGCGTTGGACAAGTCGGCGCTTCACAACCTGGCAGCGGTCGAGTTGGGAGCTCGTGCCATCGCCTGGAATGACGCGCATTTCGGTGCCGTTGAAAACCTGCTCAATCCCGGCAAGGGGATCAATATGGGCGATGGCTGGGAAACCCGTCGGCGCCGCGAGCCGGGCAATGACTGGAGCATCATCGAACTCGGTCATGTCGGTGACATCGAGCAAATTATTCTCGATACCGCTTTCTTCAAAGGCAATTATCCCGATCGATGCTCGATCCAGGCCGCCATGGTCGGGGCCGGCACCGCCGATTCGATCGTTACCCAGAGCCAGTTCTGGCAGGAATTGCTGCCGCCGCAGAAAATGGAAATGGACAAGGTTCACGAATTCAGTGGTGAGGTGCAATCGATAGGTCCCGTCAGTCACATTCGTGTCAATATGTTTCCGGATGGCGGTATCAGCCGGGTCAGAATTCTCGGCAAGATCCATGGCTGAGTTTATGGAAATACGCCCGCTGACCAGCGCCGAATTCTCGCCCTTTGGCGATGTTGTGGAATTTGAAGGCCAGGATTCGTTTCCCATCAACAAGGGCATGGCCGATCGCTATCATGCGCTTGCCGATATTGAGCTCGGGGGCGAGCAGGCGCGTGCGATCATCAGCCTGGTTGATAGTCGCAAGTTCGATATGCCACGCAAGATCGATCACCTGGAGTATCACCCGTTAGGCAGTCAGGCTTTTTTGCCGCTCGACTCAAGCCCTTTTATCGTGGTCGTAGGCGTGGCGGGGAGCGAACCCGACCTGCAGAATCTGCGCGCATTTGTCACCAATGGCAAGCAGGGCATTAACTACCATCTGGGCACCTGGCATCACGTTCTGTTGACACCCTATGCAGCCATGCGTTTCATCTGTGTCGATCGCAGCGGTCCCGGCGACAACTGTATCGACTTCTTCATCCCCGAAGCCGACCAGCGCCTCCTCAACCCCTCGCTAATAGGGTAATCAATTACATACTTTCGCGGTCTTGGGGGATATGTTCTCAAAAGACGCTCCCAACCGGCGGCAAGCGCCGGTTGGTCCATCCATGGAATCGCTTGGCGCTCGGCATCCATGCCTCGCGACACTTTTGCGAACATATCCCCCAAGACCGCTCTTACAGAAGGAATGTTTTTGCTAGTTTCCTTGTATAGAAAATTAGCTCACTTCTGCATTCCTTATAAGCGATCCTCAATATTGGAAAGGCACTTAAGTCGGCGGTCGGTGAAACTCCATGCGACATAAAGATCGGGTGCCAGAAAAGTGCTGATTTTAGGGGGTAAGGCCGCATGGACGCGGCCTTAGACGAGTCGAGACAGGGAGGTCGAGTCTCGGCGTGCCTCCTAAAATCAGCGCTTTGCAGGGAAGCCGCAGGCCACCCGATCAGTCGCATGGAGTTTCATCGGCCGACGGCGCTGGTAATGCAAGCAGAATTGACGAGCATGGTACTAGTCGGGATTGTGGGCTTGTGCCAGAATTGAGTTTAGTTTCAAAGGGGGGGCTTTTCATGGATAAGGTTTTTATTACAGCGCAGGAATTGCTCGAGGATTCATTTCGACTCGCGCACAAGATTTATAAAGATGGGTTTCATCCGCAATTTATTATTGGAATCTGGCGTGGTGGCACCCCGGTCGGGATTGCGGTGCAGGAGTACTTCGAATTCAAGGATATTGAAACCGATCATATTTCGGTGCGCACCTCGTCTTATTATGGCATCAACAAGCAGGCCAAGAAGATTCGCGTACACGGACTTCACTACCTGATTGAGAATGCCAATGCCGATGATCGCCTGTTGATCGTCGACGATGTTTTTGATTCCGGTCGTAGTGTCGATGCGTTAATCAAGGCGATCAGGAAGCAGTCCCGACTCAATACGCCGAGTGATATTCGGGTTGCCTGCCCCTGGTACAAGCCTTCGAAAAATGCGGTCAAGTTCGAGCCGGACTATTATTTGCACGAAAGTGCCGAATGGCTGGTATTCCCACATGAATTATCCGGTCTCGAGCTTGATGAAATAGGGTCAGGGAAGAATGATCTCGCTAAAATTCTTGACTTATTCGAGTAGCGGCGTTCTCCTATAGCCATGTCTTCAAGGAAAAGACTGGCAATTTGCTGTACCTGCTTTCTGGCGATTTTGGGCCTTGGTCTGCTCTGGGCGAACGCGGGTACCGTGGATTTAAACGGTGGACATCGAATTGGGATTAGCCTGGTGTTTGGTCTGGGTGCTGCGATCGGGTTGTTTTTTCTGTTCAGGCAGGATGCAATTATCAAGGAAACCAGGCAAGTTGTGCAAAAGATACATCTAGCCAGTGATCAACTGGCAACCAGTATAGGCCATGAAATTCGTACGCCCCTGAGCGGTATCCTCGGTGTCATACACCTGTTGAAAAAAACCGAACTCGATCGCAATCAACAACGCTATGTCGATACGGCTTCAAATTCGGCCGACATGCTGCTGACGATTATCAACGATGTTCTTGCACACACACGCCTGGATACCGGGAGCTTTCCGGTTGAATCGGAGAGCCTCGATCTGACTGCGGTAGTCGAAGATGTTACCAGCATTCTTGCGCCAGAGGCGATTGGCAAGGGTCTTGATCTGGTGAGCGATATTGATCCCGGAATTCCGTATCGCATCAAGGGTGATGCCTTGCGTTTACGTCAGATATTGAACAGTTTTTTAAGTAATGCGATCAAGTACACAGATAGCGGAGTCATTGCAATCTATGCAGTCAATTCAAATGGCGGTGTAGAAATAGGGGTCAAGGATACCGGGGTTGGTTTTGAGGTTGAACGGCTGCAGAGACTATTGCATTCTTCTCCTCGGAGCGTTGACGAGGTCGATCAAGAAGAGATTGCACAGGGTCTTGGGTTAAAGAGTAGCCGTCGGTTGTTGGAAGCCATGGGCAGTAGTCTCCAATTCGAAAGCGAAGTTGGTGCGGGTAGTCGGGTTTTCTTCGAATTAAAAATTGATGCGAAGCTTTCTTCGGCATATGACTGGAATCCGCCGCAAGTGCTACAGGATTTGCGTGTTGCCATTCTAAGTCCATTGGGACTACAGCGTCATTCAATCCGAAATGTGCTCACGCACTGGAAAATCGGGCAAATCCAGGAAGTCGATTTCGATGCCGACCAGAATAAGGAACTGCCCGAGTTGGTGCCTTGCAATCTGTTAATCATCGATCAGACTGAATCGGAAATGGCGGTCAATGAGTTCATCGAGCGACTGCGCAATCAAAGCGACTGGAGGGAAACCCGTTTCGTTCACCTGGTTCCGCAAGGTCGGACAAATGAGGGTGGAAGCGCTGACGTGCGCCTCTATAAGCCTTTGTCGCATTCCCGCCTCTATACCACTGTCCTGGAAATAGTTTATAAGCTTGCCTTCAATTCGGAATATGGTCGGCAGAGTGAATTGCCGAACGCGCCAAGCGGAGTTTTCCACGGACGACGAATACTGTTGGTAGAAGACAACGACATTAGCAAGATGATTGTACTGGAAATGCTCGAGGAAACAGGGGCAGATGTCGATGTTTCGATAAATGGTGCAGAAGCGGTCGAGCAGGCCCAGCAACAACGATATGATTTAATTCTGATGGATATCCAGATGCCGATCATGGATGGTTACGAGGCCACCCGCAGAATTCGTGCTTTGGGCGGTGAATTTGAGATGATTCCGATTATCGCTATAACTGCCCATGCGCAAGACGGGGATAGCGTCAAGAGTCTGGATTCGGGAATGAACTATCATATCACCAAACCTTTTGAGCCCGATAACCTGATCGAGATAATCGCAGGTTTTATCGAACAACGGAGTCAGGACTGACTCCGTTGCGGTTTGTTTCGCTGCAGGGGATCGAGTAACCGGTCCTAGCCTGCATATTGCACCAGTCGGTCTCGCGCCTTGACTTAACCTATTGAATTGTTGGAGTAAGCTGGCAATATTTCGGATACTACCAGAGATACAGTTTGTAACCGGCCCAGGCCCTATCCCGGCACTGACTTGTCCAGATACGCCTGAACTTGGCCTTCCCTCAATCCATAGCCAGAGCTATGGATTTCGGTCCAGTCCGGCGTTCAGCCGCATCTGTCCGGCGTCAGCATCCGGGATACTGATGCAATATGCAGGTTAGCTCCTGGCTTCGGTCGGGATGTACTCAAGATCGTCGGGGCCGGTGTAGTTTGCCGAGGGACGGATGATCTTGCCATCCTGGCGTTGTTCAACCACGTGTGCTCCCCAACCGGAGGTTCGCGCGATGACGAACAACGGGGTGAACATATCGGTAGGAACGTTCATCTGGTTATATGACACCGCCGAAAACCAGTCCAGGTTCGGGAACATGTTTTTTAGCTCCCACATCACGGTTTCGAGGCGATCTGCAACCTCGTACATCAACATGCTTTCGTTTTCCTGGGAAAGGCTTTTGGCAACTCGCTTGATGACTTCGTTACGCGGATCGCTGACCGTGTAGACCGGATGTCCAAAGCCGATGACGATTTCCTTGTTGGCGACGCGCGCGCGGATATCTGCCTCGGCCTCGTCCGCAGAGCCGTAACGAGACTGAGTTTCAAATGCAACCTCGTTGGCACCGCCGTGCTTGGGCCCCCGTAGTGCGCCGATCGCGGCCGTCATGCAGGAATACATATCGGATTCCGTGCCGGCAACCACCCGCCCGGTGAAGGTAGAGGCATTGAATTCATGCTCGGCGTAGAGGATCAATGATATGTGCATTGCCTTGACCCAGGACTCGGGTGCCGGTTTGCCGTGCAGCAGATGCAAAAAATGTCCGCCGATCGAATCGTCGTCGGTTACCAGTTCAATGCGCTTGCCATTGTGGCTGTAGTGATACCAGTAAACCAGCATCGAGCCGAAACAGGCCATCAGGCGGTCGATAATCGCACGTGCCCCGTCGACGTTGTGATCGGCATCTTCAGGCGTCTGGCAACCCAGGGCTGAACAGCCTGTGCGCATCACATCCATCGGATGTGCGCTCGACGGTAGTTGTTCGAGTACGGTCTTCACCGACTCGGGTAGATCGCGCATAGATTTGAGGCGAGCCTTGTAAGCGTCGAGCTCGGTTTGAGTGGGTAATTTTTCGTGTACGATCAGGTAGGCAATTTCTTCGAATTCACACTGCTCGGCGATGTCGAGTATGTCGTAACCACGGTAGTGCAGGTCGTTGCCGGTTTTACCGACGGTGCAGATTGCAGTGTTGCCAGCCGCAGTGCCGGACAGCGCCACTGATTTTTTTGGTTTGAATCCGGGAGTTTCGCTCATGATGTTTCCTCGTTGAATAGTTTGTCTAGAGTCTGTTCGTAGTCGTGATAATCGAGAAAGTCATACAGCTCCATGCGAGTCTGCATGCTGTCGACGACATTTTGCTGGGTGCCGTCGCCTAAAATGTGCTGGTAGACGTTTAACGTCGCCAGGCTCGCGGCGCGAAATGCGCTTAACGGGTAAAGTGCAAGCTTGACCCCGACCGCGGCCAGTTGTTCGGTGCTAAATAGCGGGGTGGCGCCGAATTCAGTGATATTGGCCAGTACCGGCACCTGAACTGCGTCGACAAAACGCTGATACTGATTAAGCTCGGTCACGGCTTCCGGGAATATCATGTCTGCGCCAGCAGTGACACAGGCCTGTGCACGCTCGATTGCGGCATCCATGCCTTCCACTGCAAGCGCGTCGGTTCGCGCCATGATGACGAAATCGTCATCACTGCGCGCGTCGACCGCAGCCTTAACGCGGTCAACCATTTCCGCACTCGAGACGATCGCTTTGTTCGGCCGGTGACCGCAGCGTTTCTGCATGATCTGGTCTTCGATATGGATTCCGGCGACATCGGCACGAATCATTTCGCGGATACAGCGCGCGATATTGAAAGCACCACCCCAGCCGACGTCGACATCAACCAGCAACGGCAGGCTGCTGGCATCGGTAATACGTCGTGCATCTTCAAGCACGTCCGCCAGCGTACTAATGCCGAGGTCGGGCGTTCCGAGTGAACAGGCCGCGACCCCGCCACCAGACAGGTACAAGGCTTGATGGCCGCATTTTTGTGCCATGATCGCACTGTAGGCATTGACGGCGCCAACCACCTGTAAGGGGTTGTTCGCAGCGACCGCCTGGCGTAGCTTCTTTCCGGGGGAGATTGATTCAGTCATTTTGATCCTCGAGTATTTTTTTAACGATTTCCCAGGCGCCGCTGATATGGCGTCGCATTAGTATTTCGGCGAGTTCC
Source organism: Gammaproteobacteria bacterium (assembly GCA_024229615.1). GTDB lineage: Bacteria > Pseudomonadota > Gammaproteobacteria. The sequence continues at coordinate 4,456 of JAAESG010000217.1, read as the reverse complement.
TCGTCGCGTCGCTCAACGGCGGCAGCAATCTGGCGATGCTGATCCAATGCAGTTTGAGCGCGGGCCGGAAATTGCCCTGATTGATGGCGACACATGCGTATTAACTGGTACAGCTCGCCGTTTAAATTTTCCAGTATCCACTGGTTCCGGCTTGCCATCGCGATGCGAAAATGAAAATCGATATCGCCCTCGCGTTGGAAATAAGCCTTGCCCTCGGTTTCGCTGATACTGGCTTCATGCTGGTCGAGCAGCTCTGACAAGGCCAGGATTTCCGCCTCCGGCATCAGCCGAGCGGCAAGCCGGGCCGCCATTCCCTCTAGCGATTCTCTTGCCGTATAGATGTCTTCCATCATCTTTGTGTCCAGCGTTATCACGCGTGAACCGGCGTGGGGAATACGCACGATCAGCTTGATTTGCTCGAGCCGGTGGATGGCTTCGCGCAACGGGCCACGACTGATTCCATATTTCAGGGCCAGGTCCGATTCTACAATTTTTGTGCCCTGGGCAAGCTGACCGTTGATGATATCGGACTTGATGCTATCGAAAGTTCGGCGAGCCAATGTGGGCGACTCGAGCGAATTTTCGGTGTTTTGAGCCAAGTGTTGTTCAGTCATAAATTGTCAACAATCAAAGTGTAATATAACGAAATTTGTCAGAAATATGCATATTACAAGTAACATTGTCAACAATAGACTTGAGGATAGCCTTGTCCTTGGGACTAAAACCGACGCAGAACCAGCAATATTGCGGGCTACGAGAATTAATTTTCAGGATAAGTAAATTTAATAGTAGCCAACACTATTAGCGGCTTAATTCAATATTGAGTATATTGAACGCCTGCATTGTCTAACCATCTCGGCCGGGGGGCTGATTTGGTGCCCGTTAACACCAACTACTACAACAGTTAATCGGGGATTGTTGATCTTTGAGGAATATCTATGAGCACTGAAACCGTTACCATTATCGACGATACCACCGGTAAAGAAATCAAATTACCGCTTTTTACACCCACCGCAGGACCCAAGGTGATCGATATCGGCTCACTGTACAAGGAGCTGGGATACTTCACCTACGATCCGGGTTTCATGTCCACGGCAAGCTGTTCCAGTGCCATTACCTTCCTCGACGGTGACAAGGGTGTACTGCAATATCGCGGTTTTCCGATCGACCAGCTCGCCGAGCACAGTTCTTACCTCGAGGTGTGCTTTTTGTTATTGAAGAATCGTCTGCCGATGAAAGCCGAGATCGAGGAATTCGAAAGCACGGTTACCAATCACACGATGCTGCACGAGGCGATGATACGATTTTTCAGCGGCTTCCGGCGTGATGCACACCCGATGGCGATCATGGTTGGAGTGGTCGGTGCGCTGGCCGCGTTTTATCACGACCATATGGATATTCATAACGCAGAGCATCGCCTGATCACCGCCTATCGCCTGGTTGCCAAGATGCCGACTATTGCCGCGATGAGTTATCGCTACGCCAACGGCAAACCGTTCGTGTTTCCACGCAACAAGTTGAATTACACCGAGAACTTCCTGCATATGATGTTTTCGATGCCCTCGGAAGACTACACGCCGGATCCGTTACTTGCCAAGGCGTTAGACCTGATCATGATTCTGCATGCCGATCACGAACAGAACGCGTCGACTTCGACGGTGCGTCTGGCCGGCAGTTCGGACGCCAACCCCTTCGCCGCAGTCGCGTCCGGTATTGCCGCGTTGTGGGGTCCTGCGCACGGTGGTGCCAACGAGGCGGTGGTGCGCATGTTAATCGATATCAATAATTCGGGTAAGCCGTTACAAGCTTTCGTCGACCGTGCAAAGGATAAGAATGATTCCTTTCGCCTGATGGGATTCGGTCACCGTGTTTACAAGAACTACGACCCGCGCGCCAAACTGATCCGTGAAATCTGCCATCAATTGCTGGGTGATATGGAAGCGACGGGAGAGCAGCAGAAATTACTCGAAACCGCGATGGCGTTGGAAAAGGTTGCCCTCGAGGACGAGTATTTCGTGCAGCGTAATCTATACCCCAATGTCGACTTTTACTCGGGCATTATTTTCCTCGCGATGGGTATTCCGATGAATATGTTTACCGTTATTTTTGCAATGGCGCGTACCATCGGCTGGATTTCGCAATGGAACGAAATGATGTCGGATTCCGAGGCTAAAATAGGACGTCCACGCCAGCTATACAATGGCGCCATCGACCTCGACTATGTGCCGATTGAGAAACGCTGAACAGCGACTATCTATTAACACCTATTGACCGGAGAGAGGATCAACATGCTACAGGCGTACCGCGAACATATCGATGAACGTGCCAAACAAGGCATACCTCCGAAACCGCTGGATGCCCAGCAAACCGCCGAACTGGTGGAATTGATCAAGAATCCTCCCGCCGGTGAAGAAAACTACCTGCTCGAGTTACTCACCCAGCACATACCTGCGGGTGTGGATGAAGCCGCCTATGTCAAGGCTGGGTTCCTCGCAGCGATTACACGGGGTGAAGCTTCAACTTCGCTGATCGATAAGGTCAGGGCGGTGAAAATCCTCGGCTCCATGCTCGGTGGTTACAACATCGAACCGCTGATCGCCTGTCTTGAGAATGACGAAACGGCAGCCACCGCGGCAACCGCCCTGTCTCATACCTTGCTGATATTCGACGCATTCCACGACGTCGTGGAAAAATCCGAAGCCGGCAATGCCCACGCCAGGCAGGTACTCGATTCCTGGGCTAACGCCGAGTGGTTTACCAGTCGCCCACCGCTGGCCGACAAGATCACGGTAGCGGTCTTCAAGGTGCCGGGTGAAACCAATACCGACGATCTGTCACCCGCACAGGACGCCTGGTCGCGACCCGATATTCCGTTGCACGCCAATGCGATGCTGAAAAACCCGCGCGAAGGCCTGACCGACAGACCTCTGCAGAAAATCACCGAACTCAAGACCAGCGGTTTTCCGGTCGCCTATGTCGGCGACGTGGTCGGTACCGGCTCGTCACGTAAATCGGCAACAAATTCGGTGCTCTGGCATATGGGAGATGATATTCCCTATATTCCGAACAAGCGCAATGGTGGTTATTGTTTCGGTGGCAAGATCGCCCCGATTTTCTTCAATACCATGGAAGATGCCGGTGCCTTACCGATTGAAATGGATGTTAGCCAGATGGAAATGGGCGATCTGGTCGATATCTATCCCTACGAAGGCAAGGCCTCGCGTCACGATAGCGATGAAGTCATCGCCAATTTTGAACTCAGCACCAATGTGCTCAAGGACGAAGTACAGGCCGGCGGTCGTATCCCACTGATTATCGGGCGTGGCTTAACCGGGCGTGCACGTAAGGCACTCGGGCTCGGCGAGACCGAGCTTTTCGAAAAACCCCAGATTCCGGCAGATACCGGTAAGGGTTATACCCTGGCGCAAAAGATGGTCGGCAAGGCCTGTGGGCTGCCCGGCGTACGTGCCGGAATGTACTGTGAACCGAAAATGACCACGGTCGGCTCGCAGGATACGACCGGTCCGATGACGCGGGACGAATTGAAAGACCTGGCCTGTCTCGGCTTTTCAGCCGATCTGGTGATGCAGTCTTTCTGTCATACCGCGCCTTATCCGAAGCCGGTCGACGTGATTACCCACCACAGCTTGCCCGACTTTATGCAGAATCGCGGTGGTATTTCGTTGCGTCCGGGTGATGGTGTTATCCATTCATGGATGAATCGCATGCTGTTGCCCGACACAGTGGGTACCGGTGGCGATTCACACACTCGTTTCCCGATCGGAATATCGTTTCCTGCGGGCTCCGGTCTGGTCGCCTTTGCGGCCGCAACCGGCGTGATGCCGCTCGACATGCCGGAATCGGTACTAGTGCGCTTTAAAGGTGAAATGCAACCCGGAATCACCTTGCGTGACCTGGTCAATGCGATCCCCTATGCCGCGATTCAGCGCGGGCTGTTGACCGTCGAGAAAAAGGGTAAGAAAAATATCTTCTCCGGACGTGTACTCGAAATCGAAGGCTTGCCCCAACTCAAGGTCGAACAGGCTTTTGAATTGTCTGATGCCTCGGCCGAACGCTCTGCCTCGGGCTGTACCGTCAAGCTCGACAAGGAACCGATCATCGAATACATAAATTCAAACATTACGATGTTCAAGTGGATGGTCAACGAGGGTTACGGTGATGTGCGCACGATTACACGTCGTGTCGATGAAATGGAAGCCTGGCTCGCCAATCCCGTGTTACTCGAAGCCGATGCCGACGCCGATTACGCAGAGATCATCGAAATCGACCTGGCCGAGATTACCGAACCGTTGCTGGCCTGTCCGAATGATCCGGATGACGTCAAGACGCTCTCTGCTGTTGCAGGTCAGAAAATTGACGAAGTTTTTATCGGTTCCTGCATGACCAACATCGGTCATTTTCGGGCCGCCGGCAAATTGTTGGAAAACCTGGAAGG
>JAAESG010000216.1 GCA_024229615.1 Gammaproteobacteria bacterium | reverse complement strand
TCGCATCGGCAACCCGACCAATAATATCGACTGGCACAGTTACGAGGAAATACGAGATTTGCCCGGGGTCAAATGGAGCATCCCGTTGTCGATGGGTGATACCCACGAGGGTTTTCGCGTGGTCGGCACCGACCATAACTACATCGAGCATTACCGGTATGCCCGGGATCGAGGACTGTCACTAAGCCAGGGAGCCTGGTTCGAGCACGAAGACGAAGCCGCGCTGGGGGCCGAGGTGGCCGCCAGCCTCGGCTACCAACTCGGCGATGAAGTCATTGTCGCCCACGGTGCCGGCGACGAAAGTTTCATCAAGCACGACGACGAGCCCTTTCACGTGGTCGGCATTCTCGCCGCCACCGGCACCCCGGTCGATCGCACCATCCATGTCAGCCTCGCGGGTTTCGACCACATGCACGAGGCCTGGCAGAAGGGTGACGACGAACATGATCATGACCCGTTAGCCGCCCTTGCCACAGGCGCTAATCAGGTTGCTGAAGCAGCTCTCGAGGAACACGAGGAACACGAGGAACATGCCGAGCAGGGCGAGGAGCACTCAATCAGCGCCTTTATGCTGGGGCTCGAATCGCGCGCCATGGCGATCGGCTTGCAGCGCCGCATCAACCAGTTTGAGCACGAACCATTGAGCGCCATACTGCCGGGCTTTGCGCTGCTCGAACTGTGGGAAATCGTTGGACTGATCGAAAACACGCTGCTCGCGATCTCGGTGTTCGTCGTCATCGTCGGGCTGTTTTCGATGTTGATCATCCTGATGGCCAGTATCAACGAACGTCGCCGCGAAATGGCGATCCTGCGCGCGATGGGCGCGCGGCCCGGGCATATCTTTGCATTGATCCTGGGCGAGTCGATTTTTATCACGCTAACGGGGCTTGGCCTCGGTATCCTGTCGATTTATGGTATATTCCTGCTTGGCCAGGGCTGGATAGCGCATACGTTCGGCCTTTTCATCGGGTTGAACCCGTTTACCCTGAACCTGGTCTATATAGTTTTATTGGTCGCGCTGTTCGGATGTCTGATCGGTCTGATTCCGGGTATCCGTATGTATCGGTATTCGCTGATCGACGGCATGAC
>JAAESG010000215.1 GCA_024229615.1 Gammaproteobacteria bacterium | reverse complement strand
TGGGCCGGGGGTGTTGGTGACTCGGGCGCTCCTGGCCCGATCGCACACTGGAAGCTCGATGAAACCAGCGGCACCACCGCCGTCGATTCAGTCGGTGGAAATGACGGCACTCTGATCAACTGGCCCGCATCTCCTGACTGGATTCCCGCTGTGCTGGATGGAGGTTTGTCTTTCGACGGGAATAATGACTACATCGATGTCAGTTCGATGAATCCGCTTTCCTATGACGATTTCACCATCGTCGCCTGGTACAAGTCTGTCGATACCAGCGTAGGTGATGACGAATATATTTTCATGCATGGTGACGGATACGTCGATGCGCTTAGCTTTGGGCCCACCGATGACGGGGGAGAAACGCTGAGGTTGGCTACCTATGTCAGCGGTGTTACGGATCGCCATTACGGCACTTCGGATATCGTCGATCAACAGTGGCATCACCTGGTCGCGGTGAGGGCTGGCGGCAGAGTGAAAATCTACGTCGATGGCGTTATGGAATCGGATGAGATAGATAATCATGCTGGCCAAACGGTCACTGTTAATGGCGAGGGCCCGTTCATCGGGGATTACCCGGGACATACCGAACAGGTCCACGGGACTCTCGACGATGTGCGCTTCTACGACCGCGGTTTGAACGCCACGGAGATTGCCGACCTGTTTGCGGCCGGCGGTGGTAGTGGCGCTTCAGGTTACACCGAAATGTATCAGCAATGGTCGGCGACCATCGACGACACATGGCAAGCAGTTGATCTCGGCGCCTACGGCGTGCCGGCGAATGCCGTCGTCGAGGTAGCGGTTACTAACAAAAGGACCGGCAATGAGCGCTGGGGTGGGGTACGCGCGGTCGGCTCGAGTCTCGAACGTCGTTTCCGCTTGCACGAACCTGAAGGCGGGGGGCTCGACGTGATCACGCTGCACGTGCAAACCGACGCCAACAGCCAGATACAGCATTACGCCGATAATAAGAACGACGTGAAATTTACTCTGCTCGGTTACTGGATCGGCGCGGGTTATATTGAGCTGTTTGATGATTTTTTAGTCGAAGATGGCGGCAGCTGGAAGACGCATAACTTTGCCAGCGAAGGAGTTGCTGCTAACCAGGTGGCTGAAATCGTACTGGTCAACACCAGCACATCGCGCGAAAGCTTCGCCGGGGTTAGATCCACGGGTTCCGCACTGCAAAGACGTTTTCGCATACACGAAGCGGAATCGGGCGGGGTCGACACGATCTCGATGTTTGTTCAGGTCGATGCGTCGGCGAGAGCCGAAGTCTACGGTCCAGACGATGACGACGTGGATGTTTACGTGGTCGGCTACTGGAGTACGCCTCCCGGCGACTATGTCGAAAGCGGTGGAGTAAACGGGCAGGCTGGCAGCGCCGGTTCCTGGCAACTGGAAGATCCAAGCGGCTGGGGTGTGCCGGCGAATTCGGTGGTGCAGTTCGTGTTATCGAATGAAAGTGACACCAGCGAGAATCAAATGGGAATACGCGAAACCGGTTCTACGCAAGATCGGCATATCGATCTGCAGGAAGCCGAGTCTGGCGGCGCAGACCTGGTAAGCGTGCACGTCAATATCGACAGTAGCATTGAAATGGAAATCTATTCCGAAGCCGGTGCCGCAGAGCGCTTTTTTTCTCCAGTCGGTTGGTGGGTATTGTCGCCGTGATAATTACTGAAAATGAAGTTTCGGCCGATCTATTACCTGATACCTGCATGGTAAGCATCCGTATGAGCAACCACTGGGAAAAATAACATGAAAATAAACCTGCCCAGGCAATTACGTTCGGTGTGGTCGAGTACCCGTTACGATTCACCCGAGCTGACCCGCTTCGCTCGCCAAAAAGCGGTCGAAGAAGCGCGCAAGGGACTCGTGGCGATGAGTGTATTGACCATTGGGATTTTGCTGATCGAAGCCACGCTCTATGTCAAGTTCGCGCTGGATCCGATGTACCTCTACACCTGCGCAATCCTGGTGATGCTGTCGCTCAACATGGTGTTTGCCGCGCGCACGGTCGGCGATCCCCAGGCATTACATTTGCTCGGCGTTACACTGCTGGCGGTTTCGGGCAGTGCCTTCATATTGCTGGCGCACTACCAGCATGTATTTCACCCGATGTTGTTTGCCAGTGTCGCAATGCTGTTCATTGTCATACCGATGATGTCCTGGGGCCTCGGCGAGGCGCTCGCGGTGACGCTGCTGATCTATACCATGTTTACGCTGTCGACGCTGGATGCCCATTATAATATTGCCGATCAGAGCCTGTGGACCTTGCAGTTCATCATGCTGGGCGCGAGTGCGGTCAGCCTGTCGCTGGTGGTACGCAACGTTAAGCTGCGCAAGCACGACGTCGAGACGCAGCACGACCTGGTGGTTGCGCACGAACAGATTACGGAGTTGTCAAACCGGGATCCATTAACCGGCGCCTGGAACCGGCGTTATTTTGATCTTGAATTTGAGCAATACCTGGCGCATTGCCGCGAAAATCAAAATCAATTCCATTTCATGCTGCTCGATATCGACGATTTCAAGCTGATCAATGATGATTGCGGGCACGAAAGCGGTGACCAGATCCTGCAGCATATCGGTAAGGCGTTTAATAGCGTGATTAATGGCCATGGCAATTTGGTGCGCATGGGAGGTGATGAATTCGCGATAATTTTCACCGATCTCGATCCCAAGGTTATTGCGATTCGGGGGCTGAAAAAGTTCCGTGATTTAAACGCTACTAGTAAATACGAGCTGGTAAAACAGGCTGGCCTCAGTATTGGGGTTGCGAGTGTACCACCGGATATCGAAGTCAGTTATCGCCAGCTCTACAAGCAGGCTGACCTCGCACTTTATCAGGCGAAAGCGCTTAAGGATAATAATCCAACGCCGCCGAATATTGTTATCAGCGTCCTGCACGACCCCAGTGATGTGTTCAGCAGTACCCAGAGTTTGTGGAAAACACCGGAAAGCGTTAGCAAGGCTTCCAGCTAGGCGGGTTAATGAAACGGCGCTGGCTGCCGATCTATTGACTAATTACCGATTCGGAATCCTCCGCATGAGCAATCAATGGGATAAGGTCAGCATCCAGGCCAACCTGGTTACGTTGCCGGATATTTACTGGCGACTTAAGGAAATCCTCGATAGCCACGACTACTCGATGCAGGACGTGGCGCAATTGATCGTCTACGATCCGGGTTTGACGGCGCGTATGCTGCGCATCGTCAATAGCGCCTATTTCGGCTTCGCCGCCAAAATTGAAACTGTGGCTCATGCCGTTTCGATACTTGGAGTTCAGCAAATCCGTGACCTGGTGCTGGCAACGTCGATTGCCGATGCGCTCGGTGATTACGAATGTGAACATCTTGACATCAAGCAATTCTGGTTGCGCAGCGTTTATCGCGCGATTGCCGCGCGTAACCTGGCGGGTGTTTGCAGCCTGATGGATGGTGAACGCATGTTCGTCGCGGGCCTGGTGAGCGGCATCGGTCACCTGATCATGTACCAGTCGATACCGGTACTGGCGCAGCAGGCACAGCGCGAGGCTGACCATAGCAGAAATCCGCTGCATCGGGTCGAACGCGAAGTGATTGGTTTTGATCACGCTCAGGTGGCGAGTGTGTTGATGAAGAACTGGCAGCTGCCTGATAGTCTGGTGTCGATGATCGAGCATCACCTGGAACCTGACCCTGCGGCAGATTATCTGCTCGATACCGCGATTGTGCATATCGCAGCATTAATCGGCAATGCGTTTGCACAAAGTAGGCCGCTGGACGAGGTTTTGGTGAACGCGGCTGGTCATGCCTGGGATGTCACCGGGCTCGATATCGGTCGCTGCGAAGCCGTCGATGCCGAGGTTGCCGAGCAGTTGAATAGCGTCGTCAACATGTTATTTCCGAAACTGCAGCGTGCCGTGGGGTAAACCCTCACTGTTGCAGGCTCTAGCGGGTTAAATAGTTCTTTTTGGCGTAATCTCAGCGCAGCTGCAACCGACCTGTCCCGGGCAGTTAATTTTTCTCTCATCTGCTGATGGGCCTGGCGCGCCAGACAGGCATCGCAATTGGCGGAAATACCTTTCAATATAACTGGTTTTTAGCCGATAAAGGACTAACGGTGTAATGTTCCGCATATAAGTCCATGACAATTCTACAAAAATTTAGACGTAAAGCCGTATCCCAGGCAAAACCGGTCGGCCCCGGCTTGATCGGGCTCGATATCGGCAACAATCAGATTCATATTTGCCAGATTCGCCCGCTCGAACACGGATTGTTTTCGATCGTTGCCAAAGCGTCGATCGAATTCTCGGGTAGCCGTCGGGAGCTGCTGGCCAGACCCAAGAAACTCAAGGCGCTGATCGCCCCGGAGTTGAAGAAAAAGAAATTCAAGGGTAAGCGCGTCGCGGCGCTGATGCCCTGGGAAGAGGTCAAGATTATCCTGCTGACCTACAAGGCCAGCGTTTCCGATGTCGATAGCGAAGTCATAAAAATGTTGGCTAAACGCATCGACGGGCCGATAGGCGATTACGTGGTCGACTATATTCCGGTGCGCTCCAACCCGTCGGACGAAGAGCACATGGTGGTCGCCACTGTTGCAAAGCGGGAAGCTGTGGATGCGTTGCTGCTCGCCCTGATTAGCTGTGGACTCGAGGTGGACTCGCTCGACATCGCGCCGACTGCATTGCGGCGTATCGTCAGTGCGTTATACACCGGGCACGCGGCCGACAATGTCTTGATGATCAGTGCTTATCGTGAGGAGTCCTACCTGACCGTGATATCCGGGCGCAGGTTGTTGTTCAATCAATCGGTCCCGTTCGGAGAAACCCTGTTGCTCGAAAGCATCGCCCGTGAACTCGACATATCGACCGATTCTGCACGTGGATTGATTAATGATCATGGTTTCGACAAGCCTGCGCAGTCACTTGCCGTCGGCGCCGAATCCAAAACCGACATATCGGCGACCTTGCTGGAAATCGTCAAGCCCTGCTTTCTCGATCTAATTAATGAAATCAACCGGGTGCTGGTGTTCACCGCCTCGGAAACGCACGGCGTACCGGTGAGCCGAATTTGCTTGCTGGGCAGCATCGCCCAGTGGCCCGGTGCACAGCAGGTACTGCTTTCGTTACTCGATTTTGACGTGCCTGACGGTCAAACCGAATTCACCCAGATTTTCCAGGATGAAAATGAAAATACCCGAATTCCCTGGGAGGGTCTTTTCTCCGAAATTTCGATCGCTATGGGGCTGGCGCTGAGGGGTCTGGTGGCAGATGAATGAAATAGACCTGTTCCCGGATGACCTGCGCAAGCGCCTGCTGTTTGTGCGTTGGTTCAAATTAACCGGTTACGCGCTTATCCTGTTAACGGTAGTATTTGTGGTTGCTTTTGTGTTGCTACGCGAGGCGAATGCACAAATCGATGATCAGATTCAGCACTTCCAGTCGCAGCGCGAAATCACCAACGCGAATCGACAACAACTGGAACAACTCAACCAGCAAAAGAGTGATCTGAAGCAGCAGCTGGACCTGCTGACCGGCTTGCGCAGCGGTGCTTCCGCGGAACAAATGTTCATGATGATCGATCGATCGCTGCCGGGGCCTGAAGTCTGGCTGACGAACTGGAAATTTCGCCGCGCGGGCACCCCTGTTGACGAAACCGAGCAAGCGGTCAGCACCGGTTACTTTATTGTGATACCTGCCGGTAAACAGAACAACAAGGAAGAGACCTGGAAGATTCAAACCAACATGACAATACAGGGGCAGGCGCTGGATCATGTCGCCATGTCGAAATTCGTATTGAACCTGACCCAGCAAGCGGAGATCGATAATGTGCGCATCGTTAATTCGCGGCAGAGCAAAGTCAACCAGCTCAAGCTGGTGGACTTTAATCTCGAAATCGTGGTTTCGGCTCGAAAGGTAAACGACTGATGCAGGATTTTATCGAAAACGCGCAACCGAGGGTCGTTGCCATGATGATGATCGGCATCGTGCTGCTGGTTTCCGCGGTTGAGGTCATGTATCTGCTCTGGCCTCAAATCAAGAGTTTCCGGGAACTGCACGCCAGTCACCAGGTTCTGCAGCAAGCGGTCGGAAGTAACGATAGCTTGAGCAGTCAACTGCAAAATATCGATGCCGAAGTCAAACAACTCTCTCGAGAGCTGCATGGAGATATGGCGCAACTGCCGGTCAAACAGATGGAATCGTTCGTCATCGGCCGTTTACAAAAGGTTTCCTGGGCCACCGATGTCGAACTGGTGAGTGTGCAACCCGGTAGAGGCAAACAGGTACAGAATTTCCAGGAACGTCTGTTCGAAGTCAAGTTGAGTGCGCACTATCATGACTTTTTCGAGTGGCTGCAGATCGTCAACCGGGAACTGGGATATATCGTGGTCAAGAAATTTGAAATTGCCCCCGGCGGCGGCAAGGCAAGCAAGGATCCGCAGCTGAACCTGGTATTGACGCTGGTATCGTATCGCATGGAGCAGCAATATGCGTCCTAGCCCGCATTTCTCACCACCACTCGTTGCGAGACGACGAGAGGTCGTGCCCTGCCTGTATTTTGCGACCACTGCGAACATTGCTTGCAGTTACCGGCAACCCATGTTCGGAGGGTGCGCAGGCATAGTTGACACTATGTCGAGCGCTCTGACCGAGCCAAATGCAGGCAGGGTGCGGCAT
>JAAESG010000214.1 GCA_024229615.1 Gammaproteobacteria bacterium | reverse complement strand
CGTATATGACTACATATGTGCATAATCTGCTTGCGAGATCTGCAATAAGTCGTAACTCGTTGAAATTGCTAAGCTGAATTATGCGTATAATACCTTAGCGATATTTTTGGAACGTAAGTGGCGTCTACCCCAAGCCTGCTTGGTCTACGTCAATACCCTGATGATTCAACAAGTGCTCAGCGAACCCCATTGGTTGGAACGAATGACCGCCGAGGATCACCGCGCACTAACGCCGCTGATCTATCTCCACATCAACCCCTATGGGATTTTCGAGCTCGACATGGATAAGCGATTATCGATCGAGCCCAACGCTGAATTATTAGTGGCTTGACTTGACCGAAAAGGGGTCTTTACGGTTAAGACATACAGTGGGAATCCAGTCATCATGCGGGTTCTACAGGGGTTAATCACTATGAGTGAGACATCATTTTCGGCAAAGTTGCCGCCCCCGAAGCCGAAAAACGTTGACCGGCGGGCTCGCGAGTACTTAACCTCAACCGAAGTCGATCAACTCATGAAGGCCGCGCGCCGTGTCGGCCGATACGGCCACCGGGACGCCGCCTTGATCTTGTTGATGTATCGACATGGGTTGCGCGTATCAGAAATCGGCGGCCTGCGTTGGAACCAGATCGATTTGAAAACCGCCTTGCTGCATGTTCGACGGGTCAAGAATGGCGTTCCCTCCGTCCATCCTTTGCATGGTCCCGAACTACGTGCACTGAGGCGGCTGAAAAATGACTATCCCGGTATGGCCTATGTGTTCATTTCCGAGCGGGGTAGTCCGCTAACCGACCGGGCCATTCGACACATTGTGCTGCGCGCCGGTCTGGAAGCGAACGCATCCCCATATGCTGCGCCATGCCTGCGGGTTTTATCTGGCTAACAAAGGCGTGGATACCCGTTCGATTCAGCATTATCTGGGGCATCGCAATATCCAGCACACCGTTCGTTATACCGAATTAGCACCCAACCGATTTGATGATTTTTGGGATGATTGATTGTGCTGCGATATGGCAAATCATGCATTAGAAGAATCTGATATTGCCCCATATGACAGCTACCCTAGATTTAGGCCAATGTGGGCCTGAGGGGGGGCTTATTTGCAGCTAATGTGGTCCAGAAACAGCCCTTGTTTGCGGTCCAAGGCGTTTATGTTTGTGGGCCGCTACACGTAGCGAATAGGTTCGGGATGACGGCGGATTTGCCAGACAGACTCAGTTGTTGCGCGCAGCCGGTAGCCTATCAGAACTGTTTGAGGGGTATTCGTAAAAAGATTGTCGGGTAACTGGAGTTCTTGAATGGTTGACAGCTTGGAGATTTCGTTCTTGACACTAGCCTAACCGACTCGGCCCGGAT
>JAAESG010000213.1 GCA_024229615.1 Gammaproteobacteria bacterium | reverse complement strand
GCCCGCATTTCTCACCAGCTTTCGTAGCGAGACGACGAGAGGTCGTGCCCTGCCTGTATTTTGCGACCACTCCGAACATAGTTGACACTATGTCGAGCGCTCTGACCGAGCCAAATGCAGGCAGGGTGTGGCATAGCATCGTCGCAGTAGAAAGGTGGTGAGAAATGCGGGCTAGCCGCTTCAATATCAGCGGATACGTCGAGTACCATTGCTGGTAGCGTCGATCACGACCAGGCGAAAATTCGTCAAAACCCAGTCACTTGACCAGGATGTTAGTGGGATTCAAATCGTGAAACACGATCCATCGCTCGTACAGACTCTGTTTCAAAGATCCTATCTCGTTGGCCACCCATGATTCGAAGCGTTTATCCTTTTGCGTCAGATAACAGGTTAGCGGCCAGATACTTGAATTCAACATCGCGTCGCCAAAGGCTTGAAAAATATCGCACTTCGCGCCAGAACCTGCTTGCCCGACGCTCCTGATGCAGCACCTTGATGCAAGAATTCGGATCGTCGGGGTGATGATAACACTTGCGGTCGGTGCCTTCGGTAACGAGAAATTGCGCAGATAGTGAACCCGTATCGCTCATTAATAAAGCGCTAGCGGGAAGTAACAGAAGTCGTGGTTCATCCCTGAACCACTCCTGGCAAGAGGACGCCTTTTAATCAGCCTGGCGGCGCAGAAAAGCAGGAATTTCGAGATACTCCATACTCTCCTTGTCTTCAGGCACTTCGACGCTATCACCCATTACTTTCTGGCGAATAGCAGTCGGTCGTTCCAGTTTCTTGTAGTCTACTTCACCGTTGCTTTCGGGCTGGATCGCAGCAATCGGGACATCAGCCAACAACTTTTCCGCACCGAGCCCTGTCGCGACCATGGTCACGCGCAATTCACCATCCGTCATGTTCGAATCGATAACGGTTCCGACCACGACGTTGGCATCAACCGAGGCGAGTTCGGTGATCGCAGTACCGACATCGTCGAGTTCACCAATCGCCAGATCAAGACCAGCGGTAACATTAACCAGAATACCCTGGGCGCCCGAAATATTAATATCCTCCAGCAATGGTGACGAGATCGCTGCCATCGCCGCTTCCTTGGCACGGTTGTCTCCAGTTGCAGATCCGGTACCCATCATTGCCATGCCCATTTCCGACATGACCGTACGTACATCGGCAAAGTCGACATTGATCAGGCCAGGGCAGGTAATCAACTCGGCGATACCCTGTACCGCACCGCGCAGGACGTCGTTGGCCTTTTCAAATACCTCAAGCAGCGAGGTCTGCTTACCCAGTACCGGCATCAGCTTATCGTTCGGAATGGTAATCAGTGAGTCAACCACACTGGCAAGCTCCTTGATTCCCACATCTGCCTGTGACATACGCTTGGTACGCTCAAAACCGAATGGTTTGGTAACGACTGCAACCGTCAAAATACCCAGCTCCTTGGCGATCTGCGCGATCACAGGCGCTGCGCCTGTGCCGGTGCCACCACCCATACCAGCGGTGACAAAGAGCATATTGGAACCCTCGATCATTTCCTGGATGCGCTCACGATCTTCCAGTGCCGCCTGCCGACCAATACCCGGGTCGGCCCCGGCACCGAGACCCTTGGTAATACTGGCGCCAATTTGCATCGAAGTGCGCACGTCCATCTTCTTGAGTGCCTGTACGTCGGTGTTAACGCACATGTACTCGACACCTTCTATACCGGCCGAAACCATGTGCTGCACGGCATTGCCGCCGCCTCCACCGACACCAATGACCTTGATTACCGGGTCTTTGGAGTGTGAATCCATCAGTTCAAACATTTTTTTGTCCTCTTGCTTTATTTAAAAGTTACCCTGAAACCAGCTTTTCATTCTCGCTAAAACGCCAGCTTCATTCTGTTCGCCCAGCTGATAACTGGACGCGCCGGATTGCTGCCTGTTTCCAAACAGCAGTAATCCAACACCCGTTGCATGAATCGGGTTGCGTACAACGTCAACCAGTCCCGATACATATTGTGGATAGCCCAGGCGAACCGGCATATGGAATATCTCTTCCGCCAGCTCGATCGCACCCTCCATTTTCGAACTACCGCCGGTAAGAACAACACCGGCGGCGCATATCTCTTCAAACCCGCTGCGGCGTAGTTCCGCCTGCACCAGATTCAACAATTCTTCGTAACGTGGTTCCACCACCTCGGCCAGAGTTTGCCGCGCAAGACGACGCGGTTCTCGATCACCAACGCTCGGCACTTCTATGGTTTCATTGTCGGCCGCCAACTGGCGCAGCGCGCAGGCATACTTGACCTTCAAATCGTTGGCATACTGCGTCGGAGTGCGTAGCGCCACCGCGATATCGTTGGTGACCTGGTCACCCGCAATCGGAATCACGGCGGTATGACGGATCGCCCCGTCGGAGAACACCGCAATATCAGTGGTGCCGCCACCGATGTCGACCAGGCATACACCCAGCTCTTTCTCATCATCGGTTAATACCGAACTGGCCGAGGCCAGTTGTTCAAGAATCACGTCATCGACTTCGAGCCCGCAACGGCGCACACACTTGATGATATTTTGTGCGGCGCTGACTGCCCCGGTCACCAAGTGCACCTTGGCTTCGAGGCGGACACCCGACATGCTGATCGGATCCCGAATTCCTTCGGAACTATCGATTACGAATTCCTGTGGCAAGACATGCAATATTCGTTGATCAGCCGGAATTGCCACCGCCTTGGCAGCATCGATCACGCGCGCGACATCCGCCGGCGTTACTTCCTTTTCCTTGATTGCGACAATACCGTGAGAATTGATACTGCGAATATGACTACCCGCGATTCCTGCGTATACCGAACGGATCTGGCAACCGGCCATGAGTTCAGCTTCTTCCACCGCGCGTTGTATCGACTGCACTGTCGATTCGATGTTGACCACGACCCCTTTTTTCAAGCCTCGCGAGGGCTGGGTACCGATTCCGATAATATCGATGTCACCTTCGACCGTAACTTCGCCAACGATCGCAACCACCTTGGAGGTTCCGATATCCAGCCCAACGATCAGGTTTCCCGATGTCTTTTTAGACATTACTATTACTCCAGATTGACGCTTTGTCACTGCCCTGCAGGACTTCCTTTTTCCAGGCCACGGCAAACCCGTTGCTGTAGCGTAAATCCAAACGCTCGATCTGCTCGCGTCGGGGCAGAATCTGCTGCAGGTAAATATTGATCAGGCGCTCGATCTTGTAATCGATATCGTCTCGACCTAATTTGATTTCCAGGCCATTAATCAATTCGAGATTGAGGGCACCACGACTGTCTATATGTAGCGCAATCAAATGTTCATCGACTCGCTTGAATTGAGTCTGCAGACGATAAAACTGATGCAACACCCACGCAGGCTTGTGATTGGAAGCATGCACTATCGGCAGGTGACTGAAAGCACTGCTATCCGCCTCGAATACTCTGGACGAATCACTCAACAAATGATCCGCGTCCCAGCGTGCAATCGGTCTTTTCTCTTTGATCCGAACCATGATTTTGTCCGGCCAGATGCGGCGCACCGACACCGAATCAGTCCAGGGCTTGGCGCGCAGGGATTTTTGCAAATGATGGATGTCGAGTGAAAAGAAACCCTGGCCGATGTATTGCTGTAGCGTCGATTCAACTTCCTTTTGGTTCAGATTCTCGAAGTTTCCGGATAACTGTATGGTACGGATTGGCAGCAACTGTTGTGCCTGGCTGAGGTACACCCCGGCCAGGCCTAGTGGCAAAATCAAAGCGACCCAGTTATAGGATTTACGCCATTTGAACGAACTCGGCTGTGACGCCGGCGCCTTTCGTTTTGCCTGGTTACTCTGCTTACGGAATTTAAACATTTCTGTTATCTCCAGTTAGCGTTGCTGCAAGAATCTTGACCACCAGTTCGGGCATTTCCAGCCCGGCGGCCCGACCCGCCATCGGGATCAGGCTGTGATCCGTCATTCCGGGTACCGTGTTAACCTCAATCACCCAGGGTTGTTGTTGCTGGTCCAGCATCAGATCAACTCTGCCCCAGTCCCGTACCCCGGTCGCAAGAACGGTTTCCAGTACCATTTCATTGATCACCGCAACGCTGTCATCATCGAGGTCGCTGGGGCAGGTATAAATCGTATCGTCAGCCAGATACTTGGCATCGTAATCGTAAAATTCATGTGGCGTTTCGAGCTTGATCAGCGGTAAAACTTCACCGCCGACAAATCCTGCGGTGTATTCGGTACCGGTAATGAATCTCTCTGCGAACACCGCACCGAAGCGGCGCGCGGAGTTCCACGCCGGGAAAAGGTCGTTCTTATCGTGTACCGGCGTCATGCCAATACTGGAGCCTTCCAGCACCGGCTTGACAAAAACCGGCAAGCCGAAGTCGGCGAGTAGACGTTCGCAATCGTCCTCGTTGCGAAGTTCGATAAAATCTGGTGTTGGAATACCGCTGCAACGAATGACTTTTTTAGTCAGTACCTTGTCCATGGTCAGTGCGGCCGAACAAACCCCGCTACCGGTGCTGGGGATGCTGAGGAAATCGAGTACGGCTCGAATTGTGCCATCTTCACCACCACGACCGTGCAAGACATTAAATACACGGTCAACTTTGAGTTCCGCAAGTTGATGGAAGGCACGTGCCGTCAAGTCCACGGCAACGGCATCCACGCCCGCGCTCAGCAATGCCTGATACACAGCGTTACCACTGTTAAGCGATACTTCACGCTCGGCGGAATCACCACCCATTAATACTGCAACCCTGCCGCATTTCACCGCAGTATCGGTGGGCGCTTTCTCTAACACGATGCTCATAGAGTTTCACCCACAATACGAACCTCGGTCTCGAGTCTGATATCAAACTTCTGCGCTACGGTTTCGCGAATATGCGCTATCAAGGCCTCCACATCACTGGCTGTGGTAGTGCGGTCGCTAATAATAAAATTGGCATGCTTGTCTGAGACACAGGCACCACCCAGGCAGAAACCTTTGAGGCCAGCCGCTTCAATTAACTGTGCGGCATGTTTACCTGGAGGATTCTTAAACACCGAGCCGCAGGAGGGCAAACCAATCGGCTGCGAGTCGTTGCGCTGCTGTAACAATTGCCGAATGTTGGAATCCTCGCCGGGATCGCGCCCGGCAAAACGAAAACGCGCAGCGGCAAACCATTCCTGTTGTGGCAAGTCGACATGACGATAGCCAACCTCGAATTCCGCAGCACCTCTTTCAATCAGCTTGCCGCCACGATCAATCATGATGACTTGCTCTACCGCCGCCCAGGTTTCACCGCCAAAGGCACCCGCATTCATCGCCAGGGCGCCACCGATCGTACCGGGAATTCCGGCAAAAAAATCGGCTCCCGAGAATCCGCTTTTCTGACAAAACCTGGCAAACTTTGCACAACTGATCCCACACTCGGCGTATACCAAACCATCGGCATCCAGCTTTATTTCCTTGAGGGAATTGAGTGGTGCAATTATCTGACCGCGAAAACCACCGTCTCGGACCAGCAAGTTGCTACCAAGTCCGACCCAAAGAAGTTCAATACCAGGCTCCAGCGTCGCCAGATAATTCTGCAAGTCCTGCAGGTCGGCGGGGATATAGTATCGATCGGCGGGTCCACCCAAACGCCAGCTGGTGTGTTTTGACATGGATTCGTCAAACATCAGCTTACCCTTGATCGACTGATTTCTGGCCACGTTCATGATCCCTTTCCCGTGGACTGGTGTTGTAGCAGGAATTCCCCGGCCCAGGCACCAATGCTGCCCGCACCCAGGGTTACGAATATATCGTCATCCTGTAGCAGGCCGTCTACCACTTCATCCAGACCCTCAATATCCTCGACAAACACCGGATCAACCTTTCCACGACCGCGAATTGAACGCGCCAACGCTCGCCCGTCGGCATTCTTGATTGGACTCTCACCCGCCGGATAAACGTCGAGCAAAATCAATTGGTCGACATCGGCCAGCACCTGGGTAAAATCCTCGAACAGGTCACGTGTACGCGTATATCGATGCGGCTGAAATAAAACTGCAAGTCGTTTCTCCGGCCAGGCAGCACGTATACCTGCCAGGGTTGCCGCAATCTCATTCGGGTGGTGGCCATAATCATCGATATGCATGATTTTCCCGTTGGCGACTTCCAGATTCTCACTGATCTGGCAACGTCGACCGATTCCGGAAAACTCGGACAGAGATTCTCCGATAGCCTGTCGCGATACGCCCAGCTCCCAGGCGATGGCGATCGCCGCGGTCGCGTTGAGCACGTTGTGCTTACCGGTCAGATTGAGCTCGATGTCGAGCGCTTCGGCATCATCCGGTAGCACGACACTGAAACAGGTTTTGCTGCCTTTGGCGACGATGTTGGTAATTTGAACATCGGCATCGTCGGATTCGCCATAAGTCAGTACCGGCCGCGCGACCGCGGTCATGATTTCACGCACGATCGGGTCGTCGATGCACAACACCGCGAGCCCGTAAAAAGGAAGATGGTGTAGAAATTCGACGAAAGTTTGCTTGAGCCGCTCGAAGTCCCCTTCGTAGGTAGACAGATGATCATTATCGATGTTGGTGACGATCGACATCATCGGTTGCAGATAAAGAAACGATGCATCGCTCTCATCCGCCTCAGCGACCAGGTAATCGCTCAGTCCGAGGCGAGCATGCCTACCCGAACTGATCAGTTTGCCACCGATCACGTAGGTGGGATCGATGTCGCCGCTGGCCAATACGCTGGCCACCAGGCTGGTCGTGGTGGTTTTACCGTGAGTACCTGCAACCGCGATACCGCGCCGGAAGCGCATCAATTCGGCCAGCATTTCGGCTCGCCTGACAACCGGGATACGCATTTCACGCGCATTCTCGATTTCCGGATTTTGATCGTCGATTGCGGTCGATACGACAACCACATGGGCCTCTTCCACATTCTCTTTACGATGACCGATTGCAACCTCGATACCCAGGTCGCGAAGGTGTCGCACCATCGCATTTTCCGCTATGTCCGAACCGCTGATTTTATAGTTCAGATTATGAAACACTTCGGCGATGCCACTCATGCCAGCACCGCCGATGCCGATAAAATGAATGTTTCGAATTCGGCGCATGAAGTGTTTGGAACTCACAGTCATGCGCGTGCACCTGCCAGTATGTCGGAAGCGAGACGTTCGCTGGCATCCGCCTGAAACTGGGCGCGAGCATTGACCGCCATTTCCACCAGGACTTTGCGGTTCTGCTGAAAAAACTTGAGCTTCAAAGCCAGGCTCTCGACGTTCAATTGCTCCTCGATAAAAATTTGTGCGGCATTGTTCTGCTCGAGAAAACGGGCATTGTGGTACTGGTGATTATCGACCGCGTAGGGAAACGGAATCAGTAGTGAAGCGAGTCCTACCGCGGTTAGCTCGGAGATGGTCAAAGCTCCGGCGCGACAAACTACCAGGTCAGCCCAGGCATAGGCTTGTTGCATGTCCTCGATAAAGCTGACCACCTCGGCTTCAACTTTGGCCTCACGGTAGTTTTGCTGACAATCCTGCAAATGCCTTTCACCACATTGATGCCTGACCTTTGGCCTTTGATCTCGATCCAGGCAAGCGATTGCCTGCGGCAGGATTCGGTTCAATGCGGCTGCTCCGAGGCTGCCGCCAACCACCAACAATTGCATCGGTGCTTCAATTCTGGTAGTTAGTCGCGTGGTCGGTGGCTCCAGCTCAGAGAGGTTGGCTCGCACCGGGTTACCGATACATTCACTGTGTGGCATCGCAGCAGCAGCATTCGGAAATGCGGTGTAATTGCGGGTCGCGAAACGGCTTAGAATTCGATTGGTGAGCCCCACTATTGAATTCTGTTCGTGTAGAAATAGCGGGATATCAAGCATCCAGGCCATCAGTCCTCCCGGTCCGGAAACGAACCCACCCATACCCAGTACGGCCTTGGGTTTAGCCCGTCGCAATACGCGTAACGCCTGCCAACAGGCGCGTAACAATCTGAACGGTGCCAACATCAAGGTGATCAATCCCTTGCCGCGTATTCCCTGTACGTTTAACCATTCGATGGCAAAATCTGCCGCCGGCACGACCCGGGCCTCGATACCGGAGCGAGTGCCCAGCCAGATGATATCTTCGCCGCGCTGACGCAGGTTTTCGGCAACTGCCAGTGCCGGGAATACGTGTCCACCGGTGCCACCCGCCATCACTACGATCGGCTTTTGCATACCCTGATTCATGCGCGCACCCGAGCTCGCCTGCGTACGCCCTTGATGCTCTCGCCAACCTGGCATTCGTAGTACACCCGCAGCACCAGTCCAACAGCAAACGACATGCTCAGAATTGAATTTCCACCGTAACTGATGAAAGGCAGAGTCAAGCCTTTGGTTGGCAACGCGCCCATATTGACCCCAATGTTGATGGCCGCCTGCAGGGTAATTAACAAGCCAACACCGTAGGCCAGGTAGGCACCGAATGCCTGTTCTTTCTGCAGAGCCATTTTGGCGATGGCAAAACAGCGCCATGCGAACAGCGCGAACAGGCTGATCAATCCAATCTGTCCGATAAAACCAAACTCTTCTGCAAAAATTGCAAACATGAAATCGGTATGCGCTTCCGGCAGGTAAAACAGTTTCTGGATGCTGCCGCCAAGTCCGCTGCCAAACCAGCCGCCGCTGCCGATAGCAATCAGGGATTGCGTCAATTGAAAGCCACTGTTGAAGGGATCCGCCCAGGGGTCGATAAACGAGGTAATACGCGCGAGTCGATAAGGTGAGGAAACAGCCAGCAAGACCATGATACACAGCGTCCCAATCACGAACAGGACGAATTGCCCGAAGCGCACGCCGCCGAGAAACATCAGTCCGAGACCCGTCATTAGTAACACCGCGGCAGCACCGAAGTCGGGCTCCATGACCAGCAGGCCACTAGCCACTGCAAGGATTAACATCGGCTTGATAAAACCCATGGTATTGGTTTGAACTTCGTCACCGCGCCGAATCAGATAGCCGCTGAGATAAATGATCAGGAACAGCTTGGCGACCTCGGAAACCTGGAAGGTAAACAGACCAAAGTTAAGCCAGCGAGTACTGCCGTTAACAGTATGCCCTACCCCGGGAATCAGTACGCCAGCAAGCAAGATGATGGAACCGAGCATCAGTACCATGCCGTTGTTTTTCCAGAGTCCGAGTGGAATCTTGCAGGCAAACCACATCAGGACGAGGCTCATCAGGATTCTTAAAAATTGACGCTTGGCAAAATAAAATGGATCCTGGGTCTGCTGATCGGCAATGCCGATTGACGCCGAAGCCACCATCACCAGGCCAATGCATACCAGGGTAAGATAGAGCAACATGGTGACATGGTCGTATTCCAGGGCCAGTTTAAAGCTCGGTTTTTCAACCGTGCTAGCCGTTCTGATCGCCTGACTGCTCACCCGTCCAACTCCGCCACGCGCTGCATGAAATCATCACCCCGAGCTTCGAAGCTGGCATACATATCAAAACTGGCACAGGCTGGCGCCAGCAAAACGCATTCACCGCGACTTGCCGATTTATTGGCGAGTTGTACCGCCTGGTGCATGTTCCCTACCCTTTCGATCCGGGTCGCTCCTTGCCAGGCCTTCTGCAGGCGGGCGGCATCCTCACCCAGCAAGATCACCAGTTTCACTTTTTGCTCGACGGTATTGAACATGATCGACATATCGGCGCCTTTCGACTGTCCTCCGGCAATCAGGATGACCGGACGCTCACGGCCTTCGATCGAGGCCTGCGCTGCACCGACATTGGTCGCCTTGGAATCGTTTATCCACTCGACGCCATCAATTTCGGCGACCCATTGACTACGATGTGGAATTCCGCCGAAGTTTTGCAGTGCGGTTACAATCGCAGACCGGGATACACCGATAGCATAGGCAATTGCCATCGCGGCAAGACAGTTCGCCCAGTTGTGTCGACCACTCAGCTTAAGGTCATCGGTGCTAATCCAGCGTTCATTGCGATGCGCCAACCAGAATCCGCCATTGGCCAACAATTTGAACTCGGCGGTTGCGTCGGGATCCAGGCTAAAACAGGTGTCGCGCGCATCGTAGCGTGTTACTTCGTCATCGAAATTACTGACTCGCAAGCTCGCATTTTCGTATATGCGTAGCTTGGCCTGTATGTATTCGGCGTATCCCGGATAACGATCCAGATGGTCTTCACTCAGGTTAAGCACAGCCGCAATCCGAGGCTTTAACGAAAAAGTGGTTTCCAGCTGATAGCTCGACAACTCCAGCACGTAGAAATCCGCGTCCTGTTCGAGCAGGTCGAGTGCGGCAGTACCAATATTACCGCCGACTGCGACCGACTTGTCATCACGGTTGATCATCTCGCCCACCAGGGTCGTAACCGTGCTCTTGCCATTCGAACCGGTAATCGCGATAACCGGTTTATCGACAACCCGGGCAAACAACTCGATGTCGCCGAGCACACTCTTACCGAGATCGATCGCCTGTTGTATTTCGCGCTGTTGAATCGACAGGCCCGGGCTGACCACGAGCACGTCGGCCCATGCGATCAACCTGGCATCGAGTGAATGTGGCTGAAAATCAACGGTCTCGAACTGATTCTTGAGCTCAATCAGGTATGGCGGAATATCACGGCTGTCCTGAATCCGGCAACGATAACCATTACGCAACAGGTAACGCGCGACCGAGTAACCGGTCAAACCGAGACCAACTACCAGGTAGTTGACGTCTTGCAGCGCTGTCGATGGTTGGCTCACGTTTAACATTACCGAATCTTTAAACTCGCCAGACCGATCAACACCAGCACCACGGTAATAATCCAGAAGCGCACGATGATGCGCGGCTCCGGCCAGCCTTTGAGCTCGTAATGATGGTGCAGGGGTGCCATGCGAAAGATACGGCGTCCGGTAAGCTTAAATGAAGCCACCTGCAACATGACCGAAACCGTTTCCACGACAAAGATGCCACCCATGATAAAAAGCACCAGTTCCTGGCGCACGATCACCGCCAATGTACCGAGCGCGGCACCGAGGGCAAGCGCGCCGACATCACCCATGAATACCTGCGCTGGATAAGTGTTAAACCACAGGAATCCAAGACCAGCACCAACCAGGGCGCCACAAAATACAACCATTTCACCGACGCCCGGTACGTAGGGAATGCCGAGATAATTGGAAAAATTAAAGTTGCCAGTGAGATAGGCAAACACACCCAACGCACCGCCAACCAGAACCGTTGGCAGTATCGCGAGTCCATCGAGTCCATCGGTCAGATTAACTGCGTTACTGCTGCCGACAATCACAAAATAGGTTAACACCACGTACAACCAGCCGAGATCGATCAGTATGTTCTTGATAAACGGCACGATGAGCTGTGTTTCGATCGGAAACTGGGCACTGTGAAACAGCGCCAGGGCTGCACTCAGACCGATCAACGACTGCCAGAAAAGCTTGGCTCTTGCTGAAAGGCCCTTTGAGTTACCGTAAACAATCTTTTTGTAATCGTCGATCCAGCCGATCACGCCAAAGCCGATCGTAACGAACAGAATTATCCACACGAAACGGGATGACAAGTCACTCCACATCAGCGTACTGGTAACAATTGCGACCAGGATAAGTGCGCCACCCATGGTCGGCGTACCGGCCTTCGAGATGTGGCTCTCGGGTCCATCGTCGCGGACACTTTGGCCAATATTGTAACTACTCAGGTAACTGATCATCACCGGCCCGACAATCAGCGAAATAGTCAGAGCAGTGAGCACGCCGAGTATGGTGCGCAGGGTCAGGTACTGGAACACACTGAACCCGCTATGAAACTGCATGAGATACTCTGACAGGCTAAACAGCATGGATATCTCCGTCGTCCACGGGTTTCGTCAACAGAGCCACGAGCCGCTCCATGCCAGCGCTACGCGAACCTTTGACTAGCAGATTTACACCACGATGAATTTGCGACAGGATGATTTCAGCCATCTCCTCGATGCGCTCGCTGCAGTATCCGGCCTCGCCAAACTCTTCGCTGGCGATACAACTCATTTCACCCACACCAAAAAGTTTCTCAACTCCGAGACGACTCGCGGTTTGCGCCGCCTGGCGATGCAGTGACACGGCTTCCGCGCCCAGTTCTCCCATGTCACCGAGGGCCAACCAGGCCGAGCCGGGCAACGAACAAAGCACCTTGATGCCTGCTTCCAGCGAATCCGGGTTTGCATTGTAGCTATCGTCGATCAAACGGCAGCCCGCGGGTCCAGGCAAGATTTGCAGTCGTCCTTTTACGCCGGAGAATCCGGCCAGGTTTTCAACCGCCGCGGCAAAATCAATTCCGCTCAGAATCGCGAGCGAAACCGCCGCGAGCGCGTTGCGCACGTTGTGTTCCCCGACTACAGCCAACACACATCCATGGCTTTTATCCTGATAGGTAAATTCGACATGAAGGGTTTCGCCCTGGCTCGACCAGCTCGCTGTCACATCGGCGTCATTGTCCAGGCCACAACTGATTTGCGTCTGTGCCGCACAAATGTCGTGCCAGTACTGGTGGGCGACTTCATCGGCGTTGAACAATGCCTTTTGCTCGGATCGGCAATAGGCATACAGTTCGCCCTTGGCCTCGATCACACCCTGCACATCACCGAAACCCGCGAGGTGTGCGGCGGCGACGTTATTGACATAGACGATATCGGGCTCGGCAATTAGCGCGAGTTGCGCGATTTCGCCACGATAACTTGCACCCATTTCGACGATGGCGAAGTCATCAGTGGGTTCCAGCTCAAACAAGGTCAAGGGCAGGCCGATATCATTGTTGAAATTTCCCCGAGTGGCCAGGGTAGCTGCCTGACTCAGCAGTATCTGCAAAAGCATTTCCTTCACGGTCGTCTTACCGTTACTACCGGTAAGACCGATCACACAGGGATTGCAGTGCCGACGCCAGTGGTTGGCCATCCGGGCCATCGCCTGCTTGCAATCCGCCACCACAATCTGGGCTATGTCACAGGGTTGCCGTTGCTCGACCAGGGCAACGATCGCGCCATTTCGGTAGGCTTGCTCAACAAAATTATGACCATCGAAGTTAGCACCCTTGATCGCGACAAATAATTTTCCGCTGCAAGATTTCCGACTATCGATGGTGACTCCCGAAAACCCGGTTTCCAGGTCATCAATACGGGCGTCAAGCACTTCCGCCAAAGCTTTGAGCGACATGTTAATCATGGCTCACCTGTAATATTCGCCTGACGACATGACGATCACTGAACGGCCGGCGCTCGTTACCGACTATTTGTTCCTGTTCGTGCCCCTTGCCCGCAATCACCACCAGATCATCGGGGCCGGCCTGTGACAATGCGTATTCAATTGCCGCCTGTCGGTTATGTACGACGCAGGCGAGCTCGGCTTGCTTCATTCCGGAGAGGATTTCGCCGACGATTTTTTCGGGCGATTCGTTACGCGGATTATCGTCGGTGACAATCGACCGATCCGCGAGCTCTTCCACCGCGCTACCCATACCGCTACGCTTTCCCTGGTCGCGATCACCGCCACAACCAAACACGCACCAAAGCAATCCGCTGGTATGCTCACGACAGGCGCCGAGGCAGGCACGCAGGGCTTGCTCGGTGTGTGCAAAGTCGACCACTGCGGCCGCTTTACCCTGCCCGCCGACGAATTTCTCCATACGTCCGGGAATCGGGGTCAAATCCTTAACAGCGATTTCAAGTTGATTGCGATCGAGCCCCAGAGCCACCAGTGTGGCGATACAGGCAAGCGTATTTTCCACGTTAAAGCGGCCGAGTAAGGCGGTGACGGCTGTAATCTCGCCGAGTGGGGTCAAGGCACGGATATTTTGTCCGTTATCCGTTATTTCACAACTGATCAATTTGACTTCGGCGAGAGGTTCGCCATTTGACTCAACGGAATAACGTAACAATGATTCGCTCTCTATCGACCGGCTTAACTGCCGTCCGAAATCATCGTCAATATTGACGACCCGCCCGGAGAGCTGGAAATCGTGGAAAAGTCGGGCCTTGGCAGCCGCATAACTCTCCAGGTCACCATGGTAATCGAGATGATCGCGCCCCAGGTTGGTTAGCACCGCAATATCAAAATCACATCCGTTAACGCGATACTGCTGCAATGCGTGTGACGACACCTCCATTACCACATACCTGCAGCGTTGTTGTTGAAACTGGTACAGGCGCGATTGCAGACTGACTGCGTCCGGTGTGGTCAACGCATCCGGCTTTAGTTCATTACCGATGCCGTAGCCAAGCGTGCCTATACTCGCACAGCTCTCGCCAATTCGGGTCAGTGCCTGAGTTACCAGGTGGGTGACACTGGACTTACCATCGGTGCCGGTAACGCCAACGATGGTCATAGCCCGTCCAGGGTCACCGAAGAAACGGCTTACAATGTGGCCATTGGCGCACTCCAGCTGATCGACACCTATCCAACAGGTTTCAACCTGCTTGCGTAACAACGGAATCCGTTGCAGGCTGTATTCATCCGCGGAATCATAAATCACGACCACTGCACCGGCCTTGACTGCATCGATGGCATAGTCGATACCATTGGATTTTATTCCGGGCAGCGCGATGAATGCCGAATTCGGCCTGATCTCGGTGCTGTTGCTGGCGATATCGCTGACCTGTATCGACGCAATCGGACCATCGACGACAAATCCCGACAACAATTTCGATAGCGACATCCCGGGCATATTGGTGTTAGCCATCATGCCCCCTGTCCCTTGTTACGCGCCAGGGTGGGCAAATCATCCGGGGCAATATCGAGTATACGCAACGCATTCGACATCACTTCCTGAAACACCGGTGCAGCAACCACACCGCCATAATATCCGTTCTGAGTCGGCTCATCGATGACCACCGCCATCACCAGGCGTGGATTACTGGCCGGTGCAAGGCCGGCAAAAACCGATACGTAATCGTCCTTCTGATAGCCCCCGGCGATACTCTTTTTTGCGGTTCCGGTTTTACCCGCGACCTGGTAACCGTCGATCGCCGCCAACTGTGCAGTCCCTTTCGGCCCAATCACTTCCTTCATCATTCTGACAATCTGTTTGGCCGTGCTGGTCTTCATGACGTGACGTGAAATCTCGTTCTGCGAAGCCTTTAACGGTTCCTTCCTCAACAGGCTCAGGTCCAGCAGACGTCCCTGATTGGCGATTACGCTATAGGCGCGCGCGAGTTGTGTAATCGACAGCGACATGCCGTAACCGAAGCCCATGGTGGCGTGATCCAGGGGTTGCCATTGGCTATGATGGCGAAAATATCCGGATGATTCCCCCGGAAAGGAAACACCCGAGGACTTTCCAAAACCATAGTCACTAAAACTCTCCCACAACTCTTTTTTGTCCATCGACATGGCGATACGAGAGGCGCCGACGTTACTTGATTTACGTAATACGCTGGCAAGATCGAGTACCCCGTAGTTGCGCACATCCTTGACCGCGTGACCACTCACCATCATGTATCCGGGCGAAGTGTCGATACTGCTGCCACGATGATAGCGACCCCGATCAAGCGCGGCTGCGAGGGTGAAGGGCTTGATCGCCGAACCCGGCTCGAAAACATCGGTAAGTGCGCGGTTTCGCAGTTGCCCGGGGGGCATCGAAGTACGTCGGTTCGGGTTATAGGAAGGCTGGTTTACGATAGCCAGAATTTCACCGCTGCGGGTATCCAGCAATACTGCAGAGCCCGCTTTGGCCTTGTGATACTGAATCGACCGCGCGAGACTGCGGTAAGCGATGTACTGTAGCCGCATATCGATACTGGTATAGATATCGTTGCCCGACTCGGCAGGTTTCACCTGTGCCAGTTCTTCGATGACTTCGCCACGACGGTTACGAATAACGCGGTGCTCACCCGGTTGGGCACGCAACCAATCCTGATAGACCAACTCCAGCCCCTCCTGACCCTGGTCGTCAATATCGGTAAATCCAACCAGGTGTGACACTACCTCGCCAGCAGGATAGTAGCGGTGATACTCCCGTTGCAGGTAAACACCTTCGATGCCGCCGGCAACCGTAGCCGCAAATTCCGGCTCAAGCTGGCGCTTCAGATAAACAAATTCCCGATTTGCACGTTGCTTCAGCATCGATACCGTGTCGCGGTAATTGAGATCCAGCTTACCGGTTACCTGCTTCAGAGCGGTCAGATTCAGCAGTATTTCGGCCGGATTGACCCAAACCGAATCGACCGGCGTACTAATCGCCAACGGAGTACCAAAGCGATCCATAATGGTGCCGCGATACGCCGGTGTCTCGATGGTTCGTATTTGCCGCTGCACACCCTGATTGGCAAGAAAATCCTGCTCAAAAACCTGCAGGTAGAGAGCTCGGGTAACCAGCCCACCGAGCAGAAAAAACAGGATTAGTAAAACAAAGTAATGCCGTGATCCCAGAAAGGTGGCCTGGTGCTCCTGTGCGCTCATTTTTTCCTTGTGCTTCATTGCAAGCGCACCAACTCAACATTTTCCGGCAGACGCATTTCCAGGTCCTTGCGCGCCCGGGATTCGACATTACTGTGTGTGGCGAGAGTCGTGTTTTGCAGCTGCAAACGCCCCCATTGGATCACCTGCTGATCCTGTTGTTTTTGAATGCTGCGCAAATCGGAAAACAACAGACGACTTTGATGCTTGACGTAAATCACGGTCAGCGCACTGCCGAGAACCATGGTTAGCAGCAGAGTAAACACGGCTTTACCATTCATCAGGCCGCCCGCTCTGCGATACGCATGATTGCGCTGCGCGCACGCGGATTTGATTCCAGTTCCTTTGCCCCTGCCTTGATAGCCCGCCCGATCACCTTGAGCCGAATCGTCGATTCAATCTCACTATCGCGCAGCGGCAGGCCGCGCGGAATTTTTGGCGCACTGCTTTCTGATTTGAAAAAACGTTTTACCAGCCGATCCTCGAGCGAGTGAAAACTGATGACCAGGATGCGACCACCGATTTTCAGGATATCGAATACGGTTTCGAGCAATAGTTGAATCTGTGCGAGCTCCTGGTTGATAAAAATCCGGATCGCCTGAAAACTGCGCGTTGCCGGGTGACGATTATTCTTTGCGCGTGGCATCATCTCGCTAATCAATCCGGCCAGGGTCGCGGTATCGTCTATAGACCGCGATGCTCGAACTTCGACAATCTTGCGGGCAATTCGTCGTGAATGACGTTCTTCACCGTATTCCCACAACACCCTGGCGATATCAGATTCTTCTGCATGCGCGAGCCACTGTGCTGCCGACTCGCCCTGGTCCGGATTCATGCGCATATCCAATGGACCGTTATGCTGAAAACTGAAGCCACGTCGGGCATCATCGAGTTGCGGCGAAGAAACACCGAGGTCGAGTAAGACCCCGTCAATTTGCTCGAGTAAATCGAGATCGGCAATCTGCTGACACATATTGGCGTAATCGTCGTGAATGATAGTGACCCGGCTATCGGCTCCCAACCTGTTCCGGGCGTCGGCTATGGCCTGTGGATCCCGATCCATGACGATCAATCGCCCCCGCTCGCCGAGAGCCGCCAGAATCGAGCGCGCATGCCCACCACGACCATAGGTTCCATCGACATAATGTCCATCTGGTTTGATTTCGAGTGCCACTACGGCCTCGTCATGTAATACCGGTGCATGCGCCTGACTCACAAGGTTAACTCCGCCAGGGCTACCGGCATTTCGTCTTCGCTGGTGTCACCCAGCCAGGAATCCATGCGCTCGGCCCAGACCGCTTCGTCCCAGAGTTCGAATTTCTTGCCCTGGCCGATGAGCACCACCTTCTTGCCGAGTTGGGCATATTCACGCAGTGGGTTAGATAACAGCATGCGGCCGGTAGCATCCACTTCGACTTCGGTGGCATGGCCAATCAGCAAGCGCTGGATGCGCCGGGTGGTGGGATTGAAACTGGGTAAGGCTTCGATTTTTTCTTCGATCAATTCCCATTCAGGAAGCGGATAAATGAGCAAACAGGGTTGATCGGTATCGATAGTAATGATCAACTGGCTGTGGCAGATTTCGAGCAGGCGCTCACGGTAACGCGCAGGAAGAACAATTCTCCCTTTTGCGTCCAAAGATAGATTGGAAACCCCTCGAAATTTATGCACGACTAACCCGTTATATGCCACGATGTGACACTTTCACCCACTCAGTGACACAATATGGCTTATTCTTGCCTCAAGTCAAGTAAAAATGGGGCTTGAATACGGGTTTTTTCTCAATAAGGTCAACAACTTAGCCTATCTCCCTAATCCTAATAAGAGAATACATTAGCCAAATCTGTCACTTATACCTGCAAGTTAATGTGATACATTAAGTTAATGCGGTATTTTGTGCGATTTTGCACAATTTCAAGAAGGGAAATACGGGGTGCAATGATTTGCGCCCACTAAATGAAAATAAAGTCAGCCTGTAAGCCGGGTTCTGTCGAGGATAATCATTCATCTGGACTGAAAGTCACCCTCCAGTCTCAAGCAACCAACCCGAAAACGGCGCGGACCACGCCATGGTTTTCCTATTTGGTCTTGCTCCGAGTGGGGTTTACCTTGCCACTTCTGTTACCAGAAGCGCGGTGCGCTCTTACCACACCATTTCACCCTTACCAGCCTGGGCTGGCGGTTTATTTTCTGTTGCACTGGCCGTGGGCTCACGCCCCCCAGACGTTATCTGGCACTCTGCCCTGTGGAGCCCGGACTTTCCTCCAGCCCGCAGTCTACCAAAAGACCGGAACCAGCGATTATCCAGCTGACTTGGAAAGATGATAGCACCTAGCCCGCATATCTCACCAGCTTTCGTAGCGAGACGACGAAAGGTCGTGCCCTGCCTGTATTTTGCGACCACTTCGAACATTGCTTGCAGTTACCGGCAACCCATGTTCGGAGGGTGCGCAGGCATAGTCCTGAATCCGTAGGTTCAGGGCGGATGCAGGGTGTAAGATATTGGTTTCTCAGTGGAATTAAAAAACTTAGCTTCACCCATAGGTTAAGCGGGAATTTTTTAAACCGCTGGGGAATCAATAGCT
>JAAESG010000212.1 GCA_024229615.1 Gammaproteobacteria bacterium | reverse complement strand
ACGAAAGGAACAGTGGCGCGACCTCGACACCAAGGAACGCAGGGCAATCAAGGGGCTGCGCTGGATACTTGCCATGCACTCCAGAAATCGCACTAAGGGACATACCCGCTTTCTCAATAGCCTGCGTAATGCCAATCGCCGCATTCACCGCGCCTGGGTGCTCAAGGATGAGTTCGAGCACTTCTGGGATTACTGCTATCGCGGCTCGGCGGAGAAGTTCCTCAAACGATGGGCGACCGCTGCGTTGCGAAGCCGTATTCCCTCGCTGCGCAAGTTCGTAACTACACTGCGAAACCACTTCGAGAACATTCTCGCTTTCATCGACAGGAATCTGACCAATGCCGTCGGGGAGGGCCTTAACCGGATCATCAAAATCGTCAAAAACCGAGCGTCCGGATATCGCGGTCTGGACAACTTTACCGATATGATTTACCTGACTGTTGGTGACCTCGATATTCCTGCGCAGATCCCGAGCAATTTGCGTACACTATGAAACAGGCTGCAACCACTATGAAACAGCTACATTATTGTATTTGCTGGTTGGGAAATCCGGATATAGCCTCTTTTTGCTATTGGAAAATTCATTTACTACCTGCCAGAGTTGATTGCGCGTCTGATCGATCAGGCCGTTCATGCTGCCACTGGTGTCGAGCAATATGGCCACCTGTATTTTTGGGCGCATTGGGGCGGGATTGATATTTGTGTTTTGT
>JAAESG010000211.1 GCA_024229615.1 Gammaproteobacteria bacterium | reverse complement strand
TTTCGACATAAATTTGTATTTTTAGTAGACCAATTTATGAATATGAGTCCATTCAATGCAATCGGGACGGGGGCGGGCTAAAATTTCTGGAAAATAATCAGTATTCGAATTAGATTTTTATTATTCTAATTCAATTACTTACGCTTATATTAAAATTGACATAAAATTTTTATCGAAATCTACGCAACGTTTTCAGGCATCTACAAATTGAATGCCAATTTATCAAAATAATCCATATTTTGCCTGTTTCATAAGGATTTAAACTTGATTTAAGGGCCTGATTGAAGCATTATTGTACCAAATTAGAGTACCAAAATAATTCAAATGGTCGAGGAGTTCACAGCTGTGAAAACTGCACGTGGCAGCGCCCCGTTAGCGACGGGCCCAGATTCCAGGTCGACCCGCAAAAATTCCAGCAATCGCGTCGGAGGAACCACCAGTAATGTGGTAGCGCAATTGCGGC
This sequence comes from Gammaproteobacteria bacterium, assembly GCA_024229615.1. GTDB lineage: Bacteria > Pseudomonadota > Gammaproteobacteria. Next base: position 3,272 of record JAAESG010000211.1, on the reverse strand, counting down.
GGCGCATCATGGAGGGCGACTACGCTTATGAAGAGCGCCTGCCAGCGGAGCGTAACCTGGCTGAGGAATTCGGGGTTTCGCGCGGCACCATTCGTTCAGTATTGCAAATCCTCGAGCAGCAACACATGGTAATGCGCCAGGTCGGTAGTGGCACCTATGTGACCCATCGTGAGGTGACCAACCAACAGGAAATATCGAGCGTCACCAGCCCGCTTGAGATGAACGAAGTGCGCATCGCGATCGAGCCACAGATGGTGCGTCTGGCAATCACCAACGCCAGTTCGCGCGAACTCGATGAATTGCTCGAGGCTTTACGCCAGTGTGAAGAATGCGGCGGCGACCCGGAAAAATTTGCCCGCGCCGACACTGCTTTTCACATGGCATTGGCGAACTGCTCGAGAAACAAATTGATGTACTGGCTGTACGAACGCATCAGCGAAGTGCGTCGTCATTCACAATGGCGCACGATGAAAGCTAAACTGTTGACACCCGAACGCATCGATTTTTACAACGGCCAGCATCGCAAGTTATACCAGGCAATCGCTGCACGGGACACAACCAGAGCTGTCAATCTGATCAAGGATCACCTGTATGGAGTTCACGATGACTTGCTCGAAACCGATTAATCGATGAACGCTCCTCTATTCGTTTCGCCGGTCCGTATCCGTCAGCCCGGTCTCAATGCGCTGCCTGCCAACACCGAGCGCTACCTGGTGCGCGGTGGTGGCAGCGTTGCACTGACGCTCGATGCGGGCGATGAAATTGAATTGATCAGCCCTCAGGGTCTTCAACCCGTGGAAATCACCGTGTTTGACGGCGAAGGTCGCTGTGACGCCTCGATGATCGGTGCACGCAACAATGCAAGCGCGGAAGGCCTCAAGGATCTGCTCGCCAACAGTGGTGGCTATGCAGATGAACTGAACAATGCACTCGCAGCTCTCAACATCTCCGTCGAAACCGCCCGTAGCGCGCTATTGTTCAGAAACCATTCACCCGCGGGTGACTCGGTTCGATTCACCGCCGAGCAGGCCGTTACCTGTCTGATTGTCGCGCCCGGGGGTATTATGCGCGCCGATCTACAGAATACGCCAAGCGACCTGGTCGCGTTCATTCACCGCCAGCCTCGAGAACAGTCAGGGCAGATAACCCACCTGCCCGATCCACTGGCCGATCCGCTTGAGGAGCAACGCATTGAGGCACGTAGCGCATTTGCCTATGAAGTAAAAGCCGGCGACTATATCCAGGTGATCGACGTCGAAGGGCGCGAATGCTCCGACTTTCAATGCTTCGATAGCGCAAAGCTGGATAAAGGCATCGAACGCTGCCTCGATGCGACCACGACCCGGCATGCGGTCGGCGCGTCTTACCCTGCGCCAGGATTATTCTCAAAATTCTACGATCAGAACTTTGAGGCAATGGTTGAGGTCGTCCAGGATACCTGCGGTCGCCACGACAGTTTCGGTACGGCCTGCACCGCGAAATATTACGATGACATGGGTTATCCAGGTCACGTCAACTGCTCCGATAACTTCAACCGGGTATTGCAGACTTATGGCGTGGAAGCGCGCAAAGGCTGGATGGCGATCAACCTGTTCTTCAACACCAATATCGATGCCGGCAACCAGATGTATTTTGACGAGCCCTGGTCACGCCCGGGTGACTATGTATTGATGCGGGCCCTCAAGGATCTGGTTTGCGTATCCTCGGCCTGCCCTTGCGATATCGATGCGGCCAACGGCTGGAACCCGACCGATATCCACCTGCGCCTCTACTCCGGCAAACATTCATTTAACAAAGCGACGGCATTCAGAATGACAACCGATGCAGACAAAGAATTGACCAAGGAAACCGGCTTTCATAGCCGTACGTCCAAACACACCCGCAATTTCACTGAATACGAGGGTTACTGGCTCGCCAACAGTTACACCAAACACGGTGCGCTGGACGAGTACTGGGCCTGTCGCGAGGGCGCTGTCGTGATCGATCTGTCCGCTCTGCGCAAGTACGAAGTCACCGGGCCTGATGCCGAACTGCTGCTGCAAACCTGCGTCACGCGTAATATCCGCCGACTCGCGGTCGGACAGGTGGTCTATACCGCGATGTGCTATGAAAACGGCGGCATGATCGATGACGGCACCGTATTTCGTCTCGGCCAGGATAATTTCCGCTGGATCGGCGGTAGCGACGAGAGCGGCATCTGGTTACGCGAACAGGCCGAAAAGCTTGGCTTGCAGGCGTGGGTGCGCAATTCAACCGACCAATTGAACAACCTGCAGGTGCAAGGCCCAAAAAGCCGCGATATTCTGCAGCAGATCATCTGGACTCGTCCTGACCAGGCCACGCTCGAAGAACTCGAGTGGTTTCGATTTTCGATCGCGCGCCTCGGTGACGAACACGGCATTCCTCTGGTGGTCTCGCGCACCGGTTACACCGGTGAGCTCGGCTACGAAGTATTTTGTCACCCCAAGGATGCACCGGCGGTCTGGGACGCAATCTGGGAGGCAGGTAAGCAATATGGCCTGACCCCTCTGGGTCTGGAAGCATTAGACATGTTGCGCGTCGAGGCAGGATTGATTTTCGCGGGTTACGAATTCAGCGACCAGACCAATCCATTCGAAGCCGGCATCGCTTTCACCGTGCCACTGAAGACAAAGGAGGACGATTTCATCGGTAAGGCTGCCCTGATCAAACGCAAGGAAAACCCGCAACAGGTTCTGGTCGGACTTGAATTATCCGGCGATGAACTCGCTGCGAACGGAGATTGTGTCGATATCGGTCGCAACCAGGTTGGCGAAATAACCAGTTCGGTGCGCTCGCCGATTCTGCGCAAGAACCTCGCACTGTGCCGTATCCAGGTCGAGCACAGCGAGCCTGGCACCGAGGTTGAGATCGGCAAACTTGACGGCAAGCAAAAACGCCTGCCAGCAAAGGTGGTGTCGTTTCCATTCTATGACCCAAGCAAATCCCGGGTACGCGATGTCCCGCCTCCCGAGTAACTTACCGCATATGGCACTTACATAAGATCGAAAGCATCGGTTTTCGAAACATATCTGGGGTTTAAATGCTCAATAAACTTCAAGGTCGGATAAATGGTGAAAGTTTTCGCGAATGCCTCGGCGGCTATGCCGCCTGCGGTTTAGTTATCGAAACCATTCACGGTTTATCCGACCGTGGTTAGATTGGGATAACGATGGCTGCAAGCTTAAGTAAGTGCCACTCGGATCGGGCCCCGGTTGTTCAATTTTAGAGGTGAATAAAATAATATTGTAATG
>JAAESG010000210.1 GCA_024229615.1 Gammaproteobacteria bacterium | reverse complement strand
TCACGCCATCTCGCAAAAATGCGCCTTGCTCTTGCAGCGCTCAGGCCCCCACAATTCATAATGGACCTTAAAGGTCTATTGGATTGAGGGAGGCGCAATAGCGGCGTTGCATTTTCGCTCGAGACGATCGTTGACGTATAGTCAATTCACGCCATCTCGCAAAAATGCGCCTTGCTCTTGCAGCGCTCAGGCCCCCACAATTCATAATGGACCTTAAAGGTCTATTGGATTGAGGGAGGCGCAATAGCGGCGTTGCATTTTTGCTCGAGACGATCGTTGACGTATAGTCAACTCACGCCATCTCGCAAAAATGCACCTTGCTCTTGCGCCGCTCAGACCGCCACAGTGGGTTGGTTAGTTTTTCAGGATGGCTAGTTGGCAAGAGACATTACGAGTTTGCTCGAAGCGTTCATTTACATTGTGTAAACTGCGCACTTGCCGTTTGTTCCGGGCCCGCACTTGTGGCGTTCATAACGCCACTAAAGAGGGACATGAGTTGAGCAGCATTTTAAAGTTGTATCGTAGGTTGAGGTATTTTGGCTATGGTTGAAGGTTTTCCAATCTGGGTAATCGTTTCCGATTATCTACTCGGTATGGTGATGTGGACCCTGATCGGTCGGTTTGCGATGGGACTGTTCCTGCCGGAGGATAGTAAATTTTTCTTCATGAAGGTCTTTGTCAAGTGGACTAACCCGATTCTGAACATATTCAAACCGGTTACGCCTTCGTTTTTGATTCAGCCGTTGATTCCAATTTACGTGGCCTGGTTCTTTTTTATGGTTCGCTTCTACCTGATGCCCTGGTTGCTCGGTTATTCAGTGATGGGTATGTTGTCGTTCCCTCTCGAAAGCGAGTTTGCGCGCGGAGTCGCCAACCTGGTCGGTTACTTTGCTAACTAGTGGCCAGATTTTTGCCGCGCAAAACAGGGTGGGGTAGGGTTAAAATCTCGTTCGAACCGTGCTTCAGTTCTGCGTCGGTAGACGGTTATGGATGACGCGACTCGGTTCCCGGTTCATGTCATGAGTAATAAAGCTGAGCAGCAACTGGAAGCCTATCAGCGTCAGGATTGCTGTGACCACCTGCGTTCCAGTGGGCGTCTCCAGGTTTAACTCACTAAAATGTAAATGCCTGCTGATGCCGTAACTCATTCCGCCGATAAAGAAAACCAGACCCATTACCAGGTTGATTGAAGCGATGCTGAAGTCGCGCAAAAAATAGTTGTAAAAAATTCGCTTCAAAAACAGTTTGGCGTTTTTGTACAGAAACGAGGGCAGGGATCGGGTGACGGACAGATTGCTTTCGGCCTCGTTGTAGACCGCATCCATCGGGATATCGAGCACCAATGCGCCAATCGTGTTCATTCTGAACAATAAATCGGTCTCGAAAAAGAAGCGATCTTCCAGCTTGTGAATCGGTATGTTTTCCAGCACTTTGCGGTGTACGGCAATATATCCGTTTGTCGGGTCCATAACGCTCCAGTAGCCGCTGGAAAATTTGGTCAGAAAAGACAATGCCGAGTTGCCGAAGAGCCTGATTTTGGGCATATCGCTGAGTGATTCAATATTGTAAAACCGGTTTCCCTTACAGTAGTCCGCATGGCCATTGAGAATGGGGTCAATGAATCGCTGCAAGATTTCAGGAGACAACTGGCCGTCGCTGTCAATTTTAACAATGACTTCACAGTTGCCTTTGAGCGCTTCGACGAACCCGGTTTTCATCGCCGAACCGACCCCTCCGTTTTGTGGGCGGAATATCACCTTTACACGCTCGTCACTGCATTGCTCCTCGATCAGTTTACCGGTCCCTTCGGGACAACAGTCATCGACCGCAATAATCTCGGAAACGTTTTGGTCGATGCGATTTATGACGTCTAAAACAAAATTGCTTGATTTAAAACAGGGCAGGATAACCGCAATCATCTTTTCGCTCCGGTAGCCCAATCTAAAGCAAAGCCTGATCGCTACTGTGCGACAGCGAACAGATGATGATGCCGACCATCAGCAGAAGAGACCCCAAGGCAAACTGTAAATTCAGTTTTTCATTAAACAGGAAGTAACTTAATACCGGCGTTATGACATAGGACAAGGCTGTGAATGGATAGGCCAGCGAAAGGGGTACGTGTTTTAGAACCCAAACCCAGATCACCGTGGTGATTGCATAGAGTACGCAGGCCGCTATCACTGCCGGGGAGGTAACCACAGCTGGTAAAAATTGAGTCAGGCTTGAACCGTTGAGTCCGTTTGCGCCATGTTTGAACAATAGCTGACCCATGGACATAAAAACGGCTGTCAAAACCGCGATTGATGCAAGCTTGATAGTCATTGAATTTCTCTGATTAGGTTTTTATGCGGGATAATTTCACAGATTAGCGGCTGGTTTATAAACTGTAAAGCGACACCGCCTGGCATCCAGTCAGAGCCTTTTGATGTGCGCTTTGTAATCTTGCCGAATAAATATGTATCCACTACTATCGCCCTGCCTCGAATCGAAATATTAAGCTATAACTAGATGATGATTAACGTAACTTCCAGATGACTCATCGGGCCCAAATGTGAAGCTCACTGACTCGGCTCACACAGGCATCCTGGTTGGGATCGGAATTCTGGCAAGCGCGGTATCATTCTACTTTAGCTTATCCCCGCTGGAAGTCAGCCTGTTTAACGGTGAATATCATCTTTCCAACTACGATGCCTTCTATCACGCCAGGCTAATTCAGGACACTATCGATCAATTCCCGAAGATACTGGAATTTGATCCCAGCTTGCATCCGTTGGATGGTGGTGCCTGGATATCGGTCGCATGGGGTTACGAGTATTTGATGGCGCTCATTTGCCTGGTGCTTCAGGCTTTCAATCCAGAGCTGAAAACATCGACTATCCTGGCGCACATTGCGCCCTGCTGGTCGTTGATCAATTGCCTGCTGATCGTCGGTATTTGCCGTGCCCTCGGACTCAACCTGATCATGACCGGGATTGGAGCGCTGGGGTTTGCGCTTTCGCCGCTAACTCAGGATACCCACTTGATCGGCAACATCGATCACCACTTTATTGAACTGAGTTTTATCCTGCTGATTACCTTTTGTGCTCTGCGCTGGATAGAGCGGAACCAGTCGAAACAGGCGGCGGTTGTGCTGGGAATCTCCCTGGGTCTGGCTAACGCTTTTCACATTGCCCTGTTTCTGATGTATGTACCCCTGGGCATTTTCCTGTTGATCAACTGGATTCGCGGTCGTGATGAGGTTCTTACGACGGCCAACGACCTGGCAGCGGCTACAATGTTGTGCACGATACTGGTGGTCGTACCTAGCGTACATTTTCGCCAACTTGAATTCGTTTACTATTTTACCAGCTGGTTTCATCTCTACTGGGCCCTCGCTTTTTGCCTGAGCGTCGTATTTTTCAAGTATGCAAGTTTTTCGAGGCGGAACCTCGTTTTGTTTGGTATCGCCGTAGCTCTTGCGTTACTACCGATTTTTGACAGCCTAAGGCATGGGCTCGATTTTATCGGATCGGAGCTGCCCGGCTTTAGCCAGTTGGAAGAGACTTATTCTATATTCAGTATCCTGTTCAGTGGTGATAGCAAGTATCTGGGTCAGTTCTACGAGTATTATTCCGGCCTCATTTTCCTGCTGCCATTTTCACTCATATTGTTTGCTCGCCTGGTTGTGGTTCAGCAACGTCAAGAACAAATCTATTTCCTGGTCGCGATCCTGATTGGCGCGATTTTGATGTTCTCGCAATTGCGATTCAAATATCACGCGTCTTACATACTATTGATCCCGTTACTGGTGGTGATTCAAAACTGGAAGCAGGCTGGCCAGGAACACAAACTAATCATTACGATATTACTGTTCATTGGCTGTTTTATCGGACCGATCAACCGACTCAACGAAACCCGACCGCTGGGAGGGCAGGGAGCGTATCGGGCCTTACTACCGTTTTATCAGGCGATCGGTCGTCAGTGCCAAACCCTGCCGGGGGTTTTGCTCGCGCACCCTGATGAGGGCCACTACCTTCGCTTTCACAGCGATTGCGTTATTGTTGCCAGTAATTTGCTGGCTACGCCGAAGGACTTCGAGTACAGGGCGTTGGCGTTCAAACTATTTCAAATGCCGCTTGCGCAACTACTGCAGCAAAACGACTGGGTTGATTACATCTATGTCAGGCGTGAAGACGGGTTTTTGCCCAATCTGGATGCGGCGGCGATAACCGCGATGAATCGGGGCCTGCGAGAGAATATTCTGCTCAAGGGAACGCCGGACCAGGTCAAGCTGTTGTACGAGATTCCCACTCAGAAAGGACCCTTCGTTCGCCTGGTTTATACCGGCGACGAGTAGACCGATTGCCGACAGGAAGATATCCGGGTTAGTGGTGAATTTACCCGAATAGATAGTTTTCTAAAGAGACGATCGGCTCGGGGCACCGATTGTATAGTGGGATGTGGGCATCATTACAGCACGACCTCAACTACAAGCCTCACTACTCAGGCGGTGAACAGCGCAGCAAACTCGCAGGATCCCTGAAACCCGTTACTGCAATTGTTCGAATGGCCTGGGTTTGTCGATGGCATATCCCTGTACATAGTCAATCTGAATCTGTTGTAAGATTTCCTCCATTTCAGACTTTTCAACGAATTCTGCAATTGTCTTCATTCCCATCAAATGCCCAATTTCGCTAATGGATTTGACCATCGCGTGGCTGATCGGATCAGACAGTATGTCCCTGACAAAAATCCCATCGATTTTCAGGTAGTCCACCGGCAGGGTTTTCAGATAACCAAACGACGAGATACCGCTGCCAAAATCATCCAGTGCAAATCGACAGCCTTTGCTTTTAAGTGCCGCAATGAAGCGGGTTGCCGCAGACAGATTCGAAATCGCAATGGTCTCAGTGATTTCAAAGCAAATTCGGTCACCCTCGATTCCGGTCGTTTCCATCATCGATGTGATTTTTTCAAGAATTTCAATGCTGGTCAGTGATTTGCCCGAAAGGTTGATAGAAAAGAATTCCGTGCGATCTACCAGCTCGGGACTCTGCGCCAGTAAAGTAAAGGCATTTTCGATAACCCAGCTGTCAATATTTTCAATCAGGTCATAGCGTTCGGCTGCCGGCAGAAAAGATCCGGGGCGAATAATCTCGCCATCCTCGCCTATCATCCTGATCAAAAACTCGTAATGTTCGACGATGTTATTATCGACGTTTTTAATGGCCTGGGCATAGAGACAGAAGCGGTCTTCCTGAAGAGCGTGATTTATCCGATTGACCCAAAGCATTTCGCCGATACGCTGGGACAGATCGGTATCTTCGGGATTGTATATATGAATACGATTTCGTCCCCCGTCCTTGGCCATGTAACAGGCGGCATCCGCCTGCTTCATTAATTCGGTCAGATCAGGCGTCGATTCGCTAATGGCTACGAGGCCTATGCTGATCCCGACTCTGAAGGGCTGCCCTTCCCATGAGAACTGGTAGCTTTGCACGGCAACTAGCAGAGCATCGGCAACTCTTTGTGCCTGCTCGATCGAGCAATGCTCCATCAAAACGCCAAATTCATCGCCCCCAAGTCTTGCCAGCGTGTCACGTTGCCTGACCGCTAGACTAAGTACGCTGCCCAGTTGATGTAATAGTTCGTCTCCGGCTATGTGTCCGCAGGTATCGTTAATAATCTTGAATTGGTCCAGATCCATGAAACATATCGCGTGCTGATCCTTTTCGTGATTGATATTGGAAAGTAATCGATCGACACGACGCTCAAATTCAAAGCGGTTTATCAAACCCGTCAACAGGTCGTGCTTGGCCTGGTAGTTGAGTTTTTCGGTCAGTTCGAACTCCTGTGTCACGTCCTCATGAGTCGAGATGTAGTGTGTTACTTTACCGGTGATATCTTTTACGCATGAAACTGAACATCGATCCCAGTACAAATTTCCGTTCTTGCGCTGATTGCGAAATTCCCCCTTCCATTGATTTCCGGATTCGATGGTTTGCCACAAATCCATATAGATTCTTTCCTCGGTTTCGCCGGAGCGCAGCAGGCGAGGGGTGTGGCCCAGGGCTTCTCGCTTTGTGTATCCAGTGATCTCACTAAACTTGGGATTGACATACTCGATTGAACCCTGCTTGTCAGTAATGATTACCGATGTAGAACTGGACTCTACGGCCCGCGAAAGAATGAGTGTTTCGCCTTCTGCCATGCTGCGGGCTTTAATGAACGGTAAAATAATGAAATAGTAGATAAACGGAGCGGAAATAATTGACAGTAACGAGGCGTCGAGAACCGCCTCGGCATACAAATTTATTTCGAGTTCTATCATTGCGAAGAACAACATAATCGCGATTTCAACCAGAAATATCACCCCAATAATTTGCAGTGCGGTGACGACAATCGGATTACGATTGCTGCTATGACCTAGCAAAACCATTTTGTTACTTTTCATCACGCTGTTTTTAAAGCTTCCATTCGAGATTCAAGCCATTTGGATTGCGGCACCTTGGTAGTTCAGTGCAATACAAAACCGCAGATAGTGTAGATTTATCAGATCCCTTAAGGTGGGCAGAGAGTTGGTTTGCTTCGGTAAAGCCTAGGACAGTTTTTTGGTTTATACCAATAGAATCTAATTCCGTCACACTCCTGTCACAGTAAATGAGAGATTAAGTACATATTCTCCAATTACTCAAAATGTTAGAATACGACCAGTTTAGTAAACAGGTGTGTGTCAGTAGATCGAAGAAGAGTGCTGAAAGCCATACAAATTAAGGCTCTAAGCGGGTTGATTAACTGGATTTCTGAGGTAGAATAGCCGGCTCGATTTTATAGTCGCGTAGCTCAGTTGGTTAGAGCACCACCTTGACATGGTGGGGGTCGGTGGTTCGAATCCACTCGCGACTACCAAACTTTATCAAGTGGCCTTTGGTAGGGGTCACCACTGGAGAAACAGCATGCCTCAGATTACCCTCCCTGACGGGTCGAACCGTCAATTCGATCAACCTGTTTCGGTTATGGATGTCGCCAGCGATATCGGTCCTGGACTTGCGAAAGCGACACTTGCAGGCAAGGTCAATGGTGAACTCGTGGATGCGGCTTACCTTGTAGAACAGGATGCCGAAGTGGCAATTATCACGCGTCGCGACAGCGATGCGCTGGGATTACTGCGCCACGATGCCGCGCATGTCATGGCACAGGCGGTACAGGAGCTTTTCCCGGGTACTCAGGTGACCATTGGACCAGCGATCGAGGACGGTTTTTACTACGATTTTGCCCGCGAGGAGGCTTTTACACCTGAAGATCTGGTGGAAGTCGAAAAGCGGATGCACGAAATCGTCAAGCGCGATTTGCCGATTGTGCGTGAAGTCATGGATCGCGAGGTCGCCAGGCAGACTTTTGCCGGGCTGGGTGAAACCTACAAGGTCGAAATTATCGACGATATCATTCCCGAAGGCGAAGAGGTCTCGATTTACCGCCAGGGTGAATGGTTTGACATCTGCCGTGGACCGCACTTGCCGTCTACCGGTAAGCTCGGCGATGGATTCAAGGTGATGAAGGTTGCCGGAGCCTATTGGCGCGGTGATTCGAGAAATGCCATGCTGCAACGCATCTACGGCACGGCCTGGCCGGACAAGAAGCAACTGAAAGCTTACCTGCACAGGCTTGAAGAAGCCGAGAAACGCGATCACCGCAAGCTCGGACGTCAGCTCGAGCTTTTCCACTTGCATGAAGAGGCGCCGGGATCGGTTTTCTGGCACCCCAGGGGGTGGACTCTGTTTAATTTGTTGATTAACTATATGCGTAAACGCCAGGATGAGGCTGGCTACATCGAGGTTAATACTCCCGATGTGATGGACCGTAGTCTGTGGGAGACTTCAGGTCATTGGGAAAACTACCGCGAACACATGTTTTCCACCCAAACCGAGGATGATCGGGTATTTGCACTGAAACCGATGAACTGTCCGGGTTCGGTGTTAATGTTCGATCAGGGCTTGAAAAGCTACCGTGACTTGCCATTGCGCATGGCGGAATTTGGCAAGGTTCATCGTTACGAACCGTCCGGGGCTTTGCATGGCTTGTTGCGGGTGCGTCACTTTACGCAGGATGATGCCCATGTTTACTGTACCGAAGACCAAATGGAGCAGGAATGCATCGATGTGATTGCATTGGTGCTCGACATTTACAAAGATTTTGGATTCGAAGATGTGGTCATCAAGTTTTCCGATCGGCCCGAGAATCGTATCGGTACAGATGAAATTTGGGACAGGCTCGAAGGCGCGCTGAAAAATGCACTCGAGAGTATGAATCTCGAGTATGTTTTGTTTCCCGGCGAGGGTGCTTTTTACGGCCCCAAACTCGAATTTGTGCTGCGTGACGCGATTGGCCGTGATTGGCAATGCGGTACCTTGCAAGTCGACATGAACTTGCCCGAGCGTTTCGATATTTCCTACATTGCCGAGGATGGAAACCGGCATCGACCGGTTATGCTTCATCGCGCTTTATTCGGATCGCTAGAGCGATTTTTCGGAATTCTGGTCGAACATTATGAGGGAAAATTCCCGGTCTGGCTGGCGCCAGTACAGGCCGTTGTCGTGAATATTACCGACAAACAGGCGCCGTATGTCGGAAAAGTTGAAAAAATGCTTAAAAATCAGGGAATCAGGGCGATTTCTGACTTGAGAAACGAAAAAGTCGGGTTTAAAATTCGCGAGCACACTTTGCAGCGTGTTCCCTACATGATCGTAGTCGGTGATCGCGAGGTTGAAGAGGAATCGATTGCAGTGCGTAGCCTGGGTGGTGAAAACCTGGGTTCAATATCGATCGACGAGTTTGTCGATCTGGTTAAACAGTAATCCGGTTAGTTATACCGGATTAATTTTTGCGGAAACTATAGCTAAAGGCTAATCGGAGAGTCCCCAATCGCAGACAACAAACAGAGCCGTCTCAACGAGGAAATAACAGCGCCGGAAGTTCGGTTGATCGGTGAGGATGGTGAACAAAAAGGCATTGTGCCTTTGGAAGAGGCCCAGCAACTGGCGGTGAGCGCCGGGGTGGACCTTGTTGAATTGGTACCCGATGCTGAACCACCGGTCTGTCGTTTGATGGACTATGGCAAGTTCAGATTCCAGCAAAAGAAAAAACTGCACGATCAACGCAAGAAACAGCGTCAGGTGCATATTAAGGAAATCAAGTTTCGACCCGGTACCGAAGAAGGTGATTACCAGGTCAAGCTACGTAAATTGACCGAGTTTATCGAGGTCGGTGACCGGGTTAAGGTGACGGTGCGTTTTCGCGGACGCGAAATGGCGCATATGGAACTCGGCACACAGCTGCTCAAACGAGTAGAAGAAGATACGAAGGAATTCTCGACCGTGGATCAGTTTCCACAGTCGGAAGGGCGTCAGATGACAATGTTACTGGTACCCAAAAAACGCTAACCATGAGTTAGCCACTACCCGAAGGCGCGTCTCCGGCGCCCAGGGATTATTAATAGTTGACTATTTAACTGGAGTTAAACATGCCAAAGATGAAATCAGTCAGTGGCGCTGCTAAGCGTTTCAAACGAAATGCGGCAGGCGGCTACAAACGCAAGCAATCACATTTGCGTCATATCCTTACCAAGAAATCGAGCAAGCGTAAACGCCAGCTTGGCGAAAAACTTGATGTCCATGCTAATGACGTGCAACAAGTACGCCGCATGTTGCCATATTCTTAGGAGGATAGAGCCATGCCAAGAGTAAAAAGAGGCGTTGTCGCACATGCACGCCACAAGAAGGTTCTGGATAAGGCCAAAGGCTATCGCGGTGCACGCAGTAAAGTATTCCGCGTTGCCAAACAGGCCGTCACCAAGGCCGGTCAATATGCCTACCGTGACCGTCGTCAACGCAAGCGTCAATTCCGCGCGCTGTGGATTGCTCGCATCAATGCGGGTGCCCGTGAAAACGGTATGTCCTACAGTGTGTTCATGAATGGATTGAAGAAAGCAGAGATCGAGATAGATCGTAAGGTGCTTTCCGATATCGCCATTTTTGACAAGCCTGCATTCACCGCACTGGTTGAAAAAGCCCGAGCTGGTCTCGGCGCAGAAGCCGCGTAAGCTATAGTGTTATCAACGGCAGGGTCATGAGCCCTGTCGTTGAAACCAGCTACTGATACGTGTCTCAAGACCTCGAAATTCTGCTGCTGCAGGCTTCCCGTTCGATTAGTGAGTCTGCCGATATGGCGTCTCTCGACGCCGTGCGTGTCGCTTATCTCGGCAAGAAAGGCGAATTGACCACACAGTTGAAAAACCTCGGTCGTTTACCGGCGGAGGAGCGACCGGCAACGGGACAGGCGATTAATCAGGTCAAAGTTGAAATCCAGGCTTTGCTCGAGTCGCGTAAATCCGTGCTTAGTGACGAGGCCATTGCATCGCGCCTGCAAACTGAAACCGTCGATGTATCCCTGCCGGGCAGGCGCAGTGCGTCGGGTGGCTTGCATCCGGTAACGCTGACCATGAATCGCATCGACAAGATGTTCGGCAAGCTGGGTTTCGATGTAGCCGAAGGACCTGAAGTCGAAGACGATTTTCACAATTTCGAAGCCCTCAATATCCCCGAACAACATCCGGCGCGGGCCATGCACGATACTTTTTACTTTGATGATGGAATGCTGTTACGCACCCATACCTCACCGGTACAGATTCGCGTTATGGAACACCAGGAGCCACCGTTAAGGGTGATTGCACCCGGGCGGGTTTATCGTTGCGATTCTGATTTAACCCATACACCGATGTTCCACCAGGTTGAAGGATTGCTGGTCGACGAGGATGTATCTTTCTCTGTATTGAAAGGTACGCTGGAAGAATTTTTGAAGATGTTTTTCGAACAGGACGATTTGAAGACCCGATTCAGACCCTCTTATTTCCCATTCACCGAACCTTCGATGGAAGTCGATATCAGCTGTGTGATGTGTTCCGGTGAAGGCTGCCGGGTTTGTAGTCATACAGGCTGGCTGGAAGTGCTGGGCTGTGGCATGGTGCATCCCGAATTGTTTCGCCACACGGGTGTTGACGGTGAAAAGTACACCGGTTACGCCTTCGGCATGGGGGTCGAACGGCTCGCCATGCTGCGCTATGGCGTTAATGACCTACGCCTTTTCTTTGATAATGACCTGCGCTTTTTGCAGCAGTTCTGTTAGTCGGGCGCGGTTATGGAAATCAGCGAAAACTGGTTACGCGAGTGGGCTAATCCACCAAACGATAGCGAGGCGCTGGTCAGTCAATTGACTATGGCCGGGTTGGAGGTCGAAGGTGTACGTAGTGCTGCGCCGAAACTGGTCGATGTCGTGGTGGCTGAAGTTATCGCGGTCGACAAGCATCCCAATGCCGATAAGCTCAATCTTTGCGAGGTCAGCGACGGTAGCAATCGTTATCCGGTAGTCTGCGGTGCAGCCAACGTGCGAGCCGGGTTGAAGGTGAGCTTTGCCAGGGTCGGTGCCGAGCTGCCAGGAATGAAAATAAGGAAGGCCAAGCTACGCGGGATCGAATCCCAGGGTATGATTTGCTCGGCCAGTGAGTTGCAACTGGCGGAATCATCCGAGGGTATCCTGGAATTACCAGAGGCAGCGCCAGTTGGGTTGTCGATCGTCGAGTATCTTGCCCTCGATGACAATATTATCGATGTCGATCTGACGCCAAACCGGGGCGATTGCCTCAGCATTGCCGGGGTTGCGCGTGAAGTTTCTGCGATTAACAAGATTCCCCTGACTGCCGCTGATCTGTCGGTGGTCGAACAAGGTATCGATGATAGTTTTACAATCGAGCTCGAAGCCCCGCATCATTGCCCGCGTTATGTGGGCCGTATCATCAAGGGAATCGACCCACAGGCAATGACACCCATCTGGATGCGGGAAAAACTGCGACGTTGCGGTTTGCGTCCAATCAGTCCGGTCGTCGATGTCACCAACTATGTGATGATGGAACTCGGACAACCCATGCATGGTTTTGACTTCGACAAGCTCAATGGTGGCATCAAGGTGCGCCTTGCCGAAAAGGGTGAGAAACTGGCGCTTCTCGACCAGAGTGAAGTCGAGTGTCGGGAAGATAGCTTGCTGATTGCCGATCACAAAGGCGGCGTCGCATTGGCTGGCATTATGGGTGGGCTAGGCAGTTCGGTGCAGGCCGACACGCGCAATATATTCCTCGAGGCAGCGCACTTCAGCGCCATAGAACTGGCTGGCAAAGCGCGAGGATTTGGCATGCATACCGATGCGTCGCATCGATTTGAACGCGGCGTCGATGCCGAGTTGCCTCCGAAGGCGATGGAAAGAGCCACCGAATTACTGATTAGTATCGCCGGTGGTAAAGCGGGCCCTGTCATTGACGCGGTGGCGGATGGGCATATGCCAGACACTCCATGTGTAAGCCTGCGTTACCAGCGCGTGAAACGACTGCTCGGCATCGATGTCGAAGCGACAGAAGTCAGCGCCATTCTGCAGCGATTGAATATGCAAGTTGTCGAGCAGGATGACGGCTGGCGGGTAACCCCGCCGAGCTATCGTTTCGATATCAATATCGAGGCGGATCTGATCGAAGAGATAGGACGTCTGATCGGTTATAACAACATTCCGGGTAGCCGTGAATCGTCGCATATCAAGATGGAGAGTTTTACCGAGCAACGTGTCAGCGTAAACCGGATTCGTGACATCCTGGTTGAACGTGATTATTTTGAAGCAGTCACCTATTCATTCGTATCTCCGGAGATGCAGGCCATCCTCGATCCCGAGCAATCTACGCTTTCATTGGCCAATCCGATCTCTTCGGATATGTCAGTCATGCGTACGCGCTTGTTGCCAGGATTGATACAGGCTTTGCAGCACAATTTGAATCGTCAGCAATCACGCGTGCGACTATTCGAAACCGGTTTGTGTTTTATACCCTGCGAAGATCTCGAGCAAACACCTCACATCGCTGGTGTTGCCACCGGGAGTCGAGGTGAGGGTGGCCTATATGCTGCCGCTGAGAGCATTGATTTTTTCGATATCAAGGGTGATCTTGAGGCAATTACAAGATTGACGAATCAGTCCGAAATTGCTTTCACACGTTCCGAAAATCCGATACTGCATCCCGGGCAGGGTGCCGATCTGCTGTTTCGAGGGGAGTCCATCGGTTTTGTTGGATGTCTACACCCGTCGGTATTGAAGAAACTCGATATAAATCAATCGGTTTTTGTTTTTGAAATTGAACTTTCGCCGATATTGGAATCAAAGCTGCCTAAATTCAGTGAATTGTCACGATTTCCGTCGATACGCAGAGATATTTCGGTCACTGTCGATAAAAATTTGCCAGTTCGTGACCTGATCGACAGCATTTTTTCTTTAAAAAATGAAATATTGCAGGAAGTATTTGTATTTGACGTCTATACTGGAAAAGAAGTGAGAAATAATCGAAAAAGTGTCGCTTTGGGCTTGATTTTACAGGACTGTTCACGCACTCTTGTTGACGAGAACGTGGAAAATCTAGTTGAGAAAGTCCTCGTACAATTAAAAGAACACTGTAACGCCGTTTTGAGGGAAAGCTGATGTCATTGACCAAGGCTGATATGGCCGAAATGCTATTTGAGGAACTTGGTCTCAACAAGAGAGAAGCTAAGGAAATCGTTGAGCAGTTTTTCGAAGAAGTAAAAGTAGCCCTTGAAACCGGCCATCAAGTTAAGTTATCTGGTTTTGGAAACTTTTTGACCCGTTCAAAAGCTGAAAGACCTGGCCGTAATCCAAAAACTGGTGAAGAAATCCCGATTTCCGCTAGAAAGGTAGTTACGTTCCGGCCTGGTCAAAAATTAAAAATCAGAGTGGAAGCGTATGCTGGAAGCGAGCAACAATAACGAATTACCGGTAATACCAGGTAAACGTTACTTCACTATCGGTGAAGTTGCTGAGCTCTGCGATGTCAAACCTCACGTCCTGCGCTATTGGGAGCAGGAATTTCCCCAACTCAAGCCAGTCAAGCGTCGCGGTAATCGGAGATATTATCAGCGTCACGACGTTTTGCTCATTCGCCAAATCCGCAGCTTGCTATATGATGAAGGCTTTACCATCGGTGGGGCACGGCAACGCCTTGAGGGTGAAGGAAACAAGGGCGATGTCAGCCAGAGTCAGCAAATCATCCGTCAGACACTGATTGAGCTCGAAGAACTTCTTACCTTGCTAAAACGCTAAATCTAGCGTCAAATACCACATTCAAACGGGGCGTAGCGCAGCCTGGTAGCGTACCTGCCTGGGGGGCAGGTGGTCGTGAGTTCGAATCTCGCCGCCCCGACCATTTTTCTCCAGAAAATTCAGCATTTTTCTTTTTGATGTAGTGCTCGGTCTGGTCTCGATTCTCATGCCCGCCGAGTTTTTGCGCGTAGTCCAGTCCACGGTAT
>JAAESG010000209.1 GCA_024229615.1 Gammaproteobacteria bacterium | reverse complement strand
TGGTTGAATTGGTATGACGATGGTTGCAAGCTTAAGTAAATGCCATTCGGATCTGGGCCTGATTGATACCTGTTGTCGCCGGGTTAATAAATTTTTATCCCGTATCGAAGTAAAAATGATAATCTTGCCGACGACAGAGTGATAACATCAATCCACGGATCTACGGGGAGCCGAATGTCATATTCACAACAAAATATCGCCGAGTTAAACCTGTTGATGCTTTTCAGTTCGCTGTCTGGTCTGGAGGGTCTCAAGATTCACAAAAACGCCGATGCCAGCATGATTGCTGCTGCACAGCACCTGCACCTGGGCGGTTTCATAACCCAGGTCGATGGCGGTTACCTGACCTCGCTGGGAGTCCAGGCGGCCGAGCATGCGCATGCTCTGTTTACGCTGTTGAATTCTACTGACCAGGTTTTGCTGCAAAGCCATTGAAAATTTACTTTTCGCACGGCAAGGAGAGCGGTCCGTGGGGTTTCAAGATCAAACGCCTGGCGGAGATTGCGACGCAGCAGGGATGCGAGGTTGAAAGTGTTGATTACACCGACCTGCCGGACCCGGATCAACGCGCCGAGCGCCTGTTCGATACGGTGCAAAACGAGCCGGGAGATTTTATTCTGGTCGGCTCCAGTATGGGTGGTTATGTTTCCCTGGCGTGCTCTGAAAAGGTCACGCCCAAAGCGGTTTTTTTAATGGCGCCAGCGCTTTACATGCCTGGTTTTAAACTTCAGCAGCATCACTCGAAATGTAACGATGTCGAAATCGTACACGCCTGGTCGGACGAGGTGATTCCTGCGGCGCACTCGATTAAGCATGCCCGGCAAGCCGATTGCACGCTCCATCTGATTAGCGGGGATCACGCGCTGAATACCTCTATTATGGCCGTAGAGAGCCTTTTCGAGCGGTTTTTATGCCGTGTTCTGGGCCGATAAAGGACGTATTTGCCCAAATTCGTAAAAAAGTGTGAACTGAACCCGTGCCTGGCACCGGGGAATAAAACATACTGAATGTCATCCGCCTGCAGGCGAATCCGCTAATATCCCGAGATAAGGCCAATTTAAGCCTGGGAATTATAGTATATTACCGGGTTTCCCCAATGGTGCTAACCCGATAGCGAAAAGAATAAATAATGCTTGATTTAGGAGGTTCGCCAAAATTGATAATTGAATCAATGGAATTGGTTCGACTGCCTAGCCCGCCGCACCTTCTCAGTAAGCTGCTCGATGTTTGTCATGACCCCGATAGCAGCATCGGTGATTTAGCCAAACTAGTCAGTACAGACGCTGCGTTGACCAGCCAATTACTGATGGCGGTTAACTCCGACGTGTTTGCGATCAACCAACCCGTCAACACCGCGGAGCAGGCGATAGACCTGCTCGGGCACGAACTGGTCAAGACGATGGTGCTGACATCTTCGATTCAACAGCTTTTCGCCGGCTTGATCAATACGCGTAAACAGTTTGTCTGCAATGCCTGGCTGGATTCACTGTACTGCGCCGTGTTCGCCGAGGACATCGCTCGCGTGCTGAATTATGAGCACTTGCAGGATGCATATATGGCGGGTTTGCTGCACGATTTCGGTCAATTCGTATTCGACGCCAAGTTTCACGAACAATATATCGATGTGCTGGATTCAAAGAGCGAAGATGAAGCCATTAACAAGGAAGTTTCGAAGTTTGGTATCAGCCATACCGAACTGGGCGCCTGCGTTATCGAGCAATGGTCGAGTCTGAGCCCTGCGATTGCGGATGCCGCGCGTTTTCATCACGAGGAGGAAGCACAGCTCAAGGGCTGTGACATACTCTGCCAGATTGTTGCCGAAGCCAGCCAGATCGCCTGGTACTGGAGTCGTTTCGGAAAGGCCGATCCCAAGTGGTCCTCACAGTTGATCGATGATCGCGAACTGAAGAAGATTTATGTTCACGTACAGGACAGAATCTCCCTGATGGCAGCAAACTTTGGAATCTCACTGACTAAAAACAGGAGCCTGACACAGGATTTGTTCGCCAGGGATATCGAAAAAGAAACCATCCGATTCGCGCGAAAAATCAGGGATGCCTCATTGATCAGGGTAGTCAATCCCGAGGAAACAATGGCGGCACCGATCGATTCTCCGAGGAGCTTGTTGCTGAAAGTGGCCCAGGAGATGCAATTACTGTTTTCAATTTCCGACCTGGCCCTGTTGATTCCCGATTCGGCCGATCCCGGCTTTCTGTCCCTGTACGAAGTCAAATACGCCCAGCCCGTGAGCAAATTTTCAATCGATAACAATAACGGCCAGATCATCCGGAGTTATGTCGAAAAACGCAGTCTCTGGATTGAGCCGGAAAAGCGCCGTAACCAAATAGCACCCATATCCGACCGTCAGATCATTCGCAGATTGAATCATGATATCGCCTTCAGTCTACCTCTGGCTAACGAAGATCACGTGATCGGGGTGGTTGTCATCGGCTCCAGCAAAGAGCAAAAAAACGCCCTCGACAAGTTTTCGAAGTTCATTGCCAGTTACCTGAAAAATACTGTCGACACCTGGTTGAAGAATACCAAGGTGCTGGAAAAGCAGTTGTTTGAAGACGATATGAAAAAGGAGCAGGAACAAAAGGATGTCGACAAGCTGGTCCATGAAATCGGCAATCCATTGAGTGTCATTGGTAATTACATCGACATTATCAAGGCAAATTCGCCGGCCGATGGTGCAAAAAACAACAAGGAATTCCGTATTTTAAAGGAGGAATTGCAGAGAATCGTCAATATCGTATCGAGCTTCAGGGATGCGAAAAATTCAGATGCTCAGCGTATATTCCTGAACGATGAATTAGCGGCCTGCATCCCGCTTTACGTCAGATCGATCAGTAAAGGCAGAGAGGTCAAGATTACCTGGAACCTGGATGAATCGGATGCTGAAATAGATATCACCAGCGATTCATTGCGTCAGATCGTATTGAACCTGGTGAAAAATGCGGTCGAGGCCAAGACGGTCGACGCCGAGATCATAGTTTCAAGCCGCCATTTCGTGAATATTGACGGCATCGCGTTTGCACAGTTTGTGATCGCCGACCGGGGTAGAGGCGTCGATGCTGCCACTCGACAGCATCTTTTTGTGGCCTCGACCAGTACCAAGAGAGGCACTAACAGGGGGCTTGGGCTGACCGTCGTAGCCGAAATTCTGAGCAATTTTAATGGGCATATTAAATACATGGAAAATGAGGGAGGAGGCGCTTCTTTCGAAGTTCTGGTTCCATTGCAATTTGAAAAACATGATAATTAGCAATCATGGATAATTCGTTAATAAATTTTAAAGTGGAACCTCCGCGTTTTAACAAACCGATTTCGTTTCTTGTCGTTGATGATGATCTCCGCGCCAGGGAAAGCCTCGTCACTCTGCTGCAGCGACAATGGGCTGACATAACCGAGGCTGAAGATGGCGAGGTAGCGATATCCCTGATCCAGCAACGACAATTCAATATTGTTATTCTTGATCTGAACATGCCCAAAAAGTCGGGCGACCAGGTTCTGGCGTTCATCAAGGACAAGAAAATCAAGACCACCGTGATTGTGCTGAGTGGCGAAGCCTCGATCAACAAGGTTACCGAAGCAGTGCGTCTGGGTGCCTATGATATTTTCAGGAAGCCCTATAGCTTCGATGAATTGGAACACTCCATTCATAACGCCCTGGTTAAATTACGCATCGAGGAGGAAAAGGCACAGATTCAAAACCGCCTGGCCCATTCCGAACAGCTCCATCGTTACATGGTCGATAATTCACCCGACCTGATATATCTCCTCAATCTTGCCGGTGAATTTACCTTCGTGAACGATAGTGTGACCAAGTTACTCGGCTACGAAAAGTCCGACTTGCTAGGCAAGCACTACAGTGAATTTATCGCTATCGAAGACCGCTTGAAAGCGGAATACCTGTTTAACGAACGTCGCCGTGAAAACCGCTCCAATAGAACCATAGAGCTACGCTTGAAATGTAATCCGTCTGCGGACCCTTCAAAGCCCTTTGAAGTCTCCACCCGACCCATCGAACTGAATTCAATGGGTATTTATGCGGTCGATTCGAAGGATAGCAAAAAGAGCGTTTACCAGGGCACTTACGGTGTGGCGCGAGATATTTCAAGCAGGAAAAAAGCTGAAAAATTAATCACTTACCAGGCTTACCACGACCTTTTGACGAATTTACCGAACCGGGCGATGCTACTTGATCGACTGGATCTGGCGATCAAGCAGTCCGAGAGAACCGGTGAAACCCTGATCGTCATGTTTCTCGATCTGGACCGCTTCAAACTGGTCAATGACAGCTTCGGTCACGTGGTTGGCGATCAGTTGCTGGTCGAAGTTGCCGAACGACTGAAGACTGAAATCAGGGAAGGTGACACGCTGGCCAGGCTCGGTGGCGATGAATTCATGTTGCTGTTGCCACAGCCTACCTCGAAAGAGCAGGCCGAAAGCGTTGCACAGAAATTGATCGCCAGTTTACAACAGCCTTTCTTTTTGAAGAGCAAGGAAGTCTACATCAACGTCAGTATCGGTATCTCGGTGTTCCCGGGCGACTCGACCGACATTAACACCCTGATTAAAAACGCGGACATGGCGATGTATGAAGTCAAGTCTGCGGGTAAGAATGGTTATACCTTTTATAACGACAAGCTCGAACATGCCGCCGCCGAAAAAATCTCCATCGAAAGCGGTCTCCGTAACGCATTAAAAAATGATGAGTTTGAAATTTATTATCAACCGCAAATCGATATAAAAAGCAGGCAGATAGTGGGTGTAGAAGCCTTGCTTCGGTGGAATCATCCGACTCTCGGATTGCGTTCGCCGAGCTATTTTATCGAACAGGCGGAGGAGTCGCGCATTATCGAGCAACTCAGCGAGTGGGTCTTGAGGCGCGTTGCCATCGATTTGTTCAGCGACAGACATTTTCTGGAAAGTGAGATCAAGGTCAGCATCAACCTGTCTGCGACCGATGTCAGACAAAAGGAATTTCCCGAAAACCTGGTATCTTTTACCGAGGATTTTGGTATCGATCCTCAAAGGCTCGAGATTGAGATCACCGAGAACATGTTCATGAGCGATATCCAGTCCTGTATCCACAAGCTGCAGGTTTTGTCTAACCGCGGAATATCAATCGCAATCGATGATTTTGGCACGGGTTACTCATCGCTAAATTATCTGCGTGAATTACCGGTTCACACCGTGAAAATCGATTATTCATTCATATCCGAAATCGAGTTTTCGCAGAAAGGTGCAGCCCTGGTTGCGGCGATTGTTGGTATGGCCCAGGGACTGGGTATCAATATCATTGCCGAAGGTGTTGAAAACGTCCATCAGTCAGATTACCTGGAGAGCCTGGGTTGTCATACCATGCAGGGTTTCCTCTTCGGTAGGCCAGTTTCGGTTGGCGAGTTCCGCACTGCGGTTGCAAACCAGCACGAGAGTTTATCCAGCCTGCCCAACACATAAGGCGGTGGCCAGGTGAGGCCCTGCCGTGGGGCAAAACCAGGACTAAAGAACGAGCGTTCAATGCCGATAACCCGGTAAGTAGTGGGGGGGAGTTCTCCGCGTAACGCACCAGAAATAGTCATGTTTAGCCAGTTGATTGCCAGATTGAACGGCGAAAATTCCAGAATCAGGGCTCTGATCCCGATTCTGTTCGCTGTTTTTTGTAATAACACTCTGGCGTCCACTTCGGCAGTGCCTCTCAGCGAAAACGAGCAACAATGGTTGCAGGCGCATCCCTCGATTCGCCTCGCCGTCGATATCGACTGGTCCCCATTTGAGTATATCGATGACAGTAATAATTATGTCGGCATGGCCGCCGAATACATGGCGCTGGTCAGCGAAAAACTCGGCATAGAGTTTGACGTCGAGAAGGAAAAACCCTGGCCCGAAGTCGTCGAATCGGTCAAGAGTGGTGCGCTCGATATGTATTCCTGTGTCGTCTCGACCGAGCAGCGGCGTGAGTACGTCAATTTCACCAAACCCTATCTCTCGTTTCCGATGGTGATTGTCACCAGCGATCAGGTTGCCTATGTGAATGGTCTGAAGGACCTGAAAACGGAAACAGTCGCGGTGGTGCGCGGCTATGCAACCCAGGATTTACTCGAGAGAAACCACCCCGGGCTCGAACTATACCTGGCCGACAACGTGGCCGATGCGTTGGAGAAATTATCAGTCGGCAAGGTTTACGCCTATATCGGCAACATCGCCTCGGTCAGCGATGTGATTAGACGCGAGGGGTTAACCAACATAAAGATATCCGGCGAAACCCCCTATCGCTATGAACTGTCGATGGGTGTCAGAAAGGACTGGGCCGAGTTTATGCCGATACTGCAAAAGGCGCTGGATTCGATCACCGAGCAGGAACATGACCAGATTTATCGCAACTGGATAGAACTTCGCTATGAGCTTGGCTTTGATTACGAATTGTTGTGGAAAATACTGGTTGCAGTGGTACTGATTGTCGGCTTCGTTGTTGTCTGGAACAGACGGCTTTCCAGCGAAATCGAAAAGCGAATCGACGTCGAAAAGTCGCTTAATGACGCGCGTCAAAAACTCGAGCATGCCAACAAGGAGTTGCATAATTACCTGGAGATCGTCGACCGCTACGTCGTAACCTCGTCTACCGACGACAAGGGAATCATTATCTCAACCAGTGACGCCTTCTGTGAGGTATCGGGTTATAGCCGGCAGGAACTGATCGGCAGCAGTCACAATATCGTGCGCCACGACGATATGCCGGCATCGATTTACAATCGTTTGTGGCGTACGATTAGCAGGGGTAAAACCTGGCAGGGCGAACTCAAGAACAAGAAGAAGAATGGCGGCTTTTACTGGGTGCAAGCCTATATATCACCGAACCTGGATGAAAACGGAAAGATCATCGGATACACCGCAATTCGCCAGGACATCACCAACAAGAAGCGCGCCGAAGAGCTTTCCATTACCGATGAGCTCACCTCTTTGTTCAATCGTCGGCACTTTAACACTGTGTTTCCGCAGGAACTGGCGCGTGCCGAACGAGAAAACAAAACCTTCGTGCTGATGTTTATCGACGTCGATTATTTCAAGCTGTACAACGATAACTACGGCCACCAGCAAGGGGATCGAGTTTTGCAGCTTGTTTCCAGCGAGTTTAAAAGGTCGTTACGCCGCGCGGGCGATTTTGCGTTTCGTATCGGTGGTGAAGAATTCGGTGTTATTGCCACAATTGAGAACGGCGAAGACGCCTACCAGATTGCCGAGAATTTACGCCAGGCCGTCGAAGACCTGGGAATTCAACACGAATACAGCAAGGCCGCGACTTGCGTCACGATCTCCATCGGTATCGAGGTGCATCAATGTAACAGTGCGCAACCGGCGCGAGCGGAGCTGATCTATCGTCTGGCCGATGATGCGCTTTACCAGGCCAAGGAAAACGGCAGAAATCAGGTGGCTGACCGCTCGACCAAACTGGCACCCGACCGGCTCGAATCATCCGGGCACTAGGTCGGTATCTACGATGCATGTTGTCGGGAGTATCATCGTTATCCGGACAATCCAATGGTGTAAATTCATTCCAGATTTCGCCTATTCCGAGTGACGATCATCACAGCGTATTAACCGCAACCGTTGCACACTGTGGGTGGATTCATAGGGACGTGAATCCTTCCACTGTCAGTAACCGCATAACTCAATTGAAACGCTAGCCATATTGACAGGAAGAGATGATCTGACCGGTTAGGGATTAAGCGATTGACGGTTGGACCTGCGGCCATCAAAGCAATCTAGGAGTTCCACAGTGCATTAGAGCTCTGCCGCACGAAGTTCAGGACAAGTGTTTTAAAATTGCCGCAAACGCCGCGAGGCTATCCCGGGTGAAGTTGGTAATGAGGTAGTCCGGCCAGGTCGACAGTTTGACAATGGTTAGCTCGGCTGCACGATTGACGTAGATCATTTGTCCGAAGACACCGCGCGCCATGAAGTCGCCCTTGTCGATGTTGTTGACCCACCAGAAATTGCTATAAGCGCCATCAGCGCAGGTTTCACTATAAGGGGGGCCATAAACACTGCTGTCACCACTGGCACATCGGTCGACCCATGATTTTGGTATTACGGTTGAATCTCCGACCCTGCCATCGTTTTGCATCATCAAGCCAAAGCGCGCGTAGTCTCGCAGGCTGGCGTTGAAGCCGCCGTTTGCCAGAGCAGTGGCGGCTCGGTCCACGGTAAAAAAAGCATTGTGTTCGGCACCTATTTTCTTCCAGATCAACTCGCTCACGAGTTCCGCGAGTGACTTATTGGCCGCCCGCTCGAGAGCCCAGGCGACAACGTCGGTTTCCACCGATTTGTACTCGAAAACCTGACCGTGCGGCCTGATTTTTGGCAAGGTCAGAATAATATCTCGAATCGTAAAACGGGTCTCTTCTTCGGCAGCCGGCCTCCAGCCCGATGCGATGTCGATTCGCGTCATGTCCGAGCCAGGCGTGTTGTAGTCTTCGACAAACCTGATGCCGCTGGTCATATTCAACGCATGCGATAAACTGGCATCCTTGTAACCACAGCGCTTCAGCTCGGGCACATATTCCACAATAGGTGCATTTGGATCGACCAGCCCCTGCTGGTGCAGGATGCCACACAACGAACCGACGATGGACTTGGCAACCGATTGGGATAGATGTGCCGTGTCCGTCTGCATATTGTTGAAATAGGCTTCGCTGATCACTGTGCCTTTGTGCATAACCAGGAATCCGTCGGTATAACTGCTGTCCAGAAATTCGGGCAGGCTCACGCGCTTGTGGTTGTGATCGATGAGCTCGATCGATGACAAATCCCGCAATGAGACCGGTAGTTCCCGAATGTTACTGCGATCGGCTTTCACGTCGACGGTCGGAAACAGGTTTCTAATGTTCATGAATGACCAGCGATTAAACGGCGCCAGATCCCAGTTGCTGAGGTCGGGGCGTTTTTCAGGAGGCGGTGGGAAACCACGCATAATCCCCAGCTCCAGGGCAGTTCTCGGTTTGAGTTTGGATTTATCCATGCATTAAAGCTCGGTCAGTGACGGAAAACGGGGTGGGAGCAAACTGCACTCCCACCCAGTACCGAGGAGCGGCCTTACTTGTTGAGATTTGTCCAGATCTTGGAATAGAGATCTGTCACTTCCTGCGGACAGGGCGGCACGAATTCGGGCGCCGGTGCACTCGCAGGCATGACGATTTCCGGTGCGGACACCAGGTCGGCATTCATCATCGATTCGCTGCCGACGATACCGTTAGCGTAGTTGGCCAGGTTGGAAGTGAGCGCAGCGGCTTCCGGAGTCATCATAAAATTCATGAACAGTTTGGCGTTTTCCAGATTCGGCGCACCCTTGAGCACGGCGACATTATCCATCCAGCCGGTGAAACCTTCCTTCGGGTAGGAGTAAACCAGTTCCGGACGATCTTTGCGCGCCCGCTTGGCGGCGCCGTTCCAGCTCTGTGACAGGTCCACGTCTTTCGAGGTCAGTTTTTCGATCACCGAGTAATCCATCGTGCGCCAGTTTGCCTTCGCCTTGACCAGCATGGTGTTGAGTTCTTTGAGCTGGGCCTTGTTGGCGTTGCAGCGTGGATAGCCGAGATAACGCAGACCGGCGTTGATCACGTCATTCATGTCTTTCAGCATGTTGATGCGACCTTTGAGTTCATTGGGCGGATCGAACATCAGTGCCAGCGTGTTGACGTCGCCCTTGTAGACGGTCGAGTCAACGGTGAAATTGGTGGTGCCCCACTGATAAGGAATCGAGTAGTTGCGGCCCTCATCCCAATAAACATCGACCCACTTCGGATCCACGTTCTTGAAATTCGACATCTTGTTGGGATCGACACGTTCCAGCAATCCTTTCTTCAACATGATCGCAATCATGTAATCACCGGGCACGACGATGTCGTATCCCGAGCCACCCTGCTCGACCTTCGCCAGCATGGTTTCATTCGAATCGTAGGCATCGAGGGTTACTTTCACGTCGTGCATTTTTTCGAACTTTTCGATCATTTCGGGGCTGGTGTAATTACCCCAGTTGTAGATATGCAGTTCCCCTGCGGCAGACACGGTGCCCACCGTCAATGTCAGGCTGATGGCCATGATCGTCGTTAATATCTTGTTTTTCATTTGCTTAACCTCAGTTAGTTGTTGCTTCTGTTGTATTTCACCTATTGCTCACGATGCATGTGAGTTGTTGCTTCCCTCTATTTCTTATCTTTCCCGGATAGAAAAATAAACGATACCAGGACCACCGAAATACCAACGAAAACGGTCGATACCGCATTAATTTCAGGCGTTACCCCGCGTCTGATTTGCCCCAGAATATACAGTGGCAAGGTGGTTTCACCGGGACCGGCGACAAACAGCGTGATGATCACGTCATCTAGTGAAACGATGAATGCGAGCATTGCGCCTGCCAGAATTCCCGGCATCAACAATGGCAGTGTTACGCGCCGGAAAACCTTGAACGGCGGTGCGTATAAGTCCGCAGCGGCCTGTTCCAGACTCAGATCCATGTCCTCGAGCCTGGCGCGGATCGGCATGTACGCGAATGGCACGCAGAAGGCGGTATGCGCCGCGATCAGGTAACCGATGCCACTGATCCCGGTCAGTTGTTTGATGATCGCGAAGAAGATCAGGGTTGCGACGGCGGTGACCACCTCGGGAACCATGAGTGGTTGATTGATGACCGCGACTGCGACGTTCATGCCGCGATAGGGCGCTGTGCGCGTGGTCACCAGTGCCGCCATGGTCGCCATGATGGTCGATAGCAGCATCGCGACCAGGGCAACCTCCAGCGATACCAGTGCCGCGTGCTGGATACCCTCGTTATTCCACGCCTTGACATACCAGTCGAGACTGAATTGTGTCCAAATCGTTACCGAACGATTTTCATTAAATGAGAACAGTACCAGCACCGCAATCGGCGCATACAGTACGGCGATACAAAACCACGCGATTTGTGAAAAACCCGGCTGGTGTTTCAGGTCTATATCCTTGACTTTTTTTCGCGCTGCCGCGGTTACATCAACCATGTCCGGGCACTCCTTTCTTCTGACCGTAGCGCAAGTAGGCCATCAACGACAGCATGACCAGTACCATCAGTACCAGCGCGATGGCCGAACCGAAGGGCCAGTTACGCGCCTGGCCGAACTGCAGCTCGATCAGGTTGCCGATCATCAGTGACTTGCCACCGCCGAGCAGGGCCGGGGTGATGAATGCGCCGAGACTCGGGATCATCACCAGGATGCAGCCTGCAGCGATGCCGGGCTTGGCCAGCGGGACAATGATACGTTTCAGTACTTTGAATCGGGTCGCATAGAGGTCATAGCTTGCTTCGACCAGGCGGAAATCCAGTTTCTCGAGGCTGGCGAAGATGGGTAGAACCATGAACGGCAGGTAGGCGTAAACCAGCCCCAGGCAGACCGCGAAATCGGTGTACAGCATCGGAATGGGTCTGTCGATCAGGCCTATCTCGATCAATCCCAGGTTGATTATCCCCTGGTCGCGCAGTATCAACAGCATCGCGTAGGTGCGAATCAGCAGATTGGTCCAGAATGGAATCGTGATCAGAAACAGCCAGGCATTACGTCTCGCCGGTGGTTGAGTCGCGATAAAGTAGGCGGTCGGAAATCCGACCAGCAAGCAGGCGATGGTGGTGAACAGCCCGAGGCTGACCGAACGAAAAAATATCTCCAGGTAATCGGTGGTAAACGACAGGGTTTCGTCAAAGATATCTTCTTCAAACAGTAACTGGACATAGGCGTCGAAGGACACCACCCAGCTCACTCCGCCAAAGTCGCCGGGTTCCAGGAATGAATAGATCAACACCACGGACAATGGCATGATGCCGACAAAAAATATTGTCAGGATGCCCGGTGCGAGCAACCCAAGGCGCGTGTTAAGCAGTCGTTTTTCCTCGGCGACAACGCTGGCTGAAAGCTGATTATTGGAGGTCGACAGATCTGACATTCGGTTCACCGTCAATCCGCCAGAATTTGCAGGCTGTTTTCACTGATCGCGATATGCGCCTGATCACCGACCGAGTAAGCGCGTTTACCGGCGCCGCGATTTTGCAATTGCAACATGATCGTCTCGCCGCCAGGCAGCATGATTTCGTAATCGAAGCCCGAGCCAAAATAGGAAATATGCTGAATCGAACCCGATAAATCGGCGGCACCTGCCTCGGCGACGAAGCTGAGTTGCTCGGGCCTGATCGCGATACTGACCTCGCCTCCGAGGTTTGTTACATCCATGGGCAAGCCGGCATTACCCTCGTAGCCGGCCTCAAGCTTTACCGTCGCTTGCGCTCCGTCCTGGGAAAGCAGCTTGCCTTTGAGGATATTGATATCACCGATAAAATCGGCGACGAAGCGTTTTGCCGGCCGGTCGTAGATTTCGTTGGGATTACCCACCTGCAGGATCAGGCCATCGCGCATCACCGCGACCCGGTCGGACATGGCGAGCGCTTCTTCCTGGTCATGCGTGACGAAGATAAAGGTAATGCCGGTTTCATTTTGCAGGCGCTTCAGCTCGACCTGCATTTCCTTGCGCAACTTGAAATCCAGCGCCGACAGCGGTTCATCCAGCAACAATACCTTGGGTTTCGGCGCCAGCGCCCGCGCCAGTGCGACGCGTTGTTGCTGGCCGCCGGAAAGTTGGTCGGTTTTACGATCCGCGAGCGTCTCCATCTGCACCAGGCCGAGCACTTCTTTCACCGTGTCGGCAATTTCGCTTGCGGGTGTGTTGAGCATTTCCAGTCCGAAACTGATATTTTCGGCGACGGTCATGTGCGGGAACAATGCGTAATGCTGGAATACCGTATTGACGGGGCGCTTGTAGGGTGGCAGTCCTTCCAGGTGTTCTCCGAACAGCAGAATTTCACCCTCGGTGGGCTGTTCGAAGCCTGCGATCAGACGCAGCAGAGTCGTCTTGCCGCAACCGGATGGCCCGAGCAGGGTAAAGAATTCGTTATCTGCGATGGCCAGCGATACCTGGTCGAGGGCGACCACGCCAGTGTCGCGATCGCGACCATAGATCTTGCTTGTTTTACGGATATCGATTGCGGCTGTCGCCGTCTGATCCGACATGTCTGCTCCCCGGTAAAGCTGTTTATTATTCGGGGCAGCTTAAGTTCGAGACCGATATTCTGTATATAACCTAAAAGGGTTAATGCAGAAAAATCATCCTAAGGTATTCAAAAACCTCAGAAAAAGTTCGCTTTGCGAAGATATGTCGAGCTTGCGGTAAATGTTACGACGATGAATTTTCACGGTTTCAGGACTGATGTCGATTTCTCGGGCCAGCGATTTGGATGAATGACCCTTTAAGATACAGACGGCGACTTCGTGTTCGCGCGGTGTCAGCGTCTCTTCTCCAAATCGCTCCAGTGCAAACGCCAGGCGCTGTTCCCCGACACTTCCCGACAGGGTTTCCTGGTTGTACGAAGATTCCCCGAAATGCTGGCGACACAGTGACGCCAAAACCGGCAAATCCCGATTTATCGCCTTCAATTCCCTACGCCTGAAGCGTGGCTCGGAGGAGCGGCGGCCAATCGAAAAGAAAAGGAATCGACCGTCTCGCAGGTCGGTGAAGATCGACATTTCGTCCTTTAGTTCGATGTTCTTGTAATAGCGTCGATAATATTCGGTCAGATTGAAACGGTCGGGCGCCACGTCCCGTATCAGCATTGCGCATGTTTGTTTGTGTTTGCAGAAACGAGTGTAAAAAGGATCGAGCTGATACACGCCATCGAGATACAAATCGAGATCGATACGATAAGGCGTGCGGATCGTGTCATAGATATGAAACAGCCGGTTGTTTTCATCGAGCAACAGCAGCAGGACACCGACGAACGCCGTGTCGACCCGAAGATAGTCGAGCATGTTGGGCAAGAAGCTGGTTTGTCCAATCGCGTCAATCGCTCTCGACAGTGAAGCTGTGCGCAATCCTTCGCGGTTATTGACGGCTGCAGACGCGTTTTTTTTGCTGTGCACGAATTCAGTATACCGGCCTTTCAAGGTCTCGATAGTACAATATTTGTGGTGAAATTACTTACCCGAAAGCCGATTCTCACTCACCGCTGCGGTGGTTATATTCTGACCAGCCGATAGCACGTCGATCACCGACATCCAGCCATCCGGCGAAGGCGAGCAGTGGCTCGTCACGGGTACGCATCGCGTGCATCTGCCAGCTATGATGAAATATCAGGCTGCCGGGTGCGACGTCGAACCACCCACCCTCATCCAGGCACCATTGCGAACCCGGCGTCAACACCAGATAGACCTCTTTGGGTTGGTGATGATGACTCGGGTAGACCACGTCGGGTCCCAGCAGTACGAGGCCACCGAGTGGTGCGGCGCACAGGATCGGTGCATCCGGACCCGAAAATCCGGCGTAGGCATAGCCGTCCAGAAAAGACTGGCTGCTGTTGTCTGTTGTGTAGTTCGGGTTCTGTGACCAGCGTAGTTCAGTCATGACCCGAGCGAAGCCTGCACCAATTTCGGCGAGTTCGTTTTCACTGGCCAGTGACAGAGCTCGTTGCAGATGGTCGAGCACCGTAAAAGAATCGCTGAAGCGGGATTCACAATCCTGCCTTTCGCCCGCGATCGTTGACGGTACCTGGACCTGCCGACCACTGACGATGTCCCGACGCGCCGCGATCGTTCGCCAGATCAGTTGGTTGAGCTCTGCGAGTTCAGGATTTACGTTATGCATAGGTCAGATTTTTCCGGGTGATCAGCGCTCTCCACACAATCACTGCCGATAGATGAACATCGGGCTGGACCAGGCGTTGAAACCGAAGCGGCCCGAAGTATAGGTTAGCGTGAAGGTTTGCAGGCTTCTGGCTTCAAAGGCTCCGGTCGGGGAGAGCTCGACGCTGCCGTACAGTACCGGATCTTCTCCGGGATGCGCCTGCGGCCAGACGTCACCAATCAGTTCGCTGTCAACAACGGTCATTCAACCATCCCATCAGGAAATTAATCGGTGTAATTTAACAAAAGTGGGTGCTACACGACCATGAATAAAATATGTTACTGGCAGAATTTCTGTCAGCTGTGTTCATGGACCACCGACTTGTCAACTATAATCCGGATTCCACACACGAATTCAAACGAGACCGGTCCGACCGTGCTGTCCATTTCACGCAACATTGGCATTCCCGATGACGAGATCGAGTTATCGGCCATCCGCGCCCAGGGGGCCGGCGGGCAGAATGTCAACAAGGTATCGTCGGCGATACACCTGCGCTTTGATATCAACGCTTCATCCTTGCCGGAGTTTTACCAGCAACGCCTGTTGGCGCTGCGGGATCGCCGCATCAGCAAGGAAGGCGTCGTCGTTATCAAAGCGCAGCAATATCGAACCCAGGAGAAAAATCGTCAGGCGGCGCTCGACCGGCTGCAGGAGTTGATCAGAACCGCAACCGTGGTGCAGAAAGCCAGAAAGGCGACCAAACCCAGCAAGCGCTCACAACGCAAGCGCATGGATAGCAAAACACTGCGTGGCAGGACCAAGCAACTTCGCGGCAAGGTTTCGGAGTAGTTGTTTAAAGAGCCGAAGTATATTGTTATCACGATCTGGTATCCTTGGACTTTGATGCTGGAGTTAGTTTGAGGCTCGTCATTCAGCTTTATCGAGTTTAGAATGAACCCGTGTCATCAACCAACCATCAACTGCTGTCGCCAATCGAAGCGATCGTCGGTGAAGCCGGCATTCTGACCGGCAAGGCCTTGGCGGGTCGCAGCGCAGGCATCTGGTCGGGCAGGCAACTTAAGGCATTGGCGTTGGTACGTCCTCGGACCACCGCGGAAGTGTCTGCGGTGATGAAACTCTGTCATGCCGTGGGACAGGCAGTCGTGCCCGCGGGCGGAATGACCGGACTCGCCGGCGGGCACAAGTCGACGGCGTCAGATATCGTGATGTCGAGCGAGCGTATGAACCGCATCGAAACCATGGATGCGCGTTCGCGTACGATGGTGGTCGGGGCGGGCGTCATCTTGCAAACCGTGCACGACAGGGCCGCCGAAGACGGGCTCATGTTCGCGCTCGATCTCGGCGCACGTGCCTCCTGTACCATCGGCGGTAATATCGCGACCAACGCCGGCGGTGTGCGGGTGTTGCGTTACGGCATGATGCGCGAGCAGGTGCTCGGCCTCGAGGCGGTGCTGGCAGACGGTACGGTAGTCTCGTCGATGTTCGATGTGCTGAAGAATAATACCGGCTACGATCTGCGTCAGATGTTCCTCGGTTCGGAAGGTACGCTCGGCATCGTCACGCGCGCCGTATTGCGCCTGCATGAAGCGCCACTGGCAATCGAGACCGCGTTACTCGCGGTCCCATCCTGGGACAAGGTGATGGAGTTGTTGCGTTATTTCGACGCCGCGTTGCCGGGTGCACTGGCGGCCTTCGAAGTCATGTGGCGCGATCACTACGAACTCAATACCGGTCCGCATTCGGCTGTCGACGCTCCGCTTGAGCCGAGTACTCCATATTACATCTTAATGGATATGTTTATCTCCGATCACGAGCAGGGACGAGCAAAGCTGGAAGCATTGCTGACTACTGCGCTGGAGCAGGGAGAAATTGCCGATGGCGCGCTCGCTAACTCCGAAACCGAACGTGCCAGGTTCTGGCAGATTCGCGAGAATTTCGAACCGGAACAGAACTGCTACGATTTAATCTACGGTTATGATGTGAGTCTGCCGCTGGAAGCGATGGAAGACTATGTCGAATCGGTGCGCACAAATCTGAGCCAGGGTTTCAGCGATGCGGCGCTGATGGCCTACGGCCATATCGGCGACGGTAACCTGCATTTCTCGATCTATCCGGGTGCCGCGCGCGACCGCGAGGCGGTCGATGAATTGGTTTACTACCCGTTGCAGGCGTTGCGTGGTTCGGTATCGGCCGAGCATGGCATCGGCCTGGAAAAGAAGGCTTACCTCGGCTACACCCGCAGCGCAGCCGAGATCGAATTGATGCGCAAAACCAAGCGCATGATGGACCCGGGCAACATTCTCAACCCCGGCAAGTTGTTCGATATTTAGTGCCCAGTTTCAGCAACGAATTCAATCGCGATTTGGACCACCATCCCGACCATCGAGTTGGGATGGCGGCTTCAACTCAGGGTGCGTGGGAGGGGCTACTGCTCCAGGCTCAGTTTGATTTCTTCGAGCCTGCCCCGGTGATCGTCCTGGTCGCGGCGGCTGAACTGCTGAAAAATGCAACGGTGCCTGCAAAACTATTGCTTTACGGACGCCTGAGTCGCAAGATTCCGGGATGAATCCTGAAACCATAGTGCCACTGGTAACCGAACTCAAATGGCCGTTCGTTATCCTGGTGATACTTGTGTTGTTCAGGAAGCCGTTGGTCGAGTTATTTGGACGACTCACAAATCTCAGTATTTCTGCAGGTGACTTCAAACTCGAGTCGGCTCTCGAGGGTCGAGTATCGCCGGAAGTCATGAAGCAACTGCGTAAGCAACCCCGCCTGGCCGGGCCGCGTGAAGCCGAGTCTACCCAGGCGACGATTTTATATATGGAAACGCGAGGATATACCCTCCTCTACGAAGCCCTTTCACCTACGGATTTGGCGCGCTATCTGCACAGTTACCTGACCAGTATGACTGAAATCATATTCAAATATGGTGGAACGGTCGATCGCTATGAAGGCATCGCAATAACCGCCTACTGGGGAGCGCCCATACAATATCCCGATTCCGCCGCCAGAGCCTGCAAGGCAGCATTAGAGATGCAACAAAGGATCAGGGAGTTGGGTCCGCAGCTGGAAACCCAGGGGTTTCCTCCATTGTTACCCCAGTTTGCGATCACGACGGCAGATGTGGTGGTCGGTGATCTGGGCTCGGATCAAAAGCCGGGATACTCGATGGTAGGGGATTACCAGCATATCCTCGAAGGCTTGCTCAGGTTGAATATTAATTTCCAGACCAGCATTCTGATCACGGAGTTCACCTATAAGGTTTTGCAGGACAGGGAGCTACTGGGAGAATTTGAAATGCGGATGTTGGCGGAAGAGCTACAGACCAGGGGTAAGGATATACCGATATCAGTTTACGAGTTGTGTGACTCGGACGGCTGATACGACTGGTAACGGGCAATCCTGGTTCGAGACGCCCCCGGTTTGTTAATAGTCGCCGAATCCGATTGAGCGGTTTGCCCGCCACATCAACGAGTCATTTCGACCATGATTCCGATTTTGCTCAATGAATCCGCCAGGGCGTTAGCATCGCGTCGGTTGCCGCCGCTTTGTTCGAATAACTTGATCGGTAATTCCAGCCTGAAGCCACGCGGATACCCCGCCTCGGCGAGCAGCTGGCGCGCGCGCCTGGTCTTCGGGTTGACCGCTGATGGCCAGGCGCACGGCTTCCTCGACGCGCTGGTCGGCTGTCGGTCTTCTTCCATCCCGGGTGGCTGCGATGCTGAGGAAGCTCTGTAGTGATGAGGTTGGTGCGATTGCGCTGCTTGTGTTACTTAGTCTCGGTATGAAACTGCTGCCGTTCTTTGCGTAGTCATCGAGGAAGGGTTTGAGACCGTCTACCAGGTTGGCCTTGTCATAAAATTCAAGCAACGTGTAGCGGTC
The DNA here is from genome assembly GCA_024229615.1 of Gammaproteobacteria bacterium. Taxonomy (GTDB): domain Bacteria; phylum Pseudomonadota; class Gammaproteobacteria. The sequence goes on along the minus strand of JAAESG010000209.1, from coordinate 777 downwards.
TTTTTCGCTTTCAAGATCGATCGCGCGCAGGATGAGTTGAGAGCGAAAGCGTTGTTGCTCAAGCTCCAATTCAGCTGCCAGGCGCTTGTTTTCAATCTCGAGGTTTGATTCCCACTGAATGTAAGTCGCGATTGATGTCCCGAGCAGGCCGATCAGTGCAATGGCAATCGTGACCCAGGCAGCCTTGCTGGTTCTGTCTATGTTCTCTGGCATCGATACTCCCTGGGCGGACGGTGTGAATACTGTATGTCCAGTATCCCTCCGCACGGGCGACGAAATATAGACCCAGGTCAAGTGGTAGAGATTATGAAGCTTGCCTCCCGGGGTTGGTATGATGCGGGGCGGCCACTTCTGGTCCTCCCCCAGTTCCTGTTAACCGGGTGATATCTATTGCCGCGTTGTGCATATCTATTCCTCCCAGAATGGGTTGTTGGCCTCGATGAATCGGTTGGTCGCGCTGATGCCGACATCTCCAAGGGTGTGGGCATCGACATTGGCAAATTGACATCGTGTTTTATGGTGTCGGTTCCGCCTTGACACCTGTCCCCATGACCGGTGCCGATCTCGCAACCGTGCTCATGGAGCAGGGCGAATTCGATGCGGCCTTGTTCGAGAAATCGGTGCCCTGTTGCTGTTTCTGCAATACTATCCACCCACCTGGAAGACCATCAAGGACCGCGAACTTAAATTGCAGGGGACTATCGAAGCGAAATAAAAATGATCCGCTTGCCGATTTAAAGCGCAAACCCGAGTCGGTGATTGTAGAATCGGTGTTTG
>JAAESG010000208.1 GCA_024229615.1 Gammaproteobacteria bacterium | reverse complement strand
ATCCGGGTCGAGCCCTATGGCTGACCCCCAAATACCGCTTGCGTTCTCGGACTATTCCCCGCCTGGTTTCTTACATGGTATCTACGGCTACTTCAACACGCGGTCGAAAAGGCTTGATATGAAGGGAGGTTCGGAGTTTGGTTTGGCATTGGAGGTGGGGCGTTTGTGAGCGCCGCAATGGGTAAGTTATTGTCATACTTCCGTCATTCCGCACACCGCCACGTGATTTGAATATATTCCGATATGCCCCCATGATTGATCTTTTCGCAGCAGATAAGAACCCACATGGCAGCGCACATCGAAACCGGCACAATGGCCTCATCGGAACATTACAGCAGTAAGCTTCTCAAGCACTTAGGGTTAGTGGCGGGCATGTACGACGAGCTTGGCATAGGCGAATTGGTTGATCGGCTGATTGTTCAGGACGGGGAGAAACGCAAGGTATCTATCGGCCAAGCGATAAAAGCGATGATATTGAACGGTTTAGGGTTTGCGAACCGGGCATTGTACCTAACCCCGCTGTTTTTTCAGGACAAACCGGTGGAGCGACTGATCGGAGAAGGCATTGAAGCGGCGCACCTGAACGACGATGTGCTGGGACGCGCGCTGGATGAGATTTATGAGTATGGCCCGAGCAAGTTGTATTCGCAGTTTGCCTCGCAAGCGGTCAATCGCCTTGGCTTACTGTGCCGCTTCGGGCACTTGGATTCGACCGGTTTTCACACCGACGGTCAGTATAACAGCGATGAACAAGCGCAGGAAGGCGTGATTCACATCACTCAAGGCTACAGTCGTGATCACCGTCCCGACCTGAATCAAGTGGTGCTGCAACTGGTTTGCGAACGCCAGGCAGGGATCCCGTTGCTGATGGAAACATTGAGCGGCAACAACAGCGACAAAACGAGTTTCCGCGACACGGTCAAAACGCATATCGGGCAACTGCAAAGCGATGTCGGATTAGAATATGTGACTGCTGATAGTGCTCTGTATGTCGCTGAAACGCTCAGAGAAATGAACAGTTTCCAGTGGATATCTCGAGTCCCGCAAACGCTGACTTTAGCCCGCGATATCATCCATAGTGTGGCCCCAGATCTGATGAACTCTCCTGAACAAACGGCATTTCGCAGCCTTGGCACGGTATACGGCAGTGTCCGGCAGCGTTGGGT
>JAAESG010000207.1 GCA_024229615.1 Gammaproteobacteria bacterium | reverse complement strand
GCAGGCGGCGTAGCCGCCGAGGCATTCGCGAGAACCTTCGCCGTTTATCTGGTCTTGAAATTTGTTGGGTATTTAAATTCTGGATATGTTTCGAAAATCCATACTTTCGGTCTAATGTAAGTGCTATTGATTGCTGTGAATTTATTTCTGCACGAAATGTTTTTTAACCACCTTTGTTGGCACCGAGCACGTAAAGCATTTCCAGACCTAATGTGGCGCCGGCGAGCGAAGTGATTTCGGCGTGATCGTAAGAGGGCGCGACCTCGACCAGGTCCATGCCGACCAGGTTAATCCCCTGTAACCCACGAATTATTTTAAGCGCACGATCCGAGGTTAATCCCCCGACAACCGGGGTGCCGGTACCCGGGGCATAGCTTGGATCGAGGCAATCGATGTCGAAAGTCAGGTAGCAGGGGCTGTCGCCAACGCGTTGATGAATGCGTTCGACGATCGCCTCGACGCTCAGGTCGTTGGCGAGTGCGGCGCTGATGACTTCGAATTCATGTCGGCTTTCGGTGTACTCGGTACGAATCCCGACCTGGATGCTTTTGTCGGCATCGATAATGCCTTCGCGCGGTGCATGGTAAAACATGCAACCGTGGTTGTAGACCGCGCCATCTTCTTTATAGGTGTCGGTATGCGCATCAAAATGAATCATTGCAAGCTTGCCAAACTGTTTATGATGCGCGCGCAGCAACGGCAGCGTGATAAAATGATCGCCGCCAAAGCTGAGTATGCTTTTACCTGCTGCAAGCAGTTTACCGTAGTGGGATTCGACACTGTCGAACAGGGCCTGGTGGTTCCCGGTTGCAAATTCCAGATCGCCATAGTCTGCGACCCTGATTCGATCGAAAACGTTGAAATCCCAGGGCCAGCGATTCTCTTCCCAACGCAGGTTGGCACTGGCGTTGCGAATTCCGCCCGGGCCGCTGCGCGTTCCGGAACGCCCGCTGGTGCCCAGGTCGTAAGGCAGTCCAATGACGAACACATCGGCGTCCTCGGGATCTCGAGTCAAGGGACGGCCCATGTAACTGTATACATTGGCAAAGATGGAATGGCTGTTGGTGAATTCGCCGATCTTCATTTATAGGTACCAGTCGTATTCGCGCGAGGCGATAAAATTACTGAAGGCAACGCTTTCAGCGCTGCGGTGGCGGCAGTATAGCTCGATAAAATCGGGTCCCATGGTCTTCTGCAGTGCTTCACTGTCATTCGTGGTCGCGAGAGCTCTCGCCATGTCGAGGGGCAGATTTTCATCGCGACCGTTAACTGCTTCCGTGGTCGGGCCACCCGGATCAAGTTTGTTGTTGATGCCATGCAGCATGCTGGCCAGGGTTACCGCCATCGCCAGGTACGGATTGGCGTCTGCTCCCGGAACCCTGTTTTCAACCCGCCAGGCACCCTGCTTGGCGAGCGGAATTCGAAATGCGACGGTGCGATTCTCATCTCCCCAGGTCAGGCTAACCGGTGCGCAACTGATGCCTCCGCGATAACGGCGATAGGAGTTGATGTTAGGTGCCCAGAAAGACATAGCCGCCGGCATCGTTGCCAGCAAGCCTCCGATCGCGTGATGCAAGCGTACATGTGGCTTGTTGCCCCGGGAAAAAATATTGTTACCCTTGTCGTCGACCACGCTGATGTGCATGTGCAAGCCGTTGCCGGCATGTTCCAGCATGGGTTTGGCGATAAAGCTGGCCGCCATTCCATGCCGCTTCGCGACCTCGATCACAATACGCTTGAACAAACAGGTTTCGTCCGCCGCTCTCAATACATCGGCGTGGTGGTTGAAGTTGATTTCGAACTGTCCTGGCCCGAGTTCAGACGAAATCGCTCCAGTATCGATATTCTGCAGTTGGCAGGCGTGCAGGATGTCGTCAATGACTTCTTCGAAATCACCGATGCGGGTGTTGGATAACACGGTGGCGGTATCTACCCGTCCGGTTTTCGGATTACGCACGACTTGCAGTAATCCGTCTGCATTACGTTTTCCATCGAACAGGTAAAACTCGAGCTCGAAGGCTACCATCGGCCGCCACTTTTTGTCCGCGAATGCCGTAACCAGTTTTTGAAGCACCTGACGGGGCTCGAAAAATGACGGGTCCTCACCATCGCAGGTCGATGCCAGTATCTGCGCGCGTGGTCTGTTTCCCCATTGAGTCAAACACAGGCTTCCGGGGACCAGGTAAAAGTGGGCATCCGGGTCGCCATCATCAATGCCATAGTAAAGACCATCCAAAGGCTCGCCGAGGGTACTCAACGTAAACATGCTTGCCGGCATGGCGAGTCCTTCACGTGCGAACGACTCCAGCTTGTTGATCGGGTAGCGCTTGCCGAAGAAATGCCCGCAAATATCGGAAGCCAGAACTTCGAATTGCCAGACCTCGGGATTGGCTTTTAAAAACTTGTTGATTTCACGGATCAGTTTGTTGCTGTTGCGGTGATTCATGGCAATATTTTCCAGCTATTTAGCTTTCATTTTGTCATCACTGAAATATTTCATTGGCTACACGGCCCTGTTCTGAGAAAAGTTCGGATGAAGTATTTCGTGATCACTAATTTTGTTAAAAATCGGTTCTTAGGCCACGCCCTGAAAGTAGTCATGAATCCCCGGGACGGTATTAATTGATGCTATTCCGTCACGAATATCGGCCTCGATTGCGCATCGTAATCCAAATAGATTTCTCTGTTTCAAGGCCTCGAGTGCCTCTGCATGGCGGTCTACCAGGTAGACTTTCTCCAGTTTGTTGATTGCGATGCGCGAGAAAGGCCCAAGTTGTAACCACAGGCTTTCGATTAGCGGGACTGAGATCTGGAACGGATTGGCAGAATACAGATAGCGGTGAAATTCCTGGTTTAGCAGGCTTATGTCGTCGGCATTATTGTGTTCGACCGCCGCATCGATTTTGGCATCGGTTTGCGTAAGAATTTCTATATCCTGTTCTTTTATATAGGGTAAAGCGCCTTCTGCGGCGTGGGTTTCAAGCAATATTCGCAAATCGCAGAGCTCGCTAAATTTTTCCGCGGTCATCAGGGGTACGATGACCCGCCGATTGTTTTTGACCTCCACTGCACCCTCGCATGCGAGGCGATGCAGCGCTTCTCTAATCGGCATCGGACTTACCTGAAATATTTCCGCGAGACCTCGAATGGTCAGCGGTTTTCCTGGTTCGATACGGCCACAAAGCAGATTGTTACGCAGTAACTGGTAAACCCACTGATGGGTCTTCAAGTCATCCGATTTTTTTATCATGAGTAACTTTAAGCTGTCTGTATCACTTGATTTCATTCATGCGGTCTGTGGAAGCTGAGTGAATTATTTAATCACAAATTCCAGTACTTCACCAATGCCACTGTTGCTAACAGTCTTGTTTAGCCGATAGAATATGATCACATTAATGAATCAAGCAAACGAATATTCAACGGTGGACAGCCACCGTTGACTAAAATGTACGCTTTAGATCGGGAAATAACCATGAAAATCGGAATCCTTGAAGCCGGATTGCTACGCGAAGAGATGGCGACTCGTTTCGATCCCTATCCCATCATGTTTGAACGCTTTTTGGGTCTCTCAGGGCATACCTTCGAATTCCAGGCCTTTAGTGTGCTGTGTGGGGAGATGCCGGTATCGATTTACGATTGTGACGGCTGGTTGATAACAGGGTCGCGTCACGGTGTATATGAAAACCTGGAATGGATGGTGCCGCTGCAAGACTTTATTCGTGAGTTGGCGAACACCGAGCTTCCATTGATCGGAGTATGTTTCGGACATCAGATTATTGCCCAGGCGCTTGGTGGTGAAGTGATCAAGTCTGACAAGGGTTGGGGTGTGGGTTTGCATCAGTATGGTATTGACCAGATTCATTCATGGATGGGCGACGAATCGCAGTCGGTCGGGATATATGCCTTTCACCAGGACCAGGTTGTTACTTGTCCGAAGTCCGCGAAAGTCTTTTCAAGTTCTGAGTTTTGTCCTTTTGCCGGGCTTAGCTACGGCGATTCGATGATCAGCGTTCAAGCACACCCGGAGTTTGAGGAATCGTATGAAACAGCGTTACTCGAGACCTATGTTGGAACCGTGGTACCCGAAGATGTTACCGAAGCTGCGCTGCAATCGATGTATGGTAATAGTGCCGATACGCAGATACTAGCCAGTTGGTTTGCCGAGTTTTTTATGTCACGCCAGTCTCGATTGCAATCTGTACAATCCAGGCAGGCTTAGAGTAGGTAGGGTATTGCCTAGGAGCCTGTCGAATTTCGGGAAAATCTACTGGGGCGATGGGAAACCGGACCATTTTCTCGATCTTTTTCGTTGCGTAGTTCGCACTATGCGTCTCAAAAGATCAAAAAAATGAGCTCGATTTCCCACTCGCCTCGCTACGATTCCCTAAGCCCGACAGACTCCTAGGATAAAGCCTGCATCGGTTTTTTGAGCTCTGCTATGAGGAAATCCTCGAATTCAGATTGCGGCATCGGCTTGCCAAAAAAATAACCCTGTACGAAGTCACAATCGAGCGCTTTGAGGTACTCCCATTGCTCGGCAGTTTCCACACCCTCGGCGATAACCTCCAGGCGCAAGCCGTGGGCCATCGCGATAATGGCCTGTACCAGCACTGCGTTTTCATTGTCATCTGGCAGATCCATGATAAAGCTGCGATCAATTTTCACGGTACTCACGGGATAATTTTTCAAGTAACTCAGTGCGGAAAATCCGGTGCCGAAGTCATCCACCGAAAGCCTCACTCCGCAATTGCTGATTTCATCGATATAGGTGGTGACTTCAGGTGAATCATCGAGTAATAGGCCCTCGGTAATTTCAACTTCGAGCAAATCGGGATCCCAGGCATGGGTTTTGATCTGTTCTTTTATGGTGTCGAACAACAGGTTGTTGCGAAATTGAATGGATGACGCATTGACCGCGATTCGCAGCCCAACATCATAACGGCGATTCCACTGGGCCCCTGTTTCTATCGCTTTCGTCAGCACCCAGCAACCCAGTTCCTGTATCAATCCAGCGTTTTCCGCAGCGGGTATGAATTCGTCCGGAAACACCTGGCCGAGATTAGCGCTGTACCAGCGCAGTAATGCTTCTGCCGAAACGATCTGACCAGATTTGGCGTTGACAATCGGTTGAAAAAAAACAGTGAATTCGTCGTTGGGCAGGGCTTTACGAAGATTGTCCTGAAGTTCGCGCTGGCGATGTGCTTTCAAATTGATTTCGTCGGTAAAGAAGCGAAACGTATTCCTGCCCTGGTTTTTTGCCTGGTACATGGCCTGATCGGCATGGTGCAGCAGGGTTTCGGCGTTGTCGCCATGTTCCGGGTATAGTGCGATACCGATACTGGCACCAACGGCAATTTTGTGGCCACCAAAGTTGAGCGGTCTGGAAGCCTCCTCGAGCAGCTTTTCAATCTTTCCAATCAGTGAGGTTTCTCCATCTATATCGGTAATCATTACAATGAATTCATCACCACCGATACGTGCAACCGAGTCGGTCTGGCGCACAATGCCTTTAAAGTTGGCCGCAACCTGGGTTAACAACCGGTCACCTGCTTCATGCCCGAAATGGTCGTTAACCTGTTTGAACCCGTCCAGATCAACATAGATGACAGCACTGGAAAACTTGTAGCGTTGCGACCGATAAATTAGTTCGTTGAGCCCTTCGTAGAGCCCCCGGCGATTGGGCAAATTGGTCAACGGATCGTGAGTTGCCAGGTGCTCGACTCGATGTTCGGCCGCTCGACGTTGGCCGACTTCGATTTCGAGACCGTGGCGCAGCGACCAGAGATCGAGAAATACGCGCACTTTTGAAATCAGCGCGGTTTTACGAATTGGTTTCTGAATGTAGTCGACGGCTCCCGAGAGATAGGCTTTTTCGATCTGCGCATCGTCCTGATTGGAGGTGATAAAAATAATCGGTATCGATCGAGTCCGTTCATTTTTATGCAATAGTTTGGCGACTTCGAAGCCATCCATTAAAGGCATTTGCACATCGAGCAGAATCAAGGCGATATGATCCTCGTTCTGTTCCGCGGCCAGCAATGCCTGCTCACCCGATTCGACCGCTATAAGATTGGCATCGATTGGCTTCAATAGCACCCCAAGCGCAACCAGGTTGGCCTTGGTATCATCGACTATCAGTATTTTGGCTTCAGGCATCAGTTTTTTTTCTATCCATAAAAATGACCCAGGTTTGACTACAGCGGAGTCCGGGCTGTAGTTCGCATAGCTGCTGTATCGGCATGGCTGGCCGAAAATAAAGCTTTTCAGTGCATCGACCGTCAATTTGCTAAAGGATGGTGGCCCGAGAGGCTGGCCGGTTTCGGGTCTGGGTGAGATCTTGATTCCCGGTAGGTGGATTGTATTGATAGCGGATATTCGAACTGCATCGAAATCGTTGCCTGACATGGTTGTCAACTCGGCTCACCGCGTTAAACTGTCATTCGGGTATCTGTGGGAACATCGATGCTCGATTTGACCGGTTCGATCGGGACGGAAAGTCTCAATTCAATAGTTTCAATTTGAAACTTTTTATTGCTGAAGATGTCAATTTATTATACTGTTAGTCATTGCTTGCCTGACTCAATAATGCTCGAGTTATCTAGATGAATATTCTTTTTCTGCTGGGCGCCCTGTTTGCTTTATTTTACGCAATTGCGCGCTTGCAAATACCATTTCGTAATCTCGCTCTGATTACCGGGTTGTTCCTGCTGGCATTTACCCTGCTGGGTGGGTTCAACCTGTTCTGGGCTCTGTTATTCTGGTCCGCGTTTTTACTGCCCGCGGTGTTGCTCGGAATCCCACAAATTCGCCAGCGGTTTCTGGCTAGACCCCTGCTACGGCGTATTCGCAAGATATTACCGCCTATGTCCGAAACCGAACGCGATGCCATCGAAGCTGGCACTGTCTGGTGGGAAGCTGAATTGTTTCGCGGCGCTCCCGACTGGCAACTGTTGCAGAATTACAGGTTGCCAGTCCTGAGCGATGAAGAGCAGGCTTTTGTCGATGGCCCGGTGGAGCAGTTGTGCGCCATGATCGACGACTGGGATATTACCCATAAGCGGATGGATTTGCCCCCGGAAGTTTGGGACTTTATTAAGCAGAATCGATTTTTCGGCATGATTATTCCGAAGCGTTACGGTGGTCTGGAATTTTCCGCACATGGACATTCCGCCGTCGTCACCAAGTTATCGGCTCGCAGCATTTCAGCCGGGGTGACCGTAATGGTGCCCAATTCGCTCGGTCCGGCCGAGTTGTTGTTGCATTATGGGTCCGAAGCACAAAAAGACTATTACCTGCCTCGTTTGGCGGACGGGAGAGAAATACCGTGTTTTGCGCTGACTGGCCCGTTTGCCGGTTCCGATGCCGGTGCGATTCCCGATCATGGCGTGGTTTGTATGGGAACCTTTCAAGGTGAGCAGGTGTTGGGTTTACGCCTGAACTGGGAAAAGCGCTATATTACACTGGGTCCGATCGCGACCGTGCTTGGACTGGCATTCAAGGTTTTCGATCCCGACAAAATGTTGGGTGACGAAGAGGACCTGGGAGTCACCTGTGCCTTGATTCCATCGAATACAGCTGGCGTCACTATTGGCAACCGGCATTTTCCGCTGAATGCCGCGTTTCAAAACGGCCCCAATAGTGGTAAAGATGTATTCATTCCCATGGATTACATCATCGGCGGGCAACAGAATATCGGTAACGGCTGGCGTATGCTGGTCGAGTCGTTGTCGGTTGGTCGTGGCATCTCTTTACCGGCGGTCGGTGTAGCGGCAGGCAAGTCTTGTGCACGAAATACCGGTGCATACGCGCACGTGCGCAAGCAATTCAACACTTCGATTGGGAAATTTGAAGGGGTGGAGGAAGCGTTGGCACGAATCGGTGGCATGGCATACATGATGGAAGCAGGTCGCTTGTTAACCCTGAGTGCGCTAGACAGCGGTGAGAAGCCATCGATTATTACCGCCATACTGAAATGCTACAACACCGAGCATATGCGCCAGGTGATTAATGATGCGATGGATGTGCACGGTGGGCGTGGAATATGTATGGGGCCCTCCAACTACATTGCCCGTGCCTACCAGTCAGTTCCGGTTGGGATCACTGTTGAAGGCGCCAACATTCTGACTCGCAGTATGATCATTTTTGGACAGGGCGCGATCCGTTGCCATCCCTTCCTGGTGCGCGAGATGGAAGCTGCGACAATGCAGGACCTGGGCGCAGCCGAGACCGCATTTGATGCGGCTTTGCGTGGGCACGCGGAGTACTTTTTGACCAATTTCTGCCGTGCCTTTATCTATGGCATCAGTGGCAGTCATCTTGCACCGGCGCCTTATGCGGGTCGCATCGGTGATTACTACAAGCGTCTGGGACAAATGAGCGCCGCATTTGCGGTTTGCGCTGATCTGGTGTTAATGGTCCTGGGCGGATCATTCAAACGCAAGGAAATGCTCTCGGGCCGATTCGCCGATGCGCTGAGTTACATGTTTTACGCGTCAGCTGCGTTGAAAAAATTTGATGCCGATGGCCAGCCGCGCAGTGATTTACCCCTGGTTGAATGGTCGACCAAATACTGCCTCTACCAGGTGCAGATGGCTCTCGATGAAATTTTACGTAACTTTCCGATCAAGTGGCTAGGGGTGATCGTACGTCATGCGATCTTCCCGCTGGGGCTCAGTTTACGCAAGCCCAACGATTCACTCAGTCATCGAGTAGCGGCACTGTTGATCAAGCCTGGAGAGGCGCGCGACCGGTTGACTGCCGGTATCTATACCACCGATGATACCGACGATATAACCGGCTGCCTCGAAGACGCTCTTCACAAAGTGATAAAGGCGGAACCGATAGAGCGGCGCCTGCGCCACGATGAAATAAATCAGCATGGGCTGGAAGATTATCAGCAGTGGATTGAAAGATTGCAAAACACGGGTCAGGTATTGACCGAGGAAGCTGATATACTGCTGCAAGCCAGGGCTGCAACCCGAAAGGTCGTCATGGTTGATGACTTCACTCCGGAGCAGATGACAAATAAAATCGGTGCCGCAAAAAAGGCGGTACCCGTTAAAAAAACGGCGCCTACAAAAAAGGCAGTAAAAAAGAAGGCTGTAAAAAAGAAATCTGCGGCCAGCTAGATGCGGGGCAGGGGCTGTGAGAAGAACCAGGCCCGCGGTATTTAATCAAATCCGTTGCCAGGTTTGAGGGGGGGCACGAATGGAGAAAGTCTGGTTAAAAAGTTATCCACCCGGGGTTCCGGAGGAGATTGATCTCGACGCCTATCACTCGGTCACCGACGTGTTTGAACAGGCGATCGATCGTTTTGGTGAACTTCCCTGTTTCCGTAACCTGGGAACGACGTTGAGCTACAACGAAATGGATCGGTATACCGACCAGCTCGCCAGTTACCTGCAAAATCTGCCCGATTTGGACAAGGGCGATCGTATTGCCGTGATGATGCCTAACGTGTTGCAAAACCCCATTGCCATTTTTGCTATCTTGCGCGCTGGTTTTACGGTTGTTAACACTAATCCTTTATATACTCCGCGTGAGCTCAAGCATCAGCTGACGGACTCTGGCGCCAAGGCCATCGTGGTGATGGAAAACTTCTGTCATACCCTCGACGATGTTATCGAGGAAACCCCGATTCAGCATGTCGTTACGACTCAGCTAGGCGATATGCTGCGCTTTCCGAAGTCGCTAATCGTCAACCTGGTTGTCAAGTATGTGAAGAAAATGGTGCCGTCATTTTCCCTGCCACGAAGTGTGTCTTTCAAGCAGGCCCTGGCGCTGGGTGCTGCACAACGCCACAAACCCGTTTCCTGCAACCATGAAGATATCGCTTTTTTGCAATACACCGGCGGCACCACGGGTGTGGCCAAAGGCGCCATGCTGACTCACGGCAATATGATAGCAAACATGCAACAGGCTTCGGCCTGGCTCAAGGATCTGGTCAATGATGGTGAGGAAGTCATCGTTACGGCTTTACCGCTTTATCATATCTTTTCGTTGACCGCGAATTGCCTGACCTTCATGAAGGTCGGTGCGCTTAACTACCTGATTACAAATCCGCGCGATATGCCCGGGTTTGTCAAGGAGTTACAGGAACTCCGATTTACAGCGGTGACGGGAGTCAATACTCTGTTCAACGCCTTGATGAATACCCCCGGATTTGAGCAGATCGACTTTTCCCATTTGAAACTGTCGCTTGGCGGTGGAATGGCGGTACAGCAGCCGGTTGCCGAACGCTGGCAACAGTCGACTGAATCACCATTGCTCGAGGCCTACGGATTGACCGAAACTTCCCCCGCCGTTTGCATCAATCCTTTAAATCTACAGGAATACAACGGCAGCATCGGATTGCCGGTACCATCGACCGAAGTTTCGATACAGGATGATCAGGGCAATCTGCTGCCGCAGGGCGAAATCGGTGAGCTATGTGTGCGGGGCCCCCAGGTGATGAAGGGTTACTGGCAGCGTCCGGAAGAAACGGCCAAAGTGCTGTCCAGCGATGGCTGGTTAAAAACCGGTGATGTCGCACAGATGGACGAGCTGGGATTCTTCCGTATCGTCGATCGCCTCAAGGACATGATTCTGGTCTCCGGGTTTAACGTCTATCCCAACGAAATTGAAGCGGTTATTGCAGGGCATGAAGGGGTGCTCGAAGTCGGGGTCATCGGCACACCGGATGAAGAGAGTGGCGAAGTGGTCAAAGCGGTCGTCGTGAAAAAGGATCCGGCACTCGATGAAGCTATGCTGATCGAGCATTGTCGCGAAAATTTAACTCGCTACAAGGTGCCGAAAATCATTGAGTTCAGAGACGAGTTACCTAAAACCAACGTTGGCAAGATACTGCGTCGAGAACTCAGATAAGCGGATTTCGTCGGTGTCCGGCTAACTGCGACATTAGTAGCTGCTTATTTTTGCATGCCTGGGCTTGCTGTTCTCGTAGCGCTCCATCTGTTCATCACTGGCGCTGGTTTGAAAATCACGCTTCCAGTCTTCGATGCTCATCCCGTAGACGAAATCTTGCGCGTCGGCGTAGTCGAAACCCGGATCCAGCTTTTTGGCTTCGGCGGAATACCACTTGGACAGACAGTTGCGACAAAATCCAGCCAGGGTCATGAGGTCGATATTTTGTACCTCGCTGTGTTCTTGCAAGTGGGCTATCAGGGAACGAAATGCGGCCGCTTCAGCCTGGGTTTGCTGTTCTTTTGTCATGTCTTGATACTCACCTATAATGGATTGCTTTTTTAACAAATTATCTCCATGCCGGCAATCGATATAAACAGCTGGATTACCTCTTTGCTTGATCAGTTACAAGCCAACCAGCAACGGCAGCTGGTGGTATTGCAAGGCACGCGGTCCTGGTGCGATGAGCGGTTTGAAACTATTTTCCAACTGCATCCGACGATGCAGGTACTATCAAATCGAAATCTGGTCGCCTCGGCGACGCCGTTCAGCAAGACCGATGCCTGTCTTGGCAGCGAAGCCAGGCTCGTAGCCATGGATCTTTTCGAAGGCTTCAGTGCGGATGTTTTATGCATTGCTGCCGGCCTGGTGTGCTCGGGTGGAATTCTGTTGCTGTTGTCACCCATTCCCAGAGATTGGGATATGGCCAGTGATCACTATGCGCGCTGGCAGGGGCATGAGATTTCTCGGCGGGCGTATTTTGCCGAGTATTTTTTTAACGCGCTGGAGGAGGATGGTAAAGCCGGGGTTGTGCTGACTGAGGAGTTTGATTTTGCATCGGCGGCGTCGTTGTCAAGCTTGCCAGTATTGCAACGGACAACCATCGAAGATGGGCAAACGACCGAGCAAAGGAACTGCTTGCAACGTGTTGAACAATGGCTCTCCAGCGGTCGAAACGGGATTGTCTTAATTAACGCCGGACGCGGTCGGGGTAAAAGCACTTGCCTTGGATTACTGGTGAAAAAATTTCAATCAAGCTACAAAATTCTGCTTTCCGCCAATTCGAAACAAACCGCCGGAGCACTGTTGGACGTGGTGCCGGATGCTGAATTTGTCGCACCCGATCGCTTGCTGCAACATTGTCCAGAAGCTGACTTGCTGGTCATAGACGAAGCGGCGATGATCCCGCTATCGATCTTACACCGGTTGAGCAGGATTTATCCCCGACTCGTCATGGCGACCACTCATGGCGGTTACGAAGGCACCGGTCAGGGCTTTATGTTGCGATTTGTGTCCGCACTGGAGCAACATGAGCTGATACGGCTCGAACTGGAGAAGCCGGTGCGCTGGTGTCAGCAGGATCACCTCGAATACTGGCTCGACCACTGCCTGATGCTGGCTGACGATAGCACTCAACAGTCTTCTGCCCCGGATCTGCAGGCTTGTGAACTGAGGTTGCTGGAAGATCCGACTGAGCCGAAATTCTTTGACTTGCTAAAGCAGGTATATCCGTTGTTGAATTCCGCCCATTACCGCACCCGCCCGTCGGATCTGCGCATGCTCATGGAGAACCCGGACCTGGTCCTTATTGTCGCTTGCTGCGAAGGTTGGGTTGTCGCCGCCGCACTGCTGAATATCGAGGGCGGATTCGAAACTGATATGTGCGAGGAGATTTTTCTGGGAAGGCGACGACCTCGTGGTCACCTGCTGGCACAGATGTTGACGGCACAGGCGGGATTAAGGTATTTCGCTCGCTATCGCGGCATACGTATACAACGTATTGCCGTGGCCGGGCATTGTCGGCGCAACGGCCTGGGGACCCGACTGCTACAGCGCGCCCTGCGTTACGCAAGCGACAACTCCCTGGACTATGTTGGTGCCAGTTTTGCACTCGATCCGGACACGGCCTGCTTCTGGCAGCACGCAGGATTTAAACCGGTTCATATCAGTTATGGAAAGGGCAAATCGAGCGGCAGTCAATCGATAGCTGTGTTACAGGCTGTCAACGCCGAGATCAGCGCCGAGATGAATAAGTTGCAGCAAAGAATCAGTTTGCAGTTGCCGACGTGGATGACCCAGTTTCTGCAGGACATGGACGCCAGGCAGGTCGTGGCCTTATTGCGTTACGTCGGTTTTGATACCTCGATCGACGAAATCGAGCTAAGCGAAATTGAAGCCTTTGCTCTTGGCAATAAAGGTTTCGAGCTGTGTTTTGCCAGCTTGCAAAAATATGTGATGCAGCGAGTTGCGCAATCCGACCATGAATGTGACGCTTTACTGATCGAGAAAGCGATCCAGAATCGGCACTGGAATCTACTCGAACGTGAGTCGGGCTCAGAGGGTCGAAAACAATTGCAAACCCGCTTGCGCGGACAGGTCGATGACCTGATCAAAGCCTGCTAACATGGCCGCTATGAGCGAACAACCCGTGCCGCAGGAGATCGTTGATTTCTGGTTTGCCGATGACACCAGAAAACGCTGGTTTAACTCGACCGCGGAATTTGATCGTCGCTTATGCAAGAACTATCAAGCGCTCTGGGAACGGGCGAGTCGAGCCGAGCTCAATCACTGGATGGAAACTGCCGAGGGATGCCTGGCTCTGGTTATTATTCTGGACCAGTTGCCGTTGAATATGTTTCGTGGCAGAGCCCAATGCTTTGCGACCGAAGCGCAGTCGCGGGACATTGCGCGGATTGCACTCGAGAAAGGTTTTGATCAGCAGCTGATGCCCGATCAAAAAGCGTTTCTATACATGCCGTTCATGCACAGCGAAGACCTCGAAGACCAGCAACTTGCGCTGACATTGTTTGATCAGCCGGGGCTCGAGTCCAATCTGCGTTTTGCGCATCATCATTACTCGATCGTCGAAAGATTTGGTCGTTTCCCTCATCGCAACAAAATCCTGGGTCGTGACAGTAGTGACGCTGAAATCGAGTATTTGAATTCGAAGGAAGCCTTTAACGGCTAGTCTGAAGATGCGTGAGCAAATATACCAGTATATCTGGAGCTATAACGCTTGTGATAGCGCGCAGGGTGCCTCGCCATGGCGCCATTTTCTGCAGATTGTCTTCATGGTTGGGCGCGACCTGATCGGCGGCATGATTACCCTGCACGCGATGAGCCTGGTGTACACCACTTTGCTATCCATGGTGCCGTTGCTCGCGGTAAGTATCTCGGTGCTGAAAGGTTTTGGGGTCCACGATCAATTGCAACCGGCACTGGCAGGGGTTCTTGCGCCCATCGGCGAACAAAGTGCTGAAATTAGTGTGCGCATCGTCGGTTTTGTCGAAAATATGAAAATCGGCGTGCTCGGTGCGCTTGGCCTCGGGTTGCTGATATTTACGGCGATTTCTCTGATTCAGAAAATCGAGGCCGCTTTCAACCACACCTGGCGATTGCAGGGCGCTCGTAGCCTGATGCAACGCTTCAGCGACTATCTCAGTGTCATTATGGTAGGCCCGGTGCTGGTGTTTTCAGCCGTTGGGATTACCGCTTCGCTGGGCAGTAATCACGTTGTCGGGGTGTTGAATGAATTACCCTACATGAGCGATCTGCTGTATCGGCTGGGTAAGTTATTGCCCTTCCTGCTGATCATTACCGCTTTTACTTTCATATACGTGCTGGTGCCCAACACCCGGGTTAAATTTCGCTCGGCCTTGTACGGCGCCGTCATCGCCGGTGCCTTGTGGGAAATATCGGGTCTTCTGTTTACTTCGTTTATCGGGGGCTCGAGTAATTACACTGCGATTTACTCCGGCTTCGCGATCTTGCTGGTTTTTATGATCTGGCTTTACCTGAGTTGGGTTATCTTGCTGATTGGCTCCAGTATTTCGTTCTATCATCAGCATCCCGAGCAACTCAAGTGGAAGAAAAGGAATACTCATTTAAGTGGTCGTATGCGTGACCAGCTGGCGATGCAGGCGATGATTAACATCGCGCGAAATCACGACCGGCAAACTGAATGGGTGCCCAGCCTTGAAAACCTGGCCGCTTATCAGCAGGTACCGGTCGACGTGTTGAAGCGGATTATGGATGCGTTACTGAACGATGGCCTGGTCCAGCTATCGGACGACAGTCCTGCACGTTATTTGCCCGGAATATCGTTACGCCATATCCGCCTGATCGATGTCCTGCGCAGTGCACGTAACGCCGAGGACGATGGGCAGACCGACAGTTTTCATTGTGATCCACCGGTATCGGAACTGTTAACAGGAATCGAGCAACAACTCGAATCGCATTTAGGAGAAGCCTCTCTGCTCGATGTATTGGAAAAATTCGGGGAACATGCAAAACATGAAGATAGTCTCGTTTAACGTCAATAGCCTGCGTCAACGTCTGCACCAGTTACAAAGTGTGATCGACAAGCACGCGCCGGAATTTATTGGCTTACAGGAGACCAAGGTTCAGGATCACGAGTTTCCGCTGCAGGCGATTGACGAGATGGGCTACCAGGTGCTCTACATGGGGCAGAAAACCCACTATGGGGTCGCCTTGCTATCGCGACACAGCTGCACTAATCCCCGTTTCGGATTTCCAGGGGATGCGGAAGACGCCCAAAAACGATTTATCGGCGGTGAGTTTGTTATCGAAGGTGATTCGATAACTGTTTTCAACGGATATTTCCCGCAGGGCGAAAGTCGCGAGCACGCGATCAAGTTTCCCGCCAAGCAACGATTTTATCATGATCTGACCAGCTATCTGGGTGCCTATGATATGGCCCGCTCGAAGTTGATTGTGATGGGTGACTACAATATTGCGCCACAGGATGTCGATATCGGCATCGGTGAAGACAACGCAAAGCGGTGGCTCAAAACGGGAAAAACCAGTTTTTTGCCCGAGGAACGGGAGTGGTTTCAGCGCCTGACCTCTCTCGGGTTGTACGATGGATTCCGGCTTTGCAATGAGACCGAAGATAACTGTTTCAGTTGGTTCGATTACCGCAGCAAGGGATTTGACCGTGAGCCAAAGCGTGGTTTGCGCATCGATCACTTGCTGGTATCGGAACTACTCAGGCCTGCCGTGGTCGATGCAGGCGTAGATTACGATATCAGGGCGATGCAAAAACCATCCGATCATGCGCCGACCTGGATTGAATTAAACCTGAATCCATAGGTTCATGACGGCGCATGACGCAAGCTATTGATTCCCCAGCGGTTTAAAAAATTCCCGCTTAACCTATGGGTGAAGCTAAGATTTTTTAATTCCACTGAGAAACCAATATCTTACGCCCTGCATCCGCCCTGAACCTACGGATTCAGGTTAAACCTAAATCGTAGTCAGTGATTACAACCGATCGGTACAGAAAATCAGGAGTTCACGATGTTTGGCAGACCCAGCGAAATTCCCTCGGCAACACAAGCCCTACCCGGTCGTAGTGAGGCCATTCAGTTCAATCCACTGCATCGTGTACTCCGCACTTCGATGGTGACGCCGTTTCCCGAAGATAGCGAGCAGGTGGTAGTGGGTATGGGTTGTTTCTGGGGTGCCGAGCGTAAGTTCTGGCAATTGGAAGGCGTTCATACTACGGCCGTGGGCTATGCTGGTGGCCATACTCCCAATCCCGGTTATGAGGAAGTTTGCAGCGGTATGACCGGGCACAATGAAGTCGTGCTGGTGGTTTATTTTCCCGCGCGGCTAGCTTTCGAGACACTGTTAAAAACTTTTTGGGAATCGCATAATCCGACCCAGGGAATGCGCCAGGGAAATGATCTTGGGACCCAGTACCGATCCGCAATTTACTACAGCCTCGACAGCCAGAAAGAGAACGCGCAGCAGAGTCTGGATCGGTATCAGCAAAAGCTACAGGTAGCCGGTCATACACCGATTACGACTGAAATTTTAGCGGCTGGTCCGTTTTACTATGCCGAGGACTACCACCAGCAATACCTAGAAAAAACCCCCGCTGGTTACTGCGGTTTGGGTGGCACCGGGGTGTCTTGTTAGAACTAAGGTAAAAAGAGCCCCTAAGCACGTGATAATAATAATAATTGAACTATTATAAGTTTACCCAATCCAGTTAATTTGGCTTATTGCAATGACGAAAACTGTCAAATACCGGTCTCTGCGAGCGAGACTGGTTTTGTTCTTTAGTACGACAATTCTTTGCTCGCCCGGGAGTTTTGCGACAAATGGACCACAGTCGGTTGAAGCCCCCGAGTCACTGGCTGTCGCTATTACAATCGATTCGGAGCATCTGATCGAACTCTATCAATCGGTCCCTGATTTGAAAATTATTGATTCACGCCACCATGAAGATCATACCCAGGGCTACATAGAAACCTCGATGAATTTACCGTTACAAAAAACTAACTGTAACTCACTTTCCCGGCTGGCTCGAAGCAAGGATCAGGCGATCGTGTTTTACTGTAACGGTAGTTCGGCAGACGCCAGCATCAGTGCAATTCAGATTGCCTCGGCTTGTGGTTACAAGCGCCTGTTTTGGTTTCGAGGTGGATTTGTCGAATGGCAGGATAAGGATTATCCGTACCTGATCGAGTAGGCCGGTGCTAGGGCGCATTTATAGTTTCAAATTTATCATAGGCCTCGCCCTGCTCTGGCTGGGCGCGTTGGCTTATGGTCTGGCTATTTACAGTACCCATGTCTTTCGTGGTCATGCGATTGATACCCAGATAGAAAATGTCCATACGATGCTCGAACACGAGAGCGACGAGGCGATTCAAAAACTCTACGACGATCAAAGACAGTTTGCTCTGAAATTACAAAGTGAAGCACCGTTCAGGAATGCACTTAAAAATGACCAGATAGCCAAGATGGAAGCCTGGCTAGGTGAAAGTTACACTCGTTACCAGGCTAGCAGGGGTTTGTTCCGGCTCAAAGCCATCATAGTACGCGAGCTTTCCGGGAACATTTTTGCACAGAGCTCTGATGACGGACTGAAAAGCTACACCGGCTGCCCCGTGGCTCTGGAGTCATTAGGTGGCCCATTGATCCGGCTGTTAAAACCGAAGTACACATTGTGCAGTTTCGATGATCAGCTTTATAGTGAAGTGCTCGTGCCGGTCGGCGTCCTGGAGCCTAAGGCCTACCTTCACGTGATTGCCTACGCGATTGACGGTCTGAAGCAGATTGAGCAAAGTGTAGGAATCCCATTGGAAATTGCCCACGGCTCGGGCTCGTCTCTCTACCTCTCCGATCAATGGGTTGACGAAGCCAGTGGTACGCACTTGTACCCTAGCTACAAACTTTACGGCGATGACTCCTTCCTGGGCGCGACGATCAGCGCATCTTACGATCAGCAACCATTGATCGAGCGTCTTGATCGGATCGAGACCAATTTCTTTGTTATTACCACGATTGCGACGGTATCGGCGTTAGTGTTAGTGCTGGTTTTGCTAAACCGTGCCTTCATGCCGATGAACAAGCTGCGCAATTCAGTCGGCGCCTTGCTGACCGGTAAATATGCACCGATTGGTGAAGACAAATTGCCGAACGAGTTAAAGGACCTGGTCCTCGCCTATAACGAAATGGTCGAGGGCCTGGAGATCGAGACTATTTCACGACGGAGAATTGAGGAGAAACTGCGCTCGGAGAAGGACTTTATCTCCACAACCCTCGATTCGATTACCAACCCGGTGATCGTCATCGATTCCAAGGAATGCATAAAACTGATTAATCCAAGCGCCGAAAAATTGTTTGGCGACAAGGAAGCTGCGCTGATAGATACCTCGATACATGAGATCTTGATCCTCTATGCGAATCGACAGACCACCCGTATTGTCGATGTTCGCCAATTGCTAAAGGGTAAAATTTCAATCAGCTCAATGTTTTTTTCCGACCCTGGTCGCAATATTGTCGAGCTCGAATTTTCGGCCTCGCCGATGATCGATATGGAAGCCGAGGATGTCGGATTTGTCATCATCCTCAAGGATGTTTCGGAAGATCGTAAGTTGCGTCGCAAATTGAGCTACGAGGGTAGTCACGACCACCTTACCGGCTTCCTGAATCGTATTGCCTTCGAACAAAAATTTGAAAATCTGGTGACCGAGGACAGCAACACGACGGTTCAACACGTATTCGCCTTCCTCGACATAGACCAGTTCAGGACGGTCAACGAAACCTGCGGTAGTACGGCCGGAGACCTTTTGTTGAAACAGATTAGCAAGTTCATCAAAAAGCATGTGCGCAAGTCGGATATCGTATCGCGCCTAAGCGGCGACGAGTTCGGCATCATCATGCCGTTCTTTGAAATGGAGCGCGCCCTGCAAGCGATCCAGAAGATCATTATCGAGATTCAGCATGGTGGATTCGTCTGGAACGAGCAGGAGTACCATGTGACCGCGAGTATCGGTGTGATGGCATTTGGGCGCATGAGTGACGAATATGCGGAGTACTATTCCAAGGTTACAACTGCCTGCTTTCTGGCCAAGCAGAATGGTGGCAACCAGTATCATTTCATCGATGAAAACGACGAGAAGGTCATGGCGCAGCAAGAGTCGATGGAGTGGGTTTCAGGCATCATAGAAGGGTTTTCCGAAGATCGTTTTTGCCTCTATGTGCAGCCTATAGTCTCGATCGACAGGGAAGAGAGATTCACACACTATGAAGTTTTAATTCGCTACCGCAGTCCAGCGGGCACGATTATCTCACCCAGCGATTTTCTTCCACCGGCGGAGCGTTATAACCTGATCGAACGCATCGACAGTTGGGTCGTCAATAATGTCATCGCCTGGCTGGAGAAATACCAGGAACAGCTCGGCGATGTAATGTTTTCGATTAACCTTTCCGGACGCAGCATCGGATCACAAACCTTCCATAAATTTCTGCACCATAGCCTGAACGAAAGTCATATCGACACGAGCCTGCTCTGTTTCGAAATTACCGAGACCGCAGTTGTGGATAATGTCACTCGATCGGTGGAATTCATCAACTCTATCAAGCAGCTTGGAGCCAAGTTTTCACTCGATGACTTTGGCACCGGGCTGTCCTCGTTCAGCTATCTCAAACAGTTTCCGGTCGACTTCCTGAAGATCGATGGTGAGTTTGTGCGTGACATTATAGATGATGACAAGAGTTACGTGTTCGTACGATCGATGACTGAGGTTGGGCACTGTCTCGATATGAAAGTGATTGCCGAGTTCGTCGAGTCGGATACGATGTTCGACAAGTTGCGGGAAGCCAATGTCGATTACATCCAGGGCTATACGGTTGGCAAGCCGGTTGCCATCGAGACACTGCTCGATTTCGATGTCCCCGGTGAGAAAAAGGTCGGCTAGGAGTCTGTCGGGTTTAGCCGGCCACCTTGAGCTCGTTTAACGACTTGCGCATATCACGAAAACTGGGAACCTCCGCCTGTTGCAACAACAGTTCACGTTCCTCCGCTGTACGTGAACGAACCACCTGCTCGATGGTTTCCATTTCGAGATAGGGTGCGACCATATGCAAAAAATCGAATTGGTAAGCCGAAATATAGCGCGAATGCCTGAATCCAATCTTGATCACACTATCCGGAAAAAGATGGCTGGCGTCGATATAGGCGAGGTCGGAATCCTCTTCCCGACAGGCCATTTCGGCGACAATCCCGGCTCCCATGCCTAGCCGAACATAGGTCTTTATGACATCTGAATCGGTTGCGGTAAATGCGACCCGCGGTTCCAGATTTGCCTTCTGGAAAGTTTTATCCAGCTGTGAACGGCCGGTCAGACCGAGCATATAAGTGAGGATAGGGAAATCTGCCAGATCGGGCAGGCTGATATTCTTGACCCGGGTTAGCTGGTGATCCGGCGGCACTACGATTAAACGATTCCATCGATATGCCGGAATCGTCACCAGCTCGCCACGTTCGTCAATGACTTCGGATGCGAGCACAAAATCGACCTGATTGTTGGCGGCGAGACGACACATAGATTTGGGATTGCCCTGGTGTACGCGCAGTTCGATATGTGGATACTTGCGCGAAAACTGTTGCAGGATCGGTGGCAGAATAAATTGGGCCTGGGTGTGAGTCGTCGCGATCGTAAGACTGCCACGATTGCTCTTACTGAATTCACGTGCCGCCTGTTTGATATTTTTCGCACTGTTGAGTAAGTCTGCGATGTGCTCAAGGATCGCATATCCAGCGGGAGAAATGGCAGTCAATTTTTTCCCTGAACGCTCGAATATCTGGATGTCAAGTTCGTCTTCAAGCAGCTTGATCTGATGGCTGACACCGGGTTGTGATGTGTACAGCTCCTCAGCCGCCGAGGAAACGTTGAGGTTGTTGCGCACGACGGCGTCGAGAAAGCGAAGTTGTTGAAGTTTCAATGGTTTAGGAGGTTCTCCCGGTTCAGGTTTCAGAGTTTACAAGGAAAAAGGCGCGTGACAACCTGTTTTTGGTCATCGAGTAGATCTGGGGGACTAGGGCGATTTGCCGAAATTAATCGATTTTACTCGTGGCGATAAATTGACTTCATCGATGATGATGTTGGGACTGGACCGTATTATTTGCCAGACAACTTCTGCGACGTCGGTGACTGCTATCGCGTTTTCCGGGTGCTTTCCAGGTTCGAAAGGCAGGTCGTCGAAGAAGGGGCTACGCACCATGCCCGGATTGATCAGACTTGCCTGAATGCCGTCGCTGGCGCAGTCGTCGCGCAGAGACTGGCAAAAGCCTCGTAGGCCAAACTTGGCTGCGCAGTAAAGCGCTCCTTTTTTGCCGGCGTCGAGCGCCGATTCGGAGCCGATAAAAATCAGTCGACCTTTTCCTCGACGCCTGAATTCTGGCACCAGGCTGCGACATATCACCATCGCACTGGTCAGATTGAGCCGTAGCGAGGCTTCAATCTGTGCGATCGAGAATTGTTCGATTGAACCGAAACAACCCCGGCCGGCGGCGTGAACGAAACAATCAATTTCGTTGGACTGAATTATTTCGCCAAGCCTGGATTCGAGTCGATCCAGGTCTTCAAGATCAATTGTGATGCCATCGAAATCATCATTTTCGAACTCGATAATCTGGCCACGGCGGCTGAGACCAATAACCCGGTAACCCTGGTCTAGCAGCAGGCGAGAAGTTGCCTGACCGATACCGGAGCTGGCTCCACTGATCAAAACGGTTGCCGGTTCAGCCATGCCACTCACAGGGCTGGTAGGTTTCCGGGGGGATATTTTTCATTAATTGAGTTTCACAAAAATCGACCATTTCACGCTTAAGCCCAAGCGGATAGCTGATGATACCATTGTTAAGGTCCATATTTTGTGCGAACAGAGGTTCTTCGGGATAAAGCCTGGAAACACTGTGAAAGTGATTTCTCGTCAGGCGGAAACTATCAAGACTGACCGAATGTAATAACATTGGGTCGATGCTTGAAAAATATTTCGTTCAGCAATGCGATGAAATTGGACTGGTAATCCTGGTGATAGACGGCCGGGTCGAAACGCAAACCGACCATCCAGCCCGCTTCGATCAGGCGGTACGTCGCATCGATACGCTTTGCTATCGATGGCACACCGTGTTTGAGCTTGCCATGGTTGACCTCGATGCTGTTCACCGACCTTTCTGATTTGTTCACCAAAGTCCTCGTGATTTACAGACAGTACCTGGTGAGCGGATTGATACATACCCTGCAAGAAGCGGTAGCGGTAATCGTAGATACAGTTAAGCATTTGTGAAAAGTAGTAGTTGTTGTCACCGCCAAGACTGTAACCCTCCAGTGCCGCCAACACCTGCCCCATGTTTTTGTGGGCGATAATAATCGCCGGGTTTGTTTCTGCAGGCGGAAGTTTTGTGCGCGCGGATTGAAGGCTTCACCGTAGTGAACGATTTCGGCGAGTGGTAATCTGTGCAGGCGCTCGAGTAATGTCAAAATCCGCGGATGGTTGCGAATTTCGGGTTCAATGTAGACGCAGCTCGTTATGGTTACAGGCGTTCGCTATCCTGGTGGCTGAGCTGCTCCAGGATTTCGATAATCGTCGAAGCTGACGCGCAGGCTTGCAGTTGGCGCAGTATGTCATCAACCTGAAAATCCCGGTTTATCAGATAGTGCCAGAGTACGCGCAAGCGATTTTTCTGAGCCTGGCTAAAATGCGTCAGTGCGGTCAGTCGTTACCAGGATTCAGCGGGATATGAGAGCCCAACCAATTCATTGTTGAGCGTGATCAGCGCGCTGGCCTGGTCGCGGATCTGCTTAATATTCTGCTGGATTAAATCGCTTACCTGCTGGCGATTTTTGCCGGTTTTGTGCATCGCATTGTCGCTGATGACTTTTATAGACTGGGTTAACTCGGCGCTGCTGAAGCGCAGTGTGGCATACATGAATCCGCTGGCTTCCATATCGAACAGGTAGTTGTCCTGATAGTTTTCATTGGGCTGACTCATGGTCAGACATGCCTGTCCGCTAAGCGACGAGTTGGCAGTAGCAACCGGATAGTAACGCTGGCCGGTATCGGCGTCGATGATCTGGTTTAATAGAAATGCCTGTCCAAGCTCGTGTCTGGCACAACCGGCGATACCCAGGTTAATCCAGGCGAGCGATGCTTCATGATCCTGGCGTGCGGCCATCCAGGCACAGGCTGCTGCACTTGCGATTTTGCCGATCCCGCTAATGATACAGGCCATGCTGTCGCCACGATACAGATCGAATGCACTGTCACCATGAGATTTTTCCAACTGATAAAAATCAATAATCGGTTTGGCCTCGCAATGCAATGCGCACACCCAGATCAACATTGCGTTACCTGCTGTCTCTGCGGGAACCAGATTTCTTTGAGCGGCACTAGTTCGTCGATGAGTGCCTGGTTGCTGTGTTTGATGGCACCGTTGAGCAGAATTTCCAGCTTGTCGAGCAGTGTAATCCTGGCGGCACGATAGTAATCCGATGGTAAACTTGCTGTTTGCAACAGGCGATGTAGCGCGTGGATACGGAATCGGTCCATGAACGGATATAGTCGCGAGAGTTGATCCTCGTGTCCCCCGTACTTGTTGATGAGGGCCTGCTCGGTATAGTGAACCGGAAATTGATGACACAGTCGCAACCACAGGTCGTAGTCTTCGCAGGCCGGCAGTTTCTCGTCAAACATACCGAGGGCTTGAAGTATTGATTTGCGGATTATCGAAGCCGAGGGTGAAATCACGCACAGCGGTAGGCAGTTTTCGAAAATCCAGCCTCCAGTCTTGCGATGTTTTTTCATCGGGTTGACGCGTACTCCGCGCCGGACCCAGATTTCATCCGAGTGATAGAGCACGAATTCCGGGTTTTGTTGCTGAGCTTTACGAATACGTTCAATTTTTTGTGGTAGCCAGCTGTCATCTGAATCGAGCAGGGCAATCCATTCGTGCTGTGCCGCATCGATGCCACGGTTGCGTGCTGCGCTGACTCCCTGGTTTGTCTGCTGCAGAATTCTGACCTCGGGGAATTGCTGGTTGACCATTTCACTGCTGGCATCGGTAGACCCATCATCGACGAGGATGATTTCATCGACTGCTGAGGATTGCTCCAGAACAGACTGCAGCGCCCGTTCCAGGGTGTGCCTGCGATTGTAACTGGGAATGACAACAGAGATTCGCATGACTGCCAACAGCAGGACCCGGTTTAGGGGTTCTGCGGAATGCTCGCTTGTCCAGGGAAAGTGGTTATGCTCGAACCATCACTGTCGAGGATTCGGTTCTTTCCACTATGTTCAACTTCATCGATTCGGATGATCGCGAAATGCGGAATATAGGTGTGTTTTACATTCTCAAATTCGTGCTTGAGCTTTTCTTCTGCGGGATCAATCAACAGTTTGGAATACTCACCAAAAATTATCTCGCCAATCTCGATAAATCCGGCCATTTGCGACTGGCTGACTTCATGCGCATACAGCTCATAAATCTTGTTGTTATTATGAAACTGGATGCGAAAGCTGGTTGTTTTTGATTTTGGCATGATGGTCGACCGTCCTATTGCATCAACTTGTCGAGCTCACCATCCATATGGAGCTCAGTCAATTCGGAAAAACCACCGATACACTCGCCATCGATAATAATCTGTGGAACCGTGCGTGCACCCCGGGTGGCTTCGGCAAATTCTTTCATCGACGCATGATCATTGTCGATGCGGATTTCGTCAAAATCTATTTTCCATTTCTCCAGCATGGTCTTCGCTTTGGTACATATCTGGCAGTTGGCGGTGCTATATACGGTAACTCGAGGCATGGATTCCGTTCTTAAAAAATTCGGGAGCGCAATTCTACTACAGATTTCGATGACTACCATAGTACAGAAACAGCCGCTACCTGCTCCCCTGGTCGCGGCTTTTAAGCGCGAGTATGGCCTGGTTACGCAGGGTTTTCAGCAGGCTGAGTTGATTGTCGGTAATCTCGATCGAATCGGCGTTGGCGCTATCGATATAAATCAGCGCAATGGGCGTGTCCTTGATGATAATTGGAAAGATGGTGAAACCCCGGGCAGCAATTTTCCGATGATACCAGGTCGGAATCTTGTCGTGAATCTTCTCATCCCGGGTATTCTCGATGCGGATGTCGGCATTGTTTTTAAACGCAACGTGGAACACATTGGATTGACCCTCTAACGGTATCGAGAAGTAATTGATGAAGTTTTCAATATCCTCACCATAGCCAAAGCGAGCCTTGATACTGTTGGATTTACCGTCTCTAAGACATAGCACTACGCGAGAACCGCTGTAAGCACGGTAAATCGTCTCCAGTATCATCTGTAGAATCTGGTTCAGGCTGAACTCACTGGTGAGTGTGTTGGTGATATCCTGAATTCCGTCTGTGAGTGTCTTATCTACCGAGTTTGACGACGAATCCGACCGTTCAACCAGAATCTCGATGCTATCGCTGTTGCCAAACTCCTGTCGCTGAGTTGAGGACTGGGGTAATTCAGGTTCCTCATCACCAACGCATGATATCTGCTGATAGTAGAGGCTTTTGTCGAGATCAAACTGGATCAGTCTGGCAAACTGGGTGAGCTCTTTGTGACAACTTTCCAATAACTCCGTAACGTTGTCCTCATCGAGTTCGAAGATTGTTGCAAACTGCTCGCATAGTTTTTTGATGGCCGTTGCCTGCTGTTGTATCGGCATGGTCAGACAGGCGCCGAGTGCACTACTGAATTGAGCGATGACTGCCAGACTTTGTTCCGGTTTCTCCATTTCAGGTAAGTCGTCGAAGTCGAGCGGAAGCATACTGTCGGTGATCAGTTTTGGGAATCCCCATTCGCGCGCCACCGAAATACCAAGGTGAGCATAGCTAATACCCAGTACCTGGTTAACCGCTGCAGCTTCACTGCATTCTTGTTTGAGCATCAGTTTGTTGATCGCCTGAGCTTCCTCGTGCAGGTAAAAACTCACCAGCATCTTGCCAAGTTGTTGCAACAGAGCGCACAGAAATGCTTCTTCGTGATTTTTGCTTTCAAGGTTTCGTGAGAGCGAATTAGCCAGCAACCCGCTGAACAGGGCCTGCACCGCGTTTTCCTTCAACTGTGTTGCCTGTGATTTGTTCTGCATATGTTCGAATAACATCAAACCGGTAGCGATACTGCGTACCGGATTGATGCCGAGCATAACGACGGCGCGTGAAATGGTGCTGATCTTGTTGCCGCCACGATTGTAGTGGGCGGAATTGACCAGACGCAAAACCTTGTTGGTTAGCGAGTAATCCTTAAGGATTGTATTTGAAACTGTGGTTAGGCTTTCCGTGTCGCTGGTGGAGGCTTGATTGAGTACGCTGATGGTATGCGAAAATACCGGGAAATCCTTTTTGTGCCGCATCCTGCGTAACAGGAAACTAACTGTTGCATCACTGCTCTCGTTTTGTAAAGGGGCTTGCTCGAGGGCCAGGTAGTCGTTGAAAGCCTGTAACATGATGCCTGCGTCGGCGTATCGTTGCGCCGGGTCTTTTTCAAGCGACTTCATAATAAACGCGTCCAGACCTTCGTCGATGCCTTCATGAACCTGCGATGGCGGCATGACGTCGGTATGCGAGATGGCGTTAAGTATCTGGTAAATATCGTCACCTTCGAAAGCAATCTTACCGGTCAACAATTCGTAGCAAACTAGCCCGATCGAAAAAACATCGGATACTTTATTCTGGCGGCGGGTCTCGATGTACTCGGGTGCCATGTATTGTGGTGTGCCATACAATGCGTCGTCGCTTGTGCTGATGGCGTCGGTCAGTAGTGCAAGGCCGAAATCGGTAACCTTGGCCTGCCCTTGTTGTCCAATCAGAATATTGGCCGGTTTGATATCACAGTGAATGATGTCGAGCGCATGTGCTGCGGCCACACCACTGATGATGTCGCGCATTGTTTTTGTTTTTTGATCCATAGTTGGATCGGTAAGAATCAATTTTTGCAGCGATTTACCGTCGATGAATTCGAGCACCAGATAGGGATTGTCATCCTGCACGCCAATATCGAAAATCGAGACGATGTTGGCGTGTTGCAACTTGCTGACGGTGCGTGCCTCGCTGAGCAATTGATCGATATTGACGTTACGCTGTATACGGGTATTGAGATCAACCGATTTGATCGCAACCTCACGCTTGAGCTCAGGGTCCTCCGCCAGATAGACGATACCCTGATTGCCCTTGCCGAGAATTCGGCGGATGTTAAAGCGGTCGATTTTATGCGGAAAGATGGTTGCCACGTCAAACTTCAAGACTCGGATGAATTCCTGAAGTATAGACGCCCGAGCAGGCTCTGCTGTAAACATGAACGCTCATTCCTCCTGTCTAAAGACCATACGAGGTCTATGAGGATATTAAGGTTTTTATGCAGGCTAGCGAGGAACTTGAGCTTAAGCGATGATCAGGAAACACAGGGCAAGGTTTGTACCAGCACCCAGGGTTTGACGACCACGGCCCACAGCGTTGTATCGCCCGCGACCCAGTCTTTCGCCTGTTCATCGGACACCGCCGCAAGCTGACCGGTCTCTATCCAGATTTTGACCTTTTCGCTATCGTCCTCTTCGAGGGTGATAGCCACATCAACCAGGTCGACTTCTGCCGCGACCAGCATGACGTGGCCGGCGGCGAAAAAACGCTGCAATTCCGACCACGGAATCTTAGCGGTTTCGCTGATAATCTTGCCGCGTCTGAGTTCGCGGTCCTGCTGCAGAAGTTCTTCGATCACGCGACCGACTGGATAATATCAACGCCCTCTAGTGGGCTGTTTAGAATGGTATCGCGAATGGTATAAATCGCTTCTTTGCGCGGATAGTGTTTGCGCCATGCAATGGCTACCGAGCGTTTGGGGGAGGGTTGTGCAAATGGTTTGATTTCGATCAGGGACTCGTGATCCTGGTTGTGCAGCATGCTGGTACGCGGTAAAACGGTGATGCCGGTTCCCGCAGCTACCATGTGGCGTATGGTTTCCAGCGAGCCGCCCTCCAAGGTGCGAGTTAGTTCGCTATCGCCTGACATGCAATCGGGGCAGGCCTGGATCACCTGTTCACGGAAACAATGTCCGGAACCCAGTAGCATTAAATCCTGTGACGCCAGGTCTTCGGGTGCTATTTGCTCGCGATTCTTCCACTCATGGTTTCGCGGTAAGGCGACGATAAAAGGTTCATCGTACAGAGCTGCGGTCTCGATTCCAGGTTCGTCAAATGGGTAGGAAATAATGATGGCGTCCAGCGCACCTTGTTTTAGTGACTGGAAAAGGTTGGCGGTGAAGTTTTCCTCGATGATGAGTTTCAGGTTTGGCGCGGTAATGCGAAGCTTGGGGATCAGACCGGGTAACAGGTAGGGGCCGATGGTATATATAACGCCCAGCTTGAATTGTCCCGATAAAGGGTCTTTGCCCTGTTGCGCAATTTCGGTCAGAATCTGGGCTTCCTGCAGTACGATATAGGCCTGATTGATTACCTGTTGCCCAATTTCGGTGATTCGAAATTCGTTCTTCGAACTGCGTTCGAAAAGGCGTACATCGAGCTCCTCTTCCAGTTTCTTTATCGCAATACTTAAGGTAGGCTGGCTTACGAAACAGGCTTGAGCCGCCTTCCCAAAATGATTTTTTTGCGATACAGCAACGATGTACCGTAGCTCGGTTAATGTCATAATAGCTAAAATTTATTGATTCGTTCGATAGATTTTGCATAAAACGATTGTGTTTGCAATGAATTATTTCTATGAAAAAAATCCTGCTTAAGTTCCTCACGATAGAAACCGTTGAAACCAGCCCCGAGAATCTGGAGCACTCTCTGCAGGTTGCCACCGCCGTGTTACTGGTCGAAATCACACGTGCCGATTTTATCGTCGAGGCATCCGAAAAACTCAGATTGAGAGAATTGCTCGAGCAGCAATTTCGGCTATCCGCGCTGGAACTGGATGCGTTGCTGGAGCAGGCCGAGGCGGATGCCGACCGCATGGTCTCGATTCAACATGTCACGCGTCTGCTCAACCAGCACTACGATCATGAGATGAAGCGGCGCGTGGTCGAAATGATGTGGCAGATGGTTTATGCCGATGGCGAAAAAGACCATTACGAAGAACACTTGATTCGGCAGGTCGCCGATTTGCTTTACGTCTCACACAGTGAATTTATTCAGGCACGACATCTGGCCGAAACAGACTCCTAGCCCGCATTTCTCACCAGGATGGCGAGCCCTCGCTTGTTCTTTGAATTCACAAGAGATTTTCTTCAGGCGGGTTACGCTCTGTTATTCCGCTCCTTCAGAAAATCCCTTGTGAATCCAAAGCCCTGCGCGATCATCCCGCCCCCTGGTGAGAAATGCGGGTTAAGACTTGAACTGGTTCCAGCGTCTGCCCGACAACCTCAAGGGAATCGTGCTCCTGATGCTGGCCTCGGTCGTGTTTTCGTTGATGGCCCTGCTGATCAAGCTGCTCGGGCAACACCTGCACGTTACGCAAATCCTGCTGCTTCGCCAACTCGGTATGTTGCTTATGGTATTGCCCGCGATCATGCGGAATTTTCCCGGTTCATTGCGATCCGGGCGTCCGGGTC
>JAAESG010000206.1 GCA_024229615.1 Gammaproteobacteria bacterium | reverse complement strand
CCATTTTTCGATCACACAAGTGATTGAAAAATGAAGAAAAACGTAAAATCGCATTTTACGTTTTTCGTGCTCTGCTAAGTCAGGATGACTTATGCAGAGCTTCCCTAATTAAGCAAACTGTCTCCGTACTTCCGATAATCCCTACTGTACACCCTGCTCAATCATAAGATTCGAATACGCCATGTCGTCTTCGAGGATATGGTGAAACAACCAGTCCCTGAGGAATTCCAGCAACTCGGGGCCAATATTCGATTGGCCTTTCGCGTGAAGGTCCCTGAATTCGATAATCTTCTCGACCATGCGTTGGTGCGTTGCCAAATGTTCCGCACTTTGTTCGTAGTTGAAGCGCTTGAACAGCATTTCCTCGTAGGCAAAATGCGAACGTGTGTAACTGACAAGCCCTCGCAGAACGATATCAAGAACCCCTCGGTACTCGCCACTTTCAATACCGTCGTGCAGTTGGTTGATGTAGCCCAGAATAACTCGATGCTGCCGATCGATGCTCGGTATTTTGGTCGAAAACTTGTCATTCCATTCAACTAGCGGCATTACGAGTTTACCTCTTTGTTTGAAGACAATATAAAAGTAGCAGACTGACCGAAATCTGCAACGGCAAGTCCACACGGAGGACAGTAATTGGAGCAGACCCGGCTTTCCCTGCATCCGGCTCCGGACCCGATTCGCGGGAGCATCACGGGCGCCCAATAGAGCTGTGATTGATCGGGGTGCCGAAAATCGAGACTTATGAAGACGGGATTGCTTTCAAATTCTGAGCGGAGAAACTAACTTCAGCTCGCGCCGATTAGTGGACAGCAGGTATCGGAGAGCAAATCTTCCGCACCAAAGAATATTTCTCCCTGATACCGATATTCGTGTCTATTACTCCAATCGGTTCAGTCTAGTATCGATTCGATCTGAAAATCTGGCCATTGTTAACGATGGCTCCAGCACGCTGAGAGCAGCCAAGCACGTAGACATAATCGTTCAGGCTGACCACCAGCACGCCATGCAATGCGCGTGGCACCGGTGGCGCCGGTTTCCACTACCGGTTCTTATCGCCGGGGGCGCTTACAACGACATAGCGCCACCCGCAAACCTGGAAGCTATCAATCGGCAAATTGAGCAATCAAAAACACAGTTTTCCCTGGGGGGAAAACTTATACGACCACGACCCATTGGCGTATCAACGTATTGCCGAATTTCTACAGGACGAACTTGATGACCGATAAGGATCAGTGAGTCGGCATGACAGAGTTTCAGAGGTGGTATACCTGCTTAACCCTAACTGACCTTCAGCACACAATAGATATACTGTCCCCAAAAATTCTAGCCGACCCGTATCCGTCATCTGCTGAAGTCTTTGCGTGGTATATCGAAGTATTTCCTTAAGGCTTTCTTGATCAGATTTTATGCATGCCAGACAGTAGGCCGAGGTGGATGAGCACGGTAACTCCTCCAATCTTCATCCTGGAATTAGGTATACTGCAGAGAGCTACTTTGATTATTGACCAGGGCCGACTAATGAGTGTCCCCGGAATTGATCAACTTTACATTTTTCGACAGGTAATCCGTGTTCGTCATCAGCCGAATGAAATATCTGGCAAGTCTCGGGGCAAAGATACTGCTTTGTGGTCTACTCACCGGCTGCACCAGTTACGGTAAGATCAGTAATTTACACCTCGCCGAAAGCCCGACCAATATCGACTACTCGATTCGTCATGGGGTGCGCTCGCGGCACTCGCAAGACATCACTCTGGTGCTGGCTTTTTCCGGTGGCGGCAGCCGCGCGGCAGCACTGTCTTTAGGCGTACTCCAGGCGTTACGCGATAGCCAGGTGAGCCTGAATAACAAATCCCAACGCCTGCTCGACCAGATCGACGTGATCAGCGCGGTATCGGGAGGCAGCTTTACAGCGGCTTATTACGGTTTGTATGGCGACCAGGTTTTCAAAAACTATGAAGAGGAATTTTTGCGGCGCAACGTAACCGGTGAGCTGATTGGCGGCCTGTTCAACCCGTCGTTGTGGTTTTCCAAACGCGGGCGCACCGAAATGGCAATCAATTATTACGAACGCACGGTATTCAAGGGTGCGACCTTTGCCGATATGGCGCGTAGTAACGGGCCGATGATCGTGATCAATGCGTCCGACATGGGGCGCGGTGTACGATTTTCCTTCCTCCAAGACTACTTCGACCTGTTGTGCTCCGATCTGTCTTCCTTTCCGGTGGCTCGTGCAGTCACCGCGTCATCGGCGGTGCCGATAATGTTCAATCCGGTGGTTTTGCAAAACCACCCGGATTGCGGCGACCAGGGATTTCGATTTCTCGAGCGGAGGCGGGAGCAGGTGGGCGGCTCGCCACAGCTGGAGAATGTCGTCGACGGCCTGGCCAGCTACGCGCAAAAAGAGCAGCGCAAATTTATCCATCTGGTCGACGGCGGCATCACCGACAACCTTGGCTTGCTCGCGATTTATGAAGTGGTTGAAGTCGCGGGCGGCATGAAACGTTTCATGCAGTCCATGGGCGGCAAGCCGACACCGAAATTTGTCGTGATCTCGGTCAACGCATCGACCAGTCCGCAATATACCATGGAACAGAGCAATCGCGTGCCGTCGATCGAAGATACAATTAGCGCGATTTCAGACACGCAGTTACATCGAGCCAACGCAAAAACGCTGGAGCTGTTCGAGATCAGTATGCAGCGCTGGTCCGAGGAGCTATCGGCGCCGAATTTCAGCGTTGAACCCTATTTCGTCGAAATCAACTTCAACAGCATCGACCAGGTCGAACGCCGCCTTTTTTTCAATCAGATTCCGGTTGGCCTGTCGCTGCAAACGGAACAAGTCGATGCGCTGATTGGGGCCGGCCGCGAGCTACTACTATCGAATCCCGAATTTCAAAGGCTATTGCAGGATTTGCGGTGACCGTTACATGCTGCCACCCGGGGAAATAGGTGCCGGAGAAGGATGACGACTAGTTCAGGACCTGACGGGGTACGGGAACACCGGAGTATGATTTACGGGGACATCAGCATTGATATTGTCCCCGTGATTCCATTTCGATCTGAATCAGAATGTTTGACCTGAAAAGCCAATATGGATTCGGCGAAATATCGGTCAGAGCGCAATTCTCACCAAGGTTCCGCAGACGCCATTGACAAAGGGAAAATCTGTGGCATGCTCACCACCATCGGCAACAATCTAAAAGGGGGTGGTCTAGTGTCTACAGAGATATTGGAGAAAACTGTCACAATGCTCGGAGGAACCGAGATCTGAAGTAAGGCTGAAAGGCTTTTACGTTCTTGATCAGGCCCGCTTCGAGCGGTGGTCTGGACAGTCTTTCTCCCAGGTAACTCGGAGGGCCATCGAATACCGGTGGCCCTTTTTTTATTCGGGCTTGATGGAAATACGGTGGAAAATTCGGAGACCCATTACATGACTCCTAAAGGTAAAATTCCAATTGACTATTGCGTCCCCGGCAAAACTACAGGCATTCACTCAAGGGTATGCATCGATCAACAGAATTCCACCTTAAGCGAGGCGATCCATGAACGGCGCTGAGAGCCTGCTCACTTCCCTCCTGCAGAATGATGTCGATGTCTGCTTTGCCAACCCAGGCACTTCAGAAATGCACTTTGTCGCCGCCCTCGACCGCGTCAGCGGTATGCGTTGCGTCCTTGGTCTGTTCGAAGGGGTTGTAACCGGTGCGGCCGACGGATACGCGCGCATGCTCGATCGACCGGCAGTGACCCTGTTGCATCTTGGCCCGGGCCTCGCGAACGGTTTGTCGAACCTGCACAACGCGATGCGCGCGCAATCACCGATTGTGAATATCATTGGCGATCACGCAACTTTTCATCGGCAGCTCGACGCACCACTCACCTCTGACATCGAGGGAACCGCACGCCCGTTCAGCCACTGGGTGCGAACTTCCGAGAGCGCCAGTGCGCTGGCATCAGATGCCGCGGCTGCCGTCGCGGCCGCGAGGAGTGCACCCGGGAGAGTAGCCTCCCTGATTCTACCTGCCGACGCGGCGTGGAATGAGGTGAGCGGAGTGCATTCCGAAACAAACAGCGCCTCGCTTATTTCACCACCGGCAAGACCCGCCGATATGGCTATCGATGCGGCGGCAGGGATCCTGAAGGGTCACGGAACTTCAGCCTTGATCCTCGCTGGACACGCAACACGGCAAACCCCTCTGGAATTTGCAGGCATGATTTCAGCCGCAACCGGTGCGCGTCTTTATTCACAAACGCTCACATCGAGGATCACGCGTGGCGCTGGTCGCGTGGCGATCGACCGCATCCCCTATCCAATTGATCAGGCAATCGATTTGCTGAAAGACGTCGACAACATCATCCTCGTCGGCGCCAGGGCACCGGTGGGCTTTTTCGCCTATCCGGATAAACCAGGCACGCTATTTCATCCGGGAACGCGGATTCATGAACTGGTCAGCATCGATGGCGATATTCCTTACGCACTCGAAGCATTGGCTGACGCCGTCGGCGCGAAGAAGTTTGCACCGGCAAAGGCCGAACTCGACTTGCCGGCACGCCCAAACGGATCGATTTCGCCGGACAAGATCGGTCAATTGCTTGCAGCAACCCTGCCGACCGAAGCTATTGTGATCGATGAGAGTATCACCACGGGTCGCTCATTCCATTCGGCGACCCGTTCGTCTCGCCCGCATGACTGGATTTTGCCGACCGGTGGGTCGATCGGTTTTGCGCTGCCGGTCGCAACGGGCGCCGCTATCGCTTGTGCGGATCGAAAGGTCGTGTGTCTCGAAAGCGATGGCAGCGGCATGTACATGCCGCAGGCGCTGTGGACGCACGCACGCGAGAGTCTGGATATTCTCACCATTATCTTCGCCAATCGGAAATACCAGATTCTACGCAATGAGATGCAGAATGTGGGAGTGACGGAAATCGGCCCAAAAGCATCGGGATTGCTCGATATCGATGATCCGGTAATCGACTGGGTCTCCCTCGCAACAACCTTCGGCGTAGATGCCCAGCGCGTCGACACGATGGAAGCATTCTCAAGCGCGCTCGACATCGGCTTCGCAACACAGGGACCGTACCTGATCGAAGTGGTTTTTTAACACCGTTCATGGAGGAGTAGAACCGGTTTTTATCGCCGGAGGCGTTTACGACGGCATCGCACCACCCGCTAACCTCGAAGCCATCCATCGGCAAATTGAGCAATCAAAAATACAGTTCTTCCAGGGGGGACACGATTCTTACAACGACGATCCTCTGGCCTATCAACGTATCATCGAATTTCTTCAGGGCGAACTTGATGACCGATGAGTATCAGTGAGTCAGCCCGGCAGGGTTCCATGGGCGGGATACCTGTTTACCCGTAACTTACCTGCAATATTCCATTGATATCCCACCCCGATACTTTGGGGACCTGTGATCCAGGCAGCCAGTGATTATCATTCCACCTTGAACAGGCAAAAAGAAACCCACCGAGTTGCGGCGGGTTAAATCGGTCGTACAACTGACCTAAGGGTAGCCTTTATAGTAATGAATTAATCTCCGGCAATAAGAGACGCCGTTCACGAACTACGAGATGCCAGGGTCTGTTAACACTATTTCAGTCCGGTGGAAAGTTAAACGCCGATCCGACGGTAATCAGCTGAAACCCGGGAATACCTGAGTGCGTTTGACCTGGCCAAAAGCAAAATGGGTTTCGACTGTACCCATCCCCGGTATGCGGGTGAGCTTGTCGCGAATGAAGGACTCGTAGTCTTTCAACGAGGGACTCAGCACATGCAGCAGATAGTCCGAGGTTCCCGACATCAGGTAACAGGCGATGACTTCGTCGAGGTCGACGATCCCGCGTTCGAGAATTTCGATGCTTTCCTGATTCTGCTTTTCGAGGCGAACCGAGACAAACGCGGTGATTGGCAATCCGCAGGCATCCTGGTCGACTATCGCGGTGTAACCGTGAATGATATTTTTATTTTCGAGCTGGCGCACCCGGCGCAGGCAAGGTGACGGCGACAAGGCCACTCTTTCGCTCAGTTCCTGATTGTTCAGTCGACCGTTTTTCTGTAGCTCGGCAATAATTTTTCGATCGATTTGGTCCATAACTTGATTGAAATTAGCAGATTCTGCCAAATAGTATCATTTTAATGGCCATTTTCGACAGTTAATTGCGCAGTGACTTCTCTATACTGCCAGAAAGCCTGAGGAGGTGAATTATGAAAACGATTTTATCGACCGACAGTCGGCACCTGTCTCTGGTCGGACAGGCGGAAACTCATCGGCAACAACTCCCTCAAGCTGACAACCTGCTAGCGATGCAGCAACAAATCAACCGCCGCGTGTTGCACGATCTGTTCAAAGCACACGCGCAGGTGCGGATCGCGCGGACTTCGAACCAGACTTTTTCGGCCCTGGTGATCAAGCTGGCCGATGGTAGTCGGGAGATCGACACGATCGAACTGGTTCGACAATTACAGCAATGGTATCCAGCAGAGGTTCGCCTGGTAAAAGCAATGCCATCCGAGACAGTGAATTCGGGCAGCCCGTCCCTTCAGATCGATATCGGAAGCGCCGATCCGCGCCTGTTTTTCGCCCGATTACTGAAATGTGCCAACAAACTCGACTCTTCCGGGGAGTCAAAACTGGTCAGTGATTTTCCACAAATGGACTATATCGACTTCCTGTATTACCAGGCCAGTCGTGAGATTCACGATGAATTCCTCGAACAGCTACCCGACTTCGAGAGCCTTGTGACAGCTGAATAAAATTATTCAGCGATTGCAAACAACCGGGAACAGATAACGATGAATTCGTTCCAGGGCCAGCTTAGGCAATCAACCCGGATCGCCCTTACCGGGTCTCAATTCGATTCTTCACGAACAGATCATAATAGTCTTGCGCTAACCACCTGCCCTGTCGGATCTGGTCCAGGCACATTTTTGCCTCCAGACATTTCATTTTTCGCTTGCCACGATCTGATTTTTGGAAGGCCGCTACCTTGAACCATGCGTAAGCCTCGGCAAAGTTTTGCGATACCCCCTGCCCACGGGCATACAAGGTGCCTAATTTATGCTGTGCCTGACGCGATCCGTTTTTTGCCGCTTTCTCATACCACCTGAATGCCTGTTCGTAGTCGCGTGATCGTTGCTCGCCCCTGTTGAATAGTTCACCTAGTTCAAACTGGGTGGTACAACTGCGTTCCTCTGCATAAGTAACCATGATAATCACTCTTGTCACTCCAAAGTAACAAACAAGGTTAAACAATCAAACAGGCAGGCTCTGTGACGGAATTATCACAAGACCGTATTTAACCTATATGGGTGATTTGGTTAAATGATCTTTGGGTTTTTGGGGAGCCCTCGAAACAAGGAAGTAAAATCGGTCTTTTTAGCAATTGAGATCAGACCTGAATGGCACTTACTTAAGCTCGCAGCCATCGTCATAACAAACCAACCAGGACCGGATAAACGTTAATAGTTTTCGCGAATGCCTCGGCGACTGCGCCGCCTGCGGTTTACTTCGCGAAAACTATTAACGTTTATCCGGTCTTGAAGTTCATTGAGCATTCAAACTCCGGATATGTTTCGAAAACAGATGCTTTCGATCTTAAGTAAGTGCCAGTGAGATCAGACCTCTACTAGCCAGAATATTTCACCAGTGGGTCTCAAGCTTTGTCGTAAACCATTGAATATGAAAGATTTATCGATAGCTTTTTATGCCAGGTGAGACTGTGTAATTAGTACACCGGCCAGAGTCCCACTGATGAAAAATCCTGTCTAGTTCGCTTTTGAGAAACAAAAGTAACTTGCCCCGTATTGAAAGGATTCACCACTCCCCTGCTTTCAATCGGTCGAAACCGGCCCTTATCAATTAGGTTTTTTTCTGGTCAGGTCCGTTACATTCACAATCAAGACCCACGGCCACAAAAACGTTATAAACAGCAGCGGTATGGGTAGTACGATCCACTTCCTGGAATCATCGTATTTGCGAAACTCGATGACAAAAATGACGAGACCAATACCCAGATAAATCCAGGTCGCAAACTCAAATGTGCTCATAGTCGGGCACCACTAAAACCATATGCCAGGTTAATTTCCAGGATATTCGTCAGGCTGTTTCCCGGGTTTAGCAAAGAGTGTACAAAATTGAAATGATGTGACGAGGCTTTTGTCTAACTTTCCCGGGGCCAGGCATTACAGTCTACTTGTGAACTGCAAGGTTTGATCTCCTGTTAAACCACGGAATCTATGATGCTTAACGGCGTGAATCCTGGCTGTCCGGGAACGGTGGCTTGGGGAAGGTCCGCTTATGGTCCACGGATCGTCAGAGATTTACTTTTTCCTGCTCGTGGCGACTCGGGAGGTCGAGGTCTTACAGAAATGTGGCTTTTGAGCGCCCGGACGATCGTCCTCGCCTCACTCAGGTCGCCGCTGACGGGATCGACCTTGTGTAAAATACGCAGTGCAGACGGTGACAATGGTTTGAAAATTCGCCCTGGGATTTCAACCTGGTTTTGCGCAACGGCTGCGGCAGCTCACCGTCATCGACGCTGGAGTCATTTATATTGACAGTCGTATATGAAGTCGGAATCATGCTCTTCAGCCACCGAAATGATGGCCATCTCACAGATCATGTTTCTCATGGAGCAAATGAAAGCCAATGTCTGGTTCGTACTGGAACGAAGAAATTGAAACCATGTCCGCCAGGGCTGTGGAACGTATGGAATCTGAACGACTACAGACCCAGATGACATATGTACATGCGACAAGCGCATATTTCCGCGCCCGGTTCGACAAGGTCGGTACGAAGCCAGAATCCATTCAGCATCGTGACGACTTGGCAGAATTGCCTTTTATGGAAAAGTACGAGATCGCCAATTCGCAGTTGGAAGGCCATCTTCTCGGCATCAACCAATGCGCCACCCAGGAAGATATTATCCGTGTTCAGGCGACCGGAGGCACCACAGGTCGCCCCATGCGAGTCGGCTGGACGCGGCGGGACATTGCAGATTACTGCGAAGTGGGATCACGGGCCCTTTGGGCAAATGGTTGCAGGCCCACTGACCTGGTCTTTGAATGCATGAATTACAATCTCTACGCCGGCGGCGTCTCCGATCATTTGTGCTTCGAGACCCTGGGTGCCGCCACCATCCCCTATGGCGTGGGCAACTCTCTGCGCCTCCTGGAAATGATGAACGAGATCCAACAGGACATCTCCATATGGGCGACACCTTCCTATGCTATCCGTCTAGCGGCTCTGGCTCGGGAAAACGGTATTGAACCTCGGGATATCGGCGTGCGGAAAGGGTTTTTCTCAGGTGAGCCAGGGATGCAGGTTCCGGGGTATAGGGAGAAAATTGAGGACATCTGGGGACTTGTGTCTTGCGATATGTATGGCACCGGCGAGCTTGGCATGCACAGTGGCGAATGTGCGCATCGAAACAACCTACACTACGGCGGTACCGGCGTTGTCATGACCGAGCTGATTGACCCTCAAACCGCGGAACCTATTCCCTTTGGGGAGGGCGTGATTGGTGAATTTGTTTACACATCACTGCGGCGTGAAGCCTGCCCTCACCTACGTATGCGATCACGTGATCTGATGCAGGTGTTCGTCGAACCCTGCCCCTGTGGACGCACAAATTTTCGCTTCAAGACACTTGGACGATCGGATGACATGTTCATCGTTAAAGGCGTCAATGTGTTCCCGCTAGGGGTACAGGCCACTTTAACCGGCATGCGGCCAAAACTGAGTGGTGAATTTCAGATCATTCTCGATCGCCCACCACCGATCGACTATGCGCCCCGAATTATTGTCGAGGTCGCACGGGATTTTCCGAAAGAACAATACGACACCCTCATATCAGAGACAGTGGTCGCAATTGCAAACGACCTGGATTTTTCCGCAGCCATCGAACTTGTAGACGAAGGTTCAATATCAACAGAGAAAAAATCCCGGCGCCTGATCCGGAACTACTGAAGGAGATAGCTATGAGTAAAACAGTTTCGATAACCCAAAAAGATGGAATCGCTGAAATCATTCTGTCACGTCCTGAACGCCTGAATGCCATCAACGATGATCTATTGGTAGAGTTCAGCGCTGCGCTCAAGTCCGTAAACGAGGATCGCGAGGTGGGTGTCGTGATACTGCGGGGGGCCGGCAAGGCATTTTGCGCAGGTGATGACTTGAAAGACGCTGCGAACAGACAGGACATGCCTGAGGCTGAAATTCGTCGTTATCTGGAAGACATCCAGGAAATAACCCGGTTGATGATGCTGAACGAGAAAGTCGTCATCGGAGCCATTCACGGTTGGGCGGCCGGTGGCGGGTTCGAGTGGGTCCTGAACTGTGATTTCACCATCATGGCGGAAAGCGCACGCTGTTTCTTCCCCGAAGTCGGGCTGGGTATCTTCGTGACAGGCGGCATTTCCTCCATTTTGCCAAAACTTGTTGGCTTGCAAAAAGCCAAGGAACTGATTCTTTTGGGGGAGAAGGTAGACGCGCAAACCGCCCTCGATCTGGGTATCGCCTGGAAAGTCGTCGCGGACGAAAATCTTCTGGGGGAGGCTTACGACTTGGCAAAAAAATTGATGGCCATGCCCCATGCTGCGCGCGGTCGCGCAAAGAAAACCCTCAACTTGTCTGCCTCTCTCACACTGGATGAGGTGATGGACCTCGAAACATCGGTGACAACTGAGGGCATGCTGGACCCGGATACGGCGGCGCGCGCAGCCGCAGCCCTGGCAAAATAGAAACATCAGCCTAAGGAAGATTATCGAAAGAAACTTTGGAACTATGGGGTGCGGTCTCTGGTTTTGAGCTTCGAATAGAATAGAAAATAATTTGGAACAGGACAGGTTTTCCCGAATTTGAAAAACCGAGTCCTGCCCCCTCCCGCGCGCGTCAATAGCACTAACACCCGACAAGCCGTAATTATTGACTATTGGCCAGATGCACTGCAGTGGAAAGTATTTTTTAACAAGAAACCAGGAGGGCATGTCCATGCACCCTCCTGGTTCTGGTCTGGCGAAATGACTGACTAACGGCCGCCGACGGTTCCGTCGCGACGCTTGTCAGCGCCACCGATGAGCAAGGTATTTTCCTGCTCTTCCCAATCGTCATCATCTTCGTCTTCGTCGTGATCTTCATCCTCGTCATCATCGTCTTCGTCATCATCTTCGTGATGGCGATGCTTTTTCGATTTACTGATGACCTGGATAATCGACAAGCCACTGGTTTGTGTGATCACGCGGGCACTGTGACCACGATCATCGAGCGCCTGTTCCAGCGCCGCCGAGTCATAGTCGAGGGTAACCCCGGGGATCGGTGTTTCGAGATCCGTTGTCGACGTATTGCGGCTCATGTAATGCGGTACATTGATCGCTTCCTGGGGATCGAGACCGAAATCGATCATGCTGACGATGGACTGCGCGGTATAACCGATGATGCGCGAACCACCGGGCGATCCGGTGACGATTTCAACATTTCCATGCTCGTCGAACACGATGGTCG
Organism: Gammaproteobacteria bacterium; assembly: GCA_024229615.1. Lineage (GTDB taxonomy): Bacteria > Pseudomonadota > Gammaproteobacteria. The sequence goes on along the minus strand of JAAESG010000206.1, from coordinate 6,977 downwards.
GTGACATCGAGCTGCGTGGACGCTTGTTGGCCTGCACACGATTCGCCACCGGCTCGCCGGTGGTTGAATTCACCGGAGAAAACGAGAAGTCGGTCAATTCATTGTTCAACAGGAAGCCGTCGACCATGACACCGTTGCCGAAGGAACTCTCGATGGTGGTCGTCATTGACAGTGAATTACCATAGCGATCGACGATCGAGACATGACTGGTGCCAGAGTTCTTCGCGCCGTTGTCGGGCGCGAGCGGATCGAAGTCACCCGGAGGTGTGCCCGGCTCCGTCACACCCAGATCATTGGCAGTGATCAAGTCTGCCCGTGATTTGAGGTAATCTTTATCGAGCATGCCTTCAACCGGCACGGTGACAAAGTCACTGTCAGCCACGTAGCGCCCCCGATCAGCAAATGCAAGGCGTCCGGCCTGGCTGAACAAGTGAACGTTTTCGACGTCCAGCGGATCACCACTCAGTTCGAAGTTCTCCAGGATGCCAAGAATTTGCCCCACCGCAAGCGCACCGGAAGACGGTGGCCCCATGCCGCAGACATTATGCCCGCGGTAATTCAGGCAAACCGGCGCACGTTCCACGACGTTGTAATTGGCGAGATCGTCCTCGGTCATGTCACCGCCGATGGCCAGATCGCCCTGCACCGCAGCGACGATATTTCTCGCAATCGAGCCGGTGTAGAAGGCATCCGCGCCATGACGTGCAATGGATTTCAGTGTCCGCACATAGTCGGGGTTGGTGATTATTGTACCGGCGGGTTTGGCCGCGCAATTCTCGGTAAAGTATTCGAAAGCGGTCGGGTCGCGGAAAAACAGGCGAACATCACAGGAAGTATTGCGCGCCAGCAAGCCGGCTACCTGATCGCTGGTTCTGCCGGTCAAAGGGTAGCCTTTTTTCGCCAGCTTGATCGCCGGTTTGAAAAGTTTTTTCCATTCCAGCTTGCCGAACTTGTCATGCACGTATTCCATCATACGCGGTGTGCCGGGCACGCCTACGGATAAGCCACTCTGCCAGGCGGGGAAAAATCCACCGAGGCCGACAAAACGATCCTCTGTCGCCGCACTGGGCGCCTTTTCGCGCGCGTCGATGGTCGTCGTGGTTCGGGTTCTGGCATCGTAGTAAACCACGAAAGCGCCACCACCGAGACCACTGGATTGGGGCTCAACGAGACTTAGCACAGTTTGCACCGCGACCATGGCATCGGCGGCAGTACCGCCTTTTTTCAAAATCTTGGCGCCGGCAGCCGTGGCCAGGGGATTGGCGGTAACCACCATCTCCTTTTTATGGGTAACCGCCTGCGGCAGTGGATCCGCCCAGGCATTGGCGCCGGTAAGAAAGACCAGCGCCGCGATGCTGGATAGTGTTCGAATTTTCATTATGATAACTCCTCCTTGGTTTGACCACGGAATGACGTATTCCGGGACGATAGATTCTAACGCTGGTTGAATTTAAAAGAAAAGAACAATCAGATCTAAGCAAAAAGAGGCACAGACCCCTTCATTTTTCTGTCCGGTAATTCATCCTGGAAATTAAAAAAGCTCGCCGAGCCAGTCGATCACAGCACGTATGCGTGCCAGGTGACGCAGATCCGGATGAACCATCAACCAGATTTCACGCGACAGGCAAGTACTTTCCTGTAAGCGCTGTAATCCTGTTTCGCTATCACCGATCTGAACCGGCAGTAGTGACTTTCCAAGCCCGGCTTTAACCGCAGCCAGAATGGCTTCGGTATCGTTGACCGCAATCGCCGCAGGCGATTCTGCCAGGCTGGATGTCTGCTCGGACATCCAGTGTGCCTGGGGCAAGTCTCGCATACCCTCTTCGTAGTTTATCCAGGGCAATGCTTCGAAGTCTTCACTGCGAGCTGCAAAAACCGCATAGTCGATCTGACCCAGACGACGAGCGATGACACGCACTTCATCCGTGGGGCGCGCCATGCGTAACGCAATATCTGCCTCCCGTTTGCTCAGGCTGAGGTTGCGCGGTTCGGCAATTAATTCGAGTTCGAGATGCGGGTGGCGATGAATCAACCCGGCGATCGACGGAATCAGCATGCGATTTATCAGAATCGGCACCGCAGTCATGCGTACCACACCGGCGGCGCGCAGATCTGCGCCTGAAATGCGCTGCTCGAGATCTCGAGACTCGCATTCGACCCGTTCCGCGCTGTCGATTGCGAGCTCTCCGATCTCGGTCGGCATCAATTTCCCGGCGTTTCTATCGAATAATTGCGCCTTTAGTTGATGTTCGATTTGCGCAATCCGACGTGACACGGTTCTTTCGTTAACGTCCAGCTTGCGTGCCGCTCCGGCGAGCGATTTCGAGCGCCCCACGGCCAGCACATATCTGAGATCATTCCAGTTCATTCTTGACATTTTTGTCCATATAACATTCGAAAATGTACATTCTAATACAAAAAATGCTGGTCTATGATAAGCCGGATTGTACCGAGTTGAAATAATAAGGAACCAGCCATGATTTATGCCGTCCTGTTTGAAGACGATGAAAGCCACGCCGATAAGCGCCCCGAATTCCTCTCACAGCATCTCGCCTTTCTTGCAAACCATGCTGATGAAATCACAGCTGCCGGTCCGCTTAGGGATACAAGCAACGGGGATCCTGCCGGTGGGCTATGGCTGGTCGAGGTGGACGATGTCGACATCGTCCGCGCATTGATTCACGAAGACCCCTTCTGGTCCACCGGTTTACGCAAGTCGTTTCAGATTCTGCAATGGACCCGGGTATTCGCGGCCGGAGAGCGGCTTGTTTAATCGCGATTCATCATCACGACGAATGACAAGGTCATGATAAAAGCGCATGGGAAAATCTATGGGCGCCATTTCATGAATAATAATGAATAGAGAATGGGCATCGTATTCATTGCACAGTATCCAGTTTTTCCTTATTAGATTGTTTCGGCATTGTCCGGGAAGGCGGGAAAATAGTCCTTTATGCCCTACCCAATTGACATTAGTCTAACCGGATGCAAGCAGTGCATGAATTAAACAATACCCACCGTGCGTTTATCGTGATCGCGTTAGGATTCCTGGCGCCGGCGCTCGCCTATTCCGCGCGTGCAGTCCTGGGATTGGCCAACCCGACGAGCACAGGCTAACAAAAAGTGGGGAATGGAAACAAAATTAATCCGTTTGCCTCTCGACGCCTGGATGGCTGAGCGAACAACACGGCACGGGCATTATCTTGCCTATAAATCAAAAAAACAAAAATATTTAAACGGGCCGGTGACAAACCACAATAATCGATCACCGGCCCTTTGAATTTCCGCAGGGACAACGCGCAACTATGTCATTCCTTTACAGGCCGAGATCGATTGATCGGCATTTGAACCACCGGGAACAACCGATCGTAACCCCAGGTAAACACCAGGGTGTATAAGACAACAAATGAAGTGACCACTATATCCATCAGCAGGGCCTGCAAAATGGATAACCCAAGCCACCAGACGACGATCGGCAACGAAGTGATCAACAAGCTGATCTCAAATCCGACCGCGTGTAATATGCGACGAAAAAATGTCCGGTCGGTCGGAATTCTGCCGGCGCGCGCATCGAAATGATCAAAAAACCAGTTGTAGACCAGATTGAACAGCATCGCTTTCAGCGATAGCAGGACGGCCAGCACACCCACATCGACAATCTGTTCTTGCAGAACCAGAGCACTGATCGGCGCCAGTATGACGATCAGAAAAAGCTCGAACAGACAGGTATATCTCAGTCGGTCTTTACCGGTTCTTAATTTAATCGCTTTTTCCATGATTACAGCACTCATCGGGGTTAATCACTGCAATCTATCATGTTTTATATTAGAATAAAGTTACTTTCTATCTGGTTTTAAGATATATGGAGTATCTACATCGTGCCAAATATTGACCAGCTCCAGGCCTTTGTCAGCGCCGCGGATCACGGCTCCTTCTCTGCTGCTGCGCGCCAGCTCGGCAAAGCCCAATCTGCCGTCAGTACCGCGATAATTAATCTTGAGATCGATACCGGAATCGGTCTATTCGATCGCAGCCGACGCAATCCCGTGCTGACCGAAGCAGGTCAAGTGTTACTCAAGTATGCAAGGACGGTTTTACAGAGCAATACGGAGTTCATGGCACGCGCGACATCGGTCAGCGAAGGCATCGAAGCACGGTTCGGTATCGCGGTAGAGCAAGGAATCTTCGTGCATTCCCTGATGGATTTGTTCAATGAGCTGGCCTTGCAGTTTCCACTGCTCGATGTCGAGATATTCGACCCGGGTCCTAACGATGTCGCCGAATTGATCAAGAATGGTCGCGCCGATATCGGCATCATGACGGAGCAGGAATCCTATCCGCTGGGATTATTTTTCAGAGGTGTCGGACATTCACTACAAATTCCCGTATGCAGCCCGGACTATCCACTGGCGCAACGGGAGCGGGTCTCGCATGCAGACTTGCGCCAGTATCGCCAACTGGTCATGCACAGTCGTTCATCGGAAACCGATCATCCACTACGGGAACAGAAAAGCCCCAAGGTCTGGTCCAGCGAAAGTCCGTATATGATTTTGGATTTGGTGTTGTCGGGATTGGGCTGGGCTGAATTGCCCTGGACCGTGGTCGCCGAAAAACTGCAGAGCGGTGAGATGGTCAGACTCAACTACGAATTTCAGCAAGCCGATATTCTGTATGGTGTTGATGTGGTCTGGACAGAACGACGCGCTCTTGGCAGTAGTGGTCAATGGCTATTGAAAAAGTTGTTGGAGCTGGACCCTGGGTTATGGAAAACCTGATGGATTCCGGGGACAGTATACCGAATTCAATCCAGATACCGGGTATAGCGAATTCCGAGTACTGTATACCTAACTCTATTGGCCCCCTGCTTCTGCGCCTCCACTGCTCAAATCTTCGTCCCCCGTCGCGAGATAGTCCTCACCCGCAGTGCATACGAAACATAAATACCACCCAGGGTGATCAAAAAAATCCCGACCCAGGACAGCACGGTAGGCAAGGTACCGAAGAACATAAACCCGAAACCGACGGCCGAGACGATTTCGAAGTAAGTGAACGGAGCAAGCGTCGATGCATCGGCGTGAGCGAATGCAAACACCATCAAGATCTGGTTGATCGCACCGGATACGACCAACAGGCCGATATACAACCAGGCATCGTCGGGTATCGCTTTCCATGAACCCGGAAGCAATAGCGTCAGGGCTAGCGTGGCGCATACCGCACCCGCAAACGCAGTCACAATCGGAGGCGAAACGATACTCAGTTTGCGGTTTAACGCCAATTGAATACTGACGATGACAGCACAGGCAAAGATGTAAAAATTTCCGCTATTAATCTGTTCGAACCCCGGCCGCATGACCAGCAGGACGCCGGCAAATCCTCCGACCACACCGATCCACACCGACCAGTTGGCGTGTTCGCCGAGAAACAATACCGCGATAATGACCAGTAGAAACGGATAGGCATACAGGATGGCTATCGCATCGGCAAAATCAACCGTCTGCGTACCGATCACAAAAGCCGTGGTAGCACCCGCCATCGTCAGGCCCCGGATCACCTGGATCATCGGCCGTGCAGGTTTTAATCCGGAGGGGCCGTAGCGCCAGATCAGATAAGGCAGTAATATTACGCTCATGCCGGCGAATCGAAACCAGGCCACCTGAAAGGCTGAAATCTGATCGCCCAATAATTTCATCATCGCGCCAGCAAACGCGGCTACCGACAGGCCAACGATGACCATGACGATACCCCGGGTCTGAGAAGCGATAAACGAATGAGTGTTAGCGTTGTTCACCGCGGGATGATATCCCAGGATTCAGCTGGAAGCGCGAACTAAAAGAATCAAAAGGGAGGATTTTTTGTGCCCAGCCCTACGCGACAGAACAGGTTTTGCTGGATGCATGGCAGGGTATTTTGCTGACAAGTAAGGGACGGACCATGTTTCGCTTCCTCCTAGTACTCCTTCGAAGGTGTACTAGTCGCGATCTTCGGTTTTTCGGAAATTTTTTATCAGAGCCATGATATCTTCCTCGCCGAGCCCCTTTTCCAATGCGAGGTCAAACCAGCTACGCATCAGTTTGGACATGTCATCATCGATACTCGCATCGGCGGCCTGTTGAGTAAAAGCATTAAATGCCGAGGTCCAGCTGCTCAATGTTACGGTGGTTGCCTCGAAGTTTTGGGCATGAATCTTTTCGACATAGCTATACGCGTATTCGGTTTCAGGCATGACTTCGGGAAGAACGGGTTTTAGCAGCCGGCAGAAAATGATAGTGTGCCGACCAATGAAGCATGCAAAACTTTTCCGTGACCCGAAGATGGAGAAACCCGCTTGATTCAACCGTTGATTGCTAAATCCGAATTCGTCGGACTCGAAAGCATCGCCCATCTCGCCGCAGGTGGAGAAACACCGATGCTCAAATCTCATCGACAGGTTTTCGATCAGTTCATGATCGATAAATCTAAAGGCGAACACGCGCGGTCTCTGGAAGCAGACATGGTTGAGCTGGCGCGCGGAAAATGTGCTCAACTGTTTTCGGTGAACCCTGAAGAAATTACCTTTCTGTCCAACGCGTCGGAAGGGATCAACAACCTCGCTTACGGACTCGATTGGCAAAAAGGAGACAATGTAGTCGTCGCAGATATCGAGTTTCCATCCGGCATCCTGCCCTGGACCCGGTTTGAAAAACTGGGCGTCGAAGTTCGAGTCGTCCGCCACAAAAACTGGTTTATCGATCTCGAGGATATTGCGGCCCTGATTGACAATAGAACCCGGGTCGTGACCATCAGTCATGTCAGTATGTTTACCGGCCAACGCATCGACCTGGAGGCCCTGTCCCGGTTGGTCAGGTCTTCGAATGCGTTGTTATTGCTTGATGCGACGCACGCCGCAGGCGTGGTTCCGGTTGATGCCGGTCTCGCCGATATCATGGTTTCGAGTTGTTACAAGTGGCTGCTCGGCGTTCATGGCGCAGCCGTGTTTT
>JAAESG010000205.1 GCA_024229615.1 Gammaproteobacteria bacterium | reverse complement strand
TCGCTACTGGGCAACGATAATGACAGTATCGAGTTCGGTGGAAGCTATACCGACCCCGGTGCGACGGCGACCGATGCCGAAGACGGTGATCTAACCTCAGCCATCACGATCGATTCCAGTCTTGATACTGGTATCGCCGGTAACTACACCATCACATACGGCGTGACTGACTCCGGCAGCGCGAGCGCTTCGCTGAGTCGAACCATCACGGTGCTGGAGAATACCGTGCCGGTCATCTCGCTACTGGGCAACGATAATGACAGTATCGAGTTCGGTGGAAGCTATACCGACCCCGGTGCGACGGCGACCGATGCCGAAGATGGCGATCTGAGTGCAGCAGTAACTGTAGAAACTTCTCTGGATACGCGCTTTCCCGGCGTCTATGCCCTCACCTACCGCGTTACCGATTCGGCCGGAGCGGCGGCGATTCCGCTGGTTCGCACTGTTACGGTTGGCGAGCCGCAGATACAGGAACGTGCAGATGCGTTTCGATTTCTGCAACGGGCAACCTTCGGCCCAACTACAGCAGATATTACCGCGCTATCCGGATTGGGTTACGAAGCCTGGCTCGATCAACAGATGGGGGCTGCTGCAAGCTTACAATTGCCCGATTTGCTGACCCGCATGATTGCAGCAGGCTATCAGACCACCGACATCCAGCTCACGGCCGATGCGGTTCAGGTTCAGCGATTGCGTGAAGATGCCTGGTTCGAAACCGTTTTGCACGGGGACGACCAGTTACGCCAACGCGTAGCCTTCGCTTTGAGCGAAATTTTGGTTGTTTCCTGGCGTAACAATGGTATTAAAAATCGACCGCAGGGTCTTGCGAACTACAATGATATCCTCGTCCGAAATGCTTTTGGCAACTACCGTGACCTGCTGCAGGAGGTCACCTTAAGTCCAATCATGGGACACTACCTGAGCATGCGGCGTAACGAAAAAGCCAACGCCAGTCAGAATATTCTACCTGACGAAAACTATGCTCGGGAGGTGATGCAACTTTTCAGCATTGGACTGGATTTGTTAAACGCGGATGGAACACCACAACTCGACAACAACAATCAAAGGATACCGGCCTACACCCAGCAGGATATTCTTAATTTTGCACGGGTATTCACCGGTTGGAATTACGGCGATGCACCACAACTCCGCAGCAACTCGCGTACGCTGCAAAGCGAATTAATTCCGATGACCGCATTTGAGAACTATCATGATACCGATCCGAAGACATTGCTGCAGAACCAGCAACTTCCCGGTGGGCGCACGGCAGCAGCAGACCTGGAGTCCGCCCTCGACAATATTTTCAATCACCCAAACCTTGGTCCATTTATAGGTAAACAACTAATTCTAAAACTGATAACGAGCAACCCTACCCCTGAGTATGTCAAACGTGTGGCCGGCGTTTTCGCCGACAATGGCGCTGGCGTACGCGGCGATCTCGGTGCGACGGTTCGTGCCATTCTTATGGATCCCGAGGCTTTACTCGGTCATCGTGACGATCCGATTGTTTTCGGTAAACTCAAAGAACCGTTGTTGAAGTTCACCGCCCTGTGGCGGGCCTTTGCGGCCGAAGGCGCCGTACCGGGTCGCATCCGATTTACCAACACCGATCTATCGCTTGGACAGGAGCACTTGCGCGCACCCTCGGTATTTAATTTTTTCCAGCCTGATTTCAGCAAACCGGGAGAGCTTAGAAACCTACAGCTATTGTCACCCGAGTTCCAGATTCTGGGTGAATCGAGGGCAATCAACATGCATAATGAATTGCGCACTCAGGCGATGTCTGCTACGTGGCGATCGGTCGATATCAATGTCGCGAAAAATCTGATTATTTTAAATATCGAGTTTGAGAAGACGCTCGCAAACGACCCGGCGTTGCTGGTCGATCATCTAATTGACAAACTGATCGGCGCCCCGATAAATACAACAACACGCAACGCTATAATCGACCGGACAGCACAGCGCGCACTCAGTGATGACGGCGAAAACCGGGTTGAAGAAGCGCTGTATCTACTTGCAATATCACCTGAATTTGCGGTGCAACACTGACATGAGGCCAAACCAGTGAAACCGAAAACCCTCTCCAGGCGCCGCTTTCTGCGCCAGGCCGCACACACCGGCATAGCAACCAGTTGCCTGGCTGGCTCGCTTGGCTCGCTAGCGGCAACAAGTGCGCTGGCGGCGACGGGCAGTGACTACCGCGCGCTAGTCTGTGTATTCCTGCTAGGCGGT
>JAAESG010000204.1 GCA_024229615.1 Gammaproteobacteria bacterium | reverse complement strand
GCGGGAGTACAGGGGTTGCTGGGTATTGATCCTGATTTGACAACGCTGGGGAAATTTATCGGTGGCGGACTTCCGACGGGTGCATTCGGTGGAAAAACCGAAATCATGGAACGTTTTAATCCAAAGCGGAAAGATAGCTGGAAACACGCCGGAACCTTTAATAACAACGTCTGTTCAATGGCTGCGGGCAGTACAGCCATGAGCAAAGTCTATACGCGACAGCGCGCTGACGAATTTCTAGTATCTTCCGAGGCTTTTCGAGTATCACTTAACGAACTATTTGCCGAGCAAGCGGTACCGATGTATTGCAACGGACTCGGGTCCATCTTTACGGTCCACTTTACCTGCAGGCCGATTCAAACAACGGCTGATATCAGCGCGAATGGTCGTGCACTGAGTCCGCTTCTGCACATGGAAATGCTGCTTGAAGGTGTTCTGATCTGCAGCCGTGGAGACCTGTTTCTGTCACTACCGATGACTGAAGCGCATTTTTCCAAAGTCGGTTTTGCATTGGAAGCATTTGTCGATCGCTATAAACCATTACTCCTTAGTGAAATCGGATCGGTTCCAGTTTCGCATTATTAGGCCGCACCGAACCCACCCCCACCTGGTGTTTCGATAACAACTATATCGCCTGAAGACATCTCGGTTTCATCGTTCCCTTTTAGCAATTCCACTGAGGAGACGGGGGAGTAAATTTACTTGAAGCTTCAAGATTTCAGGTGATGCCCCCGCGATAGTCTATACTCAGCCGTACATCTTTTGTCCAGATAGCTCGGAGAGTTATTCGGTGGACCGAAAATCAAAATCGCAGGTCGGAATTGGCGAAATTCTTTGCCGATTTGGTATCCTGCCACCAGGCGCAAAGACGGCAAAGTGTCGGGAATCGTGATCATACTGGCTATCAACTATCACTACCCGATGGCTTTGCACAAGAGCCGGAAATGACGGCTAAATTCAATCTAAAACGAAAAGATTGCGTTTATGCGGTTCGCACGGGCGATGCATGTCTGTGGGAATCGGGGATTGGGGAATGTGCACGTAGATAGGGTGATACCGCCATTTTCAATCGATACGACAGCGATTGACGATTCTGCTCCAGCCAGAATTTTTTGTGACTATGCGGCTGGGTTAGGTGGAAAGCGGGTAGCAATCAAAATTGTAGAAGCCGCATATGTAAGGGTCCCAGGACTGGTACTGCGATGATGAAAAATCGGGAAACGGCTAATCAGGCAGTAGGGCAGTCGCACGACCACGCACCCGACCGGAAGGCACGCCACCCTTGCTTCGATGCTTCTAAAATCAACGATAACCGTTTCACTTTCGATCCTCGCCTGGGACGGGTCAAGCGTTTTATCGAGCAGCACTATTCAGAACCGTTGCCACTCGGTACGGTTGCCGAAATTGCCGGCCTGGAAAAATCGTATTTTTCCAGGTACTTCCACCAGAAAATTGGTGTCTGCTACCACGATTGGTTGCACTGGGTGCGCGTCAATCATGCCATCCAGCTGATGAATTCACGTGATATGCCGGTGACGCAGATCGCCTTTGCGGTTGGCTACCAGGATTTGCGTACCTTCGAGCGCGCTTTCGAAAAATGCACCGGTGATTGCCCGAACGCGATGAAGAAAAAAGTTCTGCAGGCTAAGTTTCAATAACTATTGTCGGCAATAGCCAAAACCAGTTCAGGTCTTCGGCGGACCAAAGGTTTCGATTTCCGGGTTTGAGTAGGGACCGGAAACACTAAATTGATTCGGGTCAATGCGTCTCGCCGCCTCTTCTTCAACCAGGATGACATAATCGCCCGCTACCGGGTCGATTAGCTGCAACCCGTATTCAATATCAACCTCTTCCTCGAGCAACCGCAGTTCCTGCATGAGCAATTCAAGCTGGGGATCTTCCCCGCGACCATGCAGTGTTAGCAATACTTTACCCATAATCTGTGTCTCCTACGTCTGTGAAATATTTTATACGCATCGCCGTGATCATGGGTAGTGGGGCCCACGGCGGTAACCGCAGGCCCCTGACGTTTATGCCATTGAAGCTCCTCTTTTTTCGCTCAGGGTCGTATCCTTGAATCTGCTTTTTTCATCCGTGGCGTTTAACTCGACGAGATCGAAGTCGGTGTCGACCACAGCATCCGGTATTTCCACTTCGGTTAGAATGTCGAATTCGTCGGGAGTGGGGAGTTCCATTGTTTCCTCTTGCTGCAATTCCTCCACTTGATCGGCTCGTTCCCGTACATCGTCGAGACCTTCGATGCGATCGAGCAATGATTCTACATCAACCAGATCGTCGATATTGGTTGCTGCCTCATCCTGTGGCCGCAACACGCTCAGGCTGCGGATCAATGCCAGCCTGCGTCCGTTTGCGATGCCCCATCCATAATCGAAATCGAACCCTATGTTGCCGCGGTCCTCGGCGGTTCGCATCAGAATGTTTCGAATAGCGGCTGGTGAGGTGCGAAAATCCGCCGCGTTATAGGGGAAGCGACTGCGAAACGCGGCGATCAGTCCAGCTGCGACAGGCGTCGCCGCCGAAGTGCCACCGTCGGCCGTATAGACACCAGAACCCCGGAAGTGGGTGTATGAACAAATGTCGGGTTTCATATGCATCAGCTTCCCTGGCCCGCTGGTAGAGTATCCAACTCGGCGCATCAGCACATCGACACCCGCAACGGTGGTTACCTGGGGATGTGAATTGGCGCCGAATATTCCGCCATTGATGTCACCCTGACAGCGGCCATCCGGACACTCTCTGCCGCAATTGCCCGCCGCAAAAAATATGTCGGCACCGGCATGTGCGAGCACACCGACAATCCTGTTGAACGGATGAGCGGGATTATCCGCATAACGACCGGGATGTCCGGGTGGAAAATCCCATGAGTCGTGGAACATGCCCCAACTATTATTAACGACCAGAGATGTGGAAGCTCCCGGTCTGTGCGGGCCACGAATCACACGATACAAATGCGCGTATGCACGGATGGCATCGCTCAGCAATCCCGCCATTACCGACCCACCCCGGCGGGTGGATCGCAACAACGCGATATCCAGCAGCGTTGCCCTGGGCGCGGCGATCATCGTATCGTAGGCAACCATCGTGCCATGTCCGACCGGCAGGTGTCCAGGCAGGTCGCCAGGACGCGCCATCCAGCTGCGCGCTGTGTCGAGGGTCGGTAACTTGCCGCGGCTGCGCAGGTAGCGAACATTTATGCCGGTATCGACGATTGCCATCAGAACCCCGCGCCCGTCCATGTGACGACGACGCAGCAACGGTACGCCTAAACGTGCGGCGACATGACGGTCGGTGCCCATCGGCGGCGAACTAGGACAGACCTGCGGTACCATCGCAAGCGCCTCTGCCTCGGTCATTTCGGCGACGCTGGCCTCTTCGATCAATGGATCGGCATAAACCGCCACGATACTCTGGTCGTTTTTCGCTTCGTGCTCGAATTCTTTGAGCTCTTTTTCGGCTATGGTTGCGCGAAGCAGAAAAGTGTTGTCCCTGTGTTTAGAGTTGATGGCACTGCCGAAACTCAGATCGAACGGATCGAGAACAAATCCATCGGTGTCATCCGGCATTGTTAGTCGGGGTATCTCGACGGCACCGAATTCCTTGTCGAGCTTGCAGCCCGGAAGATTTTCGAGAAGCTCTTTTTTCAGGGGTTTTATTTCGGTGTCATCCATTGTTAATGCGCTGGCGAAGACCACATCCGAGTACTTTGTCTCAATCAGCACATGGCGATTTGAATTAGCTGCAGGCATATTTGTTCCCTCCGTAGTTGCGAAATGAGATTCATCAGGCTGTTCATGGAATGGAGGGTGGCGACAGCAGAGACAGCTCACCTGGGCAATCGATCCATCCGTGGACAGCTGTAATGAGAACAGCTATTTATACGCTTCAGAATCGATAAAGGCTCGGCAGATTTTGAGTTTTATGCGTCAGAAATTGTGATTCGTGAATTGTGGCTGGAGCAGGGTCCTTGACCACCTTCGACTGGATTAATGTTCGATACCAGGTGCAGGCCCGGCAAGGGAGGTAAGACTCCCCAGGGCTACTCACCCGATTAAGGTCCTTATATTTGCGTATTGGTTTTGTGTAAAGAGGAATAAAAAGGGCCTATATTTCTACAAGCCCTTGATTATATTGCTTATTGGATGGCGTCCCCCAGGGGGTTCGATAGCTGGCCTGTTTTTATTGAATACCAGAGGAATACAGCGAAAGTGGCTGCTAAATTTGAGTGTGCTGATAGATAGAGCCTCCTCCAAACAGCTGGAGTAATTTCTAATGTATTGAACCATCCACACCCAGATTGCTAAGGGCATTCCAGTTGCAAGCCAGGTATTTTTTTAAACTCCGTGATATTGCTGGTTAAAACTGGGTATCCGTAGGTAATTGCCGTCGCTGCGATTTGTAGATCATGAACATTACCTTCTTTCTTCGATCTTGGTTTTATGG
>JAAESG010000203.1 GCA_024229615.1 Gammaproteobacteria bacterium | reverse complement strand
TAGGAAACAAAGTGAGCTTCATCTGGAAACGCACTAAAATCAAAACCCAGCTCGCTAGTGATCACGGCCGCGGTATCTACTCCAATGCCATCGATGGTGGTCAGATCAAAACCAGTGAGCTGATACAAAGCCTGACGCATAGGTCCTTGACCTTTTTTGGCAATGTCGCTGGCTTTGGATTTTGAGACCGGCGGTGGCGCGGATTGATCATCGTCAACACTTGAAGGCAGGCTCTTGATATAGGCAAGGATCTCGGCGTCGTATTCGGCAACGACTTTGCAAAATTGATCATACATCTTCAAAGCCTGACGAAGGTTGAAAAGATGCTCGGCGCGCCAATTGCCGGTCAGTTCCTCGGCTATCTGTTGCTCGGATTTTTTACAACGCCGATCACGCATTTGGGCTAAGGTTCGTGGATCATGCTGGCCGTCGACAATGGCGCGAATAATCGCCATTCCGGTAACACCGGTGATGTCAGAAACTGCATGATGCACACAGACGTTCATCTGATCCAGGCTTTTTTGCATGCGCCGAATCCAGTCTGAGCGTTGATCGACCATGGTGTTGCGTTCACGTAGCAGAGCGCGCAGGTGACAGATGTCGTCTGAAGGCCGAAACGAGCCACGCAGCAAGCCGCAGGCGTGAAGCAGTTGAAGCCATTGACAATCGAGCATATCGGTCTTTCGGCCCGGAACATGGCTGACTTGACGAGCATTGGCCAAGATAACTTCAAAGCCACGGTTATCGAGGATTTCAAACAATGGAATCCAATATACGCCGGTGCTCTCCATGGCGACGGTTTTCACTTTCTGCTCTTTGAGCCAGTCGGCGAGGCGCACCAGCTCGGGTGTGGTTGTGCCGAAACGTTGCACATTCGGCGTATTGTCCTCAAGTGGTGGACCAGCAACCCAATGTTCTCGCGAACCCAGGTCAATACCGGCTGAGTCGGGTTGGATGGTCTTTAGTGAGCGAACGGGCTTTTTTCGTTTTTTGTTATTTCGGGCCATAGCTACCTGTCTCCTTTTTGGGCGATGCGGTCGCGGTAGCCCGGGATGGCTCCCATTATTGATTCTCTTATGGGAGAGTGCAAAAAGCTCATCATTGATCAGGGGCAGCCCGGGGTCATGCTTATATAGGGGCATAAACGCTCCAGAGGTGTTGGGACCTTAACTGCTACCGCGTCCTGATTGCCCTAAAGATAGAGGACTCACTATTGCGGTGCAAGATCAAAGTTTCTTTTTTGATCAGACTGGCCGCTGTTCAG
>JAAESG010000202.1 GCA_024229615.1 Gammaproteobacteria bacterium | reverse complement strand
TGCAATAGCACTCTTAACCGTAGCCGTTAACTTTGTCGTTGACTGGATGCTTCACAGATCATCCGGCCTGAAGGAGTAATCGAAATGAGCCAGGATAAAACTGTTCTACTGGATATAAAGAATCTGATTATTGAGGGATACTCCGATGAAAAATGGGTCGGGATTGTCCACGGGGTAGATCTGAAACTTCACCGCGGTGAAGTGATGGGTCTGATCGGTGAATCCGGGGCTGGAAAATCGACCATTGGTCTCGCCGCCATGGGGTTCACCAAGGATGGCTGTCGCATTGGAGAGGGATCTTCTATCGAGTTCGACGGCATGGAGTTGACCACAACCCCGCAATCCGACCTTCAGTCATTGCGCGGTGCACGTATCGCCTATGTCGCCCAGTCAGCTGCTGCGTCATTTAATCCTGCCCACAAGTTAATCGATCAACATACCGAAGCGCCGTTGCAATATCGTATACAGAAGCGACGCGAAAGCCAGGAAGATGCGATGGAGCTGTACGATCGTCTACGCCTGCCCAATCCCAGGGAAATTGGTTTTCGCTATCCGCACCAGGTCTCTGGTGGCCAGTTACAACGCGCAATGACCGCGATGGCGATGGCCTGTCGACCGGATCTGATTATATTCGACGAACCCACAACTGCACTCGATGTCACCACGCAAATTGAAGTGTTGTCGGCGATTCGCGATATCGTCGATCAGTTTAATACCGCGGCAATCTATATTACCCATGACCTCGCGGTAGTGGCACAAATGGCCGACGTGATCAAAGTTCTGCTACGAGGTAACGAAGTCGAAGAATCCGATACACGTTCGATGCTTGAAAACCCGCAGAGCGATTACACCAAGTCGCTGTGGGCGGTTCGAGATTTCAAACGCGAGCAAAAGCCGAGACCAACCGGCGAGATACCGCTGATTTCGGTAAAAAATGTCGATGCATCGTACGGCGACACTCC
>JAAESG010000201.1 GCA_024229615.1 Gammaproteobacteria bacterium | reverse complement strand
TATATCGACGATTGCCAGGAAGCCGTTGCTCCGTCACTGACGCAGTGTAATTGTCGTGAAGTTCCCGGGGAAGACGGTCCTGCCTGCGCACCGAGCAACCCTGACGAAAAAGAGAAATGCCGGGACGTCTACGACGTGGATTTGGCGGGTGCGATACTGAATCCAGACCTCACCTTCGGATCCATCAACTTTTCCTGTAATCCTATGATTTCGATCCGTTTTCGATCGGTCGCCAGCGAAATTGGACATTCGCTCTTGCAACGCGATTATGTAACACATTGATTTTCCGAGAAACCGGTACCTAACGGAGCGGATCCATTAGCGAATTCGCCAGGCAACTGTCCAGAAAAGGGGCGGCTTTTCTACCCAAAAAGGTGAGGTCTGTACTGCGCATTCTTCAGTATTTTTCGTCGCCTGCGCTAGCCCCCGTCGGCGAATGGACGCGGCTACGTCCTCGCATCCAACCCCACCTGCCGAACCCATTTCACATATCCCTAATGACCGTTAAGAACCGAAATAGCCCCGGTACCCAAGGCTGGATACTGGGGTTACTTTGCATTTCTTACGTGGTCGGTGTGCTCACGGTCAGTACATGGGAG
>JAAESG010000200.1 GCA_024229615.1 Gammaproteobacteria bacterium | reverse complement strand
TATATCGATCTGGAACATTTCGATGCGTACTGAAAGAGTTAAATACCAACTCACAGTTTTTTTACCCAGGTCCGAGCCTGGCGAAGACAGAGGGCGCAGATGACGCAAATCATGATAACGGCCAGTATGTCCGCACCGGGAAAACCCCAAAATTCCGACATATTTTTTCTCCCGAATCTGAATGGCAACGAGACGCCGACTAAAGCAATCCTGTTTCAACCATTCTCTGGCGCCCGAAGGCGCTTAGCCTGAATTTAACCGATATTTTATCGGCCCCAAAATACTCTTCTTCATCCAGTCGATCTTCAACTTCTTCCAATAGAGCACCCGAAAACAGGTCGGTAAGCGTGGCTCGTACTTCACCCCGCCAATAGTCGCCGGAGTGATGAAACTCTTCGAGTACTTTTCCCGCTATTTCAGAATCCCACAGCCCTTCCGGATACTCTTCCAGCAGGCACAGCACAAAACCTTTCATGTGTAGCTTGGTCATACCTCGGCACTCACGGCCAGGTTGCTGCTACGGATGACTTCGAGCATTTCCGTCTTCTCGGTAAACATTATAAAACCGCCCAGTACAGTGAGTGTCAAACCGATCAGAAAGTGCCACTCGGGAAGGCTAAGGGTAAAAATGGAAAGGAAAATCACCGCAAAAACACCATACAAAGCTGCGATAGCCTGGCCCCTTCCAACACCGATCAACGGAAAAGATTTATACCAGGCGACATAGCAGAACGCGAAACTGACACCGGCCAGCAGGATCCAGACCATCGCCGAAAAATTGAACGCGGCCAGAATCAGGCCGATTACATCGGCATCGCTGAATATTGCTATCGCCGGAAGAATCAGGAAGATCCAGTAGAAAGCTTCCCCGGTAAATCTCAGGGTAATACCAACATCGGGATCGCTGACATCCAGGGCACGCCCGGCAATAGCGCCCTCTACCCCCCAACCAACAGCCGCCATGACACCGCCCAGGTATCCGAGCCAGGCACCGCCTTCCGGATTGCTAAATTCGCTCAACAGTCCCGGAGCATAAATCGAGGCTCCCCCGATCAGAATGACGATGATTCCAATCACGGCGCGTGCGCTCATTTTTTCGTAATACCAGAATCGGGCCAGGGTGGCGCCGACTACCGGATACATTAACGCCGCAATCGCCGCGAAGACAGGACCCACGTAACCAATCGCCAGATATGATCCAAACAGCGCACAGGGTCCACCAAATATTGCACCCAGGTAGTACCATTTCGAGATACGTATCTGTCGGAAAGTGCGCGCATACTCCCCCCACTTTTCGAGCACACCGATCCAGACGAACAGGAAGAACAATATCGCCAACGAACTGAGCGCGGTGATCACCGCGGCAGCGAGCAGGAAATCACCCTGGCTAGCTGAGCCCAACTCGACAAATGGGGCCTCGTACCAGACCGCCGTTCCGGGTACATACCAGGCACCCCAGAGAACCGCGCACCACAGCGCCCAGTAGAATCCCCAGCGTACACTGCGTACCCGATAACTGGCCCTCGCAGATTCAAGCGTTTGCATAGCTCTCGACCTCTCCGGAGCCCATCACTCGAAGTGATTTCGAAGTTCTTCGGCAATATCGAAGATATCGGCGACCACGCCGTAACGCGCGATATTAAAAATAGATGCCTCGGGGTCGGTGTTGACCGCGATGATGTTGGGCACGTGCTTCATACCCGCCATATGCTGCACCGAGCCGGAAATACCAAGCGCCAGGTATACCGAGCAATTGCTGACCGTCTTTCCGGACTGACCAACCTGGCGATACTTTGGCAACCAGCCGTTATCGGCGATCGGTCGCGAACAACCCAGGGTAAATTCCATCGACTCGGCCAGTTCGGCAAATTCCTCCACATTATCTTCCTCCGAGATACCACGACCGATAGACAGCATGTACTCAGCCTGGGTAATGTCGACTTCGCCACCGGATTCCGGCTCGATATATTCTTCATGGGTACTGCGCGCAGAAATCGCTTTAGTCTCGAAACTGCTTAGCTGTGGACTTCCATTGGCTTCGACAGGCTTGAAAGTATTGCCGCGTACTGTCAGCAGTACGGTTGTCCGCCCGGGGAAATCAACTTCGACATGTACTTTTTCGGCATAACCGGCACGGGTCGCAATCAGCTCGTTGTTTTCGTAGCGTATAGCAAATACATCGCTGGCATATCCGAAGCCACCCTGGATAGCCAGCGCCGGTGCATAACCCCAGGCGTCTATGCTATGTGCTGTCAGCACCAGTTCAGGCCGTCGCTGTTCGATCAATGACAATAGCGTCGCGCTGAATTCATCACTTTGAAATTCGGCCTGCGCGGCCTCGATGGTGATAATTTCATCGACCCCCGCTGCCGACAATTGTTCGACATAATCCTGCGGTGATGGTGCGAGTATACATACCGCAACCGAACGGTCGCCCTGCTGTTTCAACTCAACCGCGGCAGCGATACATTCCAGGCTTGCGGCAATCAAATCACCGCGTCGTTGTTCCGCTATTACGAGTATTTCAGCCATTACGCTTCCCCCTGCATTTGTTTGATGATTTCGGCAATACGTTGGGCCTGTTCTGCCGAAGTACCTTCGATCAATTCAGCCTGGCCTTTTTCCGGCACGTACATGCGGCGTACTCGTGACGCGGATCCTGCCACACCAACCTGATCATCGCTCAAGCCCAGGTCGGTGTGGCTGAGTTCCTCGATCGGCTTGGCCTTGGCCTGCTTGATACCACGCAATGATGCGTAACGAGGTTCGTTAATCCCAAGCTGGATCGTCAGTACCGCTGGGCACTGGATCGTCATTACTTCCTCGAGACCACCTTCCAGTTCACGTCGCAACTGCGCAGTGCTGGCGCCTGGTTGATATTCGAGATTTGAAACCACGGCCGCCTGCGGCCACCCCAGTCGACCCGCAACACTCACTCCGGTTTGCGCAAAACCGTGATCCGAAGCCAGCGTACCGGCAAACACCATATCAACCTGCTCACGCTCGGCAACACTGGCGATTACCCGCGAGATAGCCATCGGATCTGAATCTTCCATCGCTGAATCCCACACACGAATTCCGCGCTCGCCACCTTTGGCAAGACATTTACGCAAACCATCTTCGGCTTCTTCGGGGCCAACCGTCAGCGGAATAATTTCTACATCGTCGCCATATTCTTCGCGCAAACGCAGCGCTTCTTCCCAGGCATAGTCGTCCCACTCGTTGAGCTCATGTTCGAGATAATCGGGGTCTACATCACGCCCGTCATCGCGTAGCTCGAAATCTTCATCGAGCACGCCCACCTGCTTTACCGGTACCAGTATTTTCATCTTTCAATTACCTCAAGTATTACCTTTAAGTGTCTGATGACCTGGTCAAAACAGGTCATATGCCAGTTAGCTAGCGCCGCGCGAGCACAATTGCTGCACGGCACTGAATCGCACCTGCTCTTGCGCATCGTCGGTTAATTGCCACAGTTCATCCTCGCCCAAGGCTGGGTGCCGGCACAGAGTCGCACGGTTAATCGGATACGGATCTTCCAACAGCCGCTCCAGCACTTCGGATGACGCCCGCGGATTAAGCGCCACCGACCTGCGAACATCCCGATCCGGGTGTACGGCGATGTGCGCAAGCAGAGCTTGTGGCGAAGCCGGATTGCGGCCGAGACCGGCGAGCACATCCACCGATTCATCGTCGTGCAGTTGCTGGATAATCTCCTCGTCCAGATCACTGCGAATCGCAACAGCGGCGCGTACCCAGGATTCCGCATCGGATGCCAGTTCGATGATTAAATCGACAGGCGTGGATGAGTTACGCGCGACCCCACGCCGAACTTCGGTTTGTTCGTCCTTAGCCAGTTTTCTCAGTACGGATTCGGGTGCGACTGAATTTCGTGCTACCCAGCGACGTACCCAATGATCTTCATCATCTGCGAGATTTTTAATCAGTTGTGAATCGAGCACCGATTTACGGGCCATTTCACGACGCACCCGACGAGCCGGATCATCAATCAGTGAAAGCGTCGCGTGTTCGAGGCGCCGCAGTGATGCTACTCGAACCTGGGCGTTACTATCTGTCAATAGATCCACAAGCTGCGAGTCCGATAAGTTTGCATTGCCGGCTGCTTTGCGCCTTAACAAGGTTGATTCGCTGTTTAGTGCAGCGCTTAGCAGTTCGGTCGGACAATTGCTGTGGCTGGCAATTTCGGCACGTAAATATTGATCGCCAAATGCAGTCCACAATTGACGCAGCAGCGTCGAATCAGCGTGTGGATTTTGCGCCATTCCCTTACATTCGTGTAACGATGCACGCTCCAACAATCTGTACATCTGCATCAGGCCGGTGTTCTGGTTATAACAAATTGCCTCGCGTCGAACAGACGATTCCTGATCTTCAATCGAGTCCAGCAAAGCGGCGCTGGCATTCGGATGAGCGGCGACAGCATCCTGACGCTGCCTGTCATCATCACCCTGCAACAGTTGTTTCAATACCTTGGTTGGCGTGGCTGTATTCTTAACCAGTTTGTTCAGTGTAATCTGATCCTTTTCCCGCGCGAGTCGCTGCAAAAGCGATACCGGTGTATAACTGGCCTGTGCGAATAATCGCGGCTGACGGCGGTGTGCGAAAATGATTTTTTCGCAAATCGCCCGTTGTGAACCATCCAGCCACGGATGCAGGGCAGCTGCACGATAGGGATCCTGGTTGATCCGAGCCTGATCAAGCAATTCGTTAATCGAATGGTCACTATGAGCCATCATGATTGCCGACATCACTGCTCTTGCTCTGCTTCAATTGCTGCTTCCGTCACCGTAGCGACAGGCTCAAGGTCCATGCAGGCGGCAACCAGTTCGATAACCTCGACAACCTCCAGTCGATCGTCGTTGCCCGTCGATTTAACAGCATCTTCGAACATGTTCATACACTTCGGGCAGTTCACCACAAACGCATCGATATCTTCGATTAGTGCGGCTTCGCGCATCCGATTTTCAGCTGGTTTCTCCATCTCCAGCGGATCCGGAGTCCAGATTCGGCCGCCACCGGCACCACAACAAAACGAGTTGCAATAGTTACGTGGCATTTCAACAATATCCACACCGATGCTCGACAGTACTTCGCGCGGTGCACCGTACTCCTGGTTAAGCCGACCCAGATGGCAGGAGTCGTGGTAAGTTACGCGCCGTTCAAGCTTACGCCGTAGTGGAATTCTGTCTTCTACGAGCATGCGCTCAAGCATTTGCGTAGCGTGCACAACGTTAAATTCACCGCCGAGATCGGGATATTCATTTTTGAGCGTGTTAAAACTATGCGGGTCGGTGGTGACGATGGTCTCGAACTCGCAAGCCGACAGGGTTTCGATGTTGGCTTCTGCGACATACTCAAACAAACCTTCTTCACCGACCCGTCGAACATCATTACCGGCGGTCATTTCGGCTTCGTAAAGAATGCCGAAATCAACGCCACTGGCACGCAAGATTCGGGCGAAAGTTTGTGCGACCTTCTGATAGCGCGGATCGAAGGAAGCGTAATCACCGACAAACCACAGGACCTCTACGACCTCCTTGCGAGCGTCTTTGATTTCAAAATCAAGCTTCTTGGTCCAGGCCGCTCGCCGACGTTTGTTTTCGCCGATCGAGTTACCCCGTTTCTGTACATTTTGCAACGCGGTTTGAACCGCAGGGTCCATTTCACCATCTTCCACCAGAGCCCTGCGCATCTCGACGATCATCGGCACATGTTCTATTCCGACCGGGCATATTTCGACGCAGGCAGCACAGCTGCGACAGGACCAGAGCGTTTCGTGACGAACCTGATTGATACCGTCACCGACGGCCTGCAAGGCTTCTGTCCCCGGCAAGACGCGACTTTGCAACTTGCTATTGGCCAATTCACGCAGGCTTAGTACCAGATCGCGAGGTGACAGGGGGAAGCCCGTGGCATTCGCCGGGCAGGCTTCGTGACAACGACCACACTTGGTGCAGGCATCCAGATGCAATAACTGTTTCCAGGTAAAATCGGTGATCAATCGATGGCCGATGGTATCGGCCTCGATATCCGTACTCGGCAGGCACGCTGCCGGCTTCGGATGGCGCAAGGAGAGCGATGCCATCGCGGTGAAGATATGTTTGACCTTGGTGAATGGCAGTATCCCGATGAAACAAAAAGCGAGCAAGCCGTGTATCCACCAGAGTACGTAGCGAGCACTTTCGGCAGCAGCATTCGTCACTCCCAGCCCATCCAGTAACCCGGCGAGCAGCGCACCGACCGGAGACCACCAGCGGTAATTCCACACCGTAGCGTCATCTTGCAACCACAACAGTCGGTCGGCTTCGAGTAAAAAGCCGGTGACGCCGATTAAAATCAACGTCCATAGAAACAGCCAGTCCTCGCGACGATACCAGCTGCGGTCGAAATCCGCTTCATCCGGTTTCCGATCGGGACGCGTATAATCGAGCTTGGGCAAGGCCAGCCATTTGCGCCGATACATCATGTAAAGTAGACCGCCGATAAGCGCCAGACCTGCCAGATCGACGAACAGGGAAAACCACAGGTAAAAAGAACCGTACCAGAACCTCCAGCCCGTGATCGGTGCCAGGATATCGTACTCGAGGGTGATAGTCGCAGTGCCCACGAACAACATCGCGAATCCAAAAAATATCAATCCATGTGCCAGACCCGCGCTGCGATCACGACGCTTCAGGTTGCGATGACTGAGTAGCTCTCCAGCCATCGCCAGCACTCCCTGCACGACTCCCGGTAGTGAAAGAGACTGGCCGCGCCGATACTTGCGTAGCTGCACGTAACATCCGTAAGCAAAGGCCACAATGGCAGCGATCGCCGCCAGGTAAAAGACCACCATCATCCAGGTAGGGAAATCCTGGAACAATATGCGGGTTACTGTCTGAGGTTCATGTCCGGAGTCAATCATGGTTTCCAAATCGCTGTCAGAATTAAATTTGCGTCAGGCTTGCAAACTTTAAGAATGATTCGGGTGAGCCAGTGTCTATCGATCAGCGCACTCCTGGCAGATCGCGGGAAGTGCGGCGGAGCCCTGGTTTTCGGGCCCCGCCGCTGTGTCCGCTTCCGTCTAACTCTCGTACTCGATCTCGAACTTGCCTCCCGGCATGTGCGGCACACCCCATACGGCCACTTCGCGGATGTAAGGGAGCGGGTGCTGGGGGTCATCGGTCTCGATCTCACGGGCGATTCGATGACCATCGAAAGTGGCATCAGCCATTAGCTTGGGTGCCCAGGCGTCACCGATGAGGTACACACCCTTGATATCGTTATCGGCCCATTCATCCTTACGCGCTTTGAGTCCGTTGAACAATTCACACTCCGAGTGACGTCCTGTCACCAGAACCAGTGAGTCAAATTCATGCCAGTCGAAGTGAGTATTCTCACGGCGCGGTAATTTGCCCGGACCACGGTACTCGCGACGGTAACCGTCTCCGAAAATAGGGTAGGTCTGAATACGATTGGCCTCGGCCTGCGCCGCCCAGACATCACCGATGACCTCGATGTTCAGCTCGTGCAACATGCGATGCACATTCGGCGCTTCAAGCGTAAAGTGCATGTAGTTACCCAGTGTCACACCGGTAATAATGGTGACTTCGTGGCCTTTTTCGGCCAGAAGCTGCGCAAGACTTGGCGCCATAAAGTAGGTATCACAATTCAAAATCACTACTTTTTTTCCGATCTCCTTATTGCCAGCTAACACTTGCTCAGGGGTAAGATGCGTTGGCAGACTGGCATCGATACCTTGCACTGGATCGTGTAGTAAGGCATTGGTACCGTCGGTATTCCACGACGCACCGGTAGCAATCACAATTTTTTCAGCACCATATTCAAGACAATCGTCGACACTCAACGCCTTGCCGCCCAGGGCCAGTTGTGATTCCTTGTTTTTCTTCACCAGCTTGCCGAGTTGTACTTCGCGATAATCGCGGTGATAGCCCCACTCTCCCAGACCCGGCAGGGTTGCAACCTCGTTGATGTGACCACCGATCTTGTCAGCCTGGTCAACCAGGTGAACGGTGTAACCCCGTTCCATCAACACGCGAGCGCATTCTGAGCCTGCGGGGCCGGCACCGACCACCAACAAGGAATCATCCGAACCTGCATTGGGAAATCTTTCCGGGTGCCAGCCGCGACGATACTCCTCGCCTGAAGTGGCATTTTGTGTACAAATCATCGGTGGGCCACCAATCTCCCAGCGCGATATACAGACATTGCAACCGATGCAGGTGCGAATGTCGTCGGCACGACCCTCGTCAATTTTCTGGGGCAGGAAGGGGTCGGCAATTGAAGGACGTGCCGCTCCAATAATATCCAGATGACCTGCACGGATGACTTCGGCCATTTTTTCTGGATCGGTAAAGCGGCCAACACCAAGTACGGGCTTACTGGATACTTCCTTAATAAACTTTTGCCATGGGATCTGGTGTCCCTGGCGATAAAAACGCGACGGGCCCGCGTCCTCGCCCCATTCGGCAATATCACCCACGTTGACATCCCAGACATCGACAAAGGGATCGGCGAGTTCAACGAACTTGATGCCGTCACGTTCGACCTCGACCCCGCCTTCGCCATACAACGTATCGACCGCAAAACGGGTTGCAATCGCACAGTCATCGCCGACTGCATGCTTCACTTTTTCCAGCGTCTCGACCCAGAAGCGCGCACGGTTTTCCAGTGAGCCACCGTACTTGTCCTTTCGCTTGTTGTAATAGGGCGAGAGAAACTGCAGTGGCAAATACGAGTGCGCACCGTAGACATAAACGATATCGAATCCGGCATCACGGGCTCGCCGTGCAGCGTCGACGTAGTAACCCTGCACCATTTCGATGTCATCGAGATCCATTTCCTTACAGTAGGTCAAGGTTTCGAACTCGGAGGCATACTGGCTGGGGCCGCGCGGTGTACAGCGGGATTCCATACAGGGCGCATGCGATCCGCCATACCACATTTCGACACCCGCGAGGGAGTCATGCTTGTGAATGTGATCGGTCATCGCACGCAGATTGCGCACGTCACCCTCGTCCCACAATCTCGCCGAAAGACGATGGGTATCATCCGACTCGGGGTGAATCGACAGGTACTCTGTGTTGATTCCGGCCCAGCCACCTTCGGCTTTTACCGAACGGTGTGCCGCCTGAAACCCGGGTTTGTCCGAGCCGGCTCCAATACAATGAGGTACCTGGTAGAAACGGTTACGCAACGTCTTGGGGCCTATCTGAATGGGCTCAAACAGGATGTCATGATTGGGATCTCGTGCCATGGGTCGTTCCTCCGAAATTTATTGAGTTATTCACACAACCCGGGGTTTGGACACGAGCACCAGTCGCTCGTCCGTGCTCCACAAGCCGGGTTAAGTACTGACCCTAAATCATCGATCCAGGCCTGGCAATCGTCAATTGCCACGAAGTTGTAACCTCAATGGAGTACGTACTACTACTTAGGCGCTGTGATGGTGGGAGAAACCTGCCGTTTTTTAATAAAAAAGTCGAGCTGATAAACAGGACCGGGGCGAGTGACCGATGTCAGCCTCGAAATTGGGGATAGATCTGTACCTGGAATACCGAACCAACCCTCCTCCAGGGGGAGGAGGGTATTGTCCAGATGTTTAAGTCTGTTCGCGATTACTTTTGCTAGGATTGTAAAATGGCAGGCTGGTGGTCGTAGCGGTGCACGAAGTGCCTCCACCCCTGACTTCAACCTGGATACCCGGTTCGGCAAGCGCAGGCTCGATCTGCACCAGGGCTATCGATTGATTCAACACCGGTGAAAAATTCGGTGCCGTCACTTTCCCGACCTTGCGATCGTCCTGAAACAGTTCAGCTTCTGCATCCACGGCGCTATCGCTATCCGCGATGATGCCACATACCTTGATCTTTTCCTTGCCCATCGAATCCATGCAGGCCTGTTTACCCCGGTAGTCTCCCTGTTTGTCCTTGGAAACCGCAAATCCCAGCCCCACTTCCCAGGGCGTGTTGGATTCATTCATATCGAACGGATAAAACAGCAGTGCCGCCTCAACCCGGATCGCATCGATACAGTTAAAGGTACAGGGGAGCACGCCCGCGGGCCGACCGTGTTCGAGAATCGAATCCCAGATAATCACCGCGTCATCGGACTTGGCAAAAACCTCGTAGCCTCTCTCGCCTGAAAAGCCGGTACGTGAAATGATACAGTCGCGACCAAACAGCGTGGTCGACTGTTGATGGAAATATTTCAAAGCCTCGAGATCGATGGGCGTATGATCTTTCAGAACCTCCACCGACTTCGGTCCCTGAAATGACAGATCATGCAAATCATCATCAAACTGGACCTGAACGTTCTTGCCCTCGGCAGATTTCTGCAGTTGGGTCATCGCCGTGCCAGAGCCATGTACCATCATAATGTGATTCGGAGCCAGGTTGAACATGATGCAATCGTCGGTAAAACCACCGTTTTCGTCCAGTATGATCGCGTAGACTGAACGACCACAGGAAATTTTACTCATGTCGCGGGTAATCATGTGATCCGCAACGGCGAGTGCGTCGGGTCCGAGTATATGAACTTTCTTGAGGCCGGATACGTCGAACAAGCCCGCTGCATTGCGCACCGCTCGATGTTCATCATTGACATCCTGATCGTATTCCCAGGCCATTCCCATGTCATTCCATTCTTCAAGCTCGGCGCCCAATGCAACATGACGCTCGGCAAGCGCAGTGTTTCTTTTAAATGTCATATCCTTTCCCCAGCATCGTAGTTTTGAGATAGTCGAGGCTCATACCGATGCGAATCCAGAGTCCGCTGGCAGCAAGCGTTCGAATTTGTAAAGCGCTTTGAAAAATACATTGTGGAATTTTTCAAAGACTCTTCACGCGTACAATATGTTTGGCATAATGCTACTTATCGTCAATTACACATCGGTAGTACTACCTAGTGAGTAATGTCAATAAACGCAGGCTTGTATTAAGATGATTTTACCGCTTTTTGATAAAACCTCGACGCCAGCGCCAGATGACGGCAGAAAGACCTGACTCGGATCAAGAGATCGAACTGCTATCATGCCAGACTGACGTTTACGGATCGATTCGGTAACCGGGGGATCAATGCAGACACTCGATATTGCTCGGCAGACGAGTATGGAATTGAAGGATGAAAGCCAGCGCGATTGCTGTACTGCCTACAAGTTGCTCAATACCACCCTGTTCAGCATTCTGACGAAACCCGATTCTACCGATCCTTATCGTCCCATGCTGAGCAGTATCAAAGACCTGCTGCCGATACAGACCAGCGCAATATACCACTACGCGATGGACGACTCGCAGGCTACCCTGATCGCCAGTAACGGAGATATCTCGAACTATGGTTTGAGCGTACAGAATTATGCCCGCTCCCTCGAGCACGCCAGGTCAAGCTCGGGGTTCTGGTATTGCGCTGACAATCAACCCAATCTACTCGTTAAAGCGACCCGGATAAATTGCGAGGCCAGTGTCGAGTACGCCGTACTGGTACTGATATGCGAAAGTGCACAAAAGGTCAGGGAAACCCGGCACCAGGTAGTCGAAATTCTGGCCCAGGGATTCGCCGATGTCATCTGTGCGACTCGCCTGGCACAGGTCAACCACCGCCGAGCGCTACAACAGGAGCGGGCAACCATCTCCAGAGAACTGCATGATTCATTGGCGCAGTCACTCACCTACCTGAAGATTCAGGCAAGTCGGCTGCAATCGATATTTAAAAATGGAATGACTGAAAATCAGCGTGACTCGAGCGAAGTCGAACTGGTGATCCAGGAACTTCGTGGCAATCTCAAAGTAGCCTATCGTCAGCTGCGCGAATTGATGACGATATTCCGTTTGACGATGAACGGAGAAAACTTCAATCAGGCGATTGAAGAATCGATAGCCGAGTTTGGAAAACGCAGCAATATCGTGTTCGAACTCGATAACCGACTGGGCAGCGACGAGTTGACCACCGACGAGGAAATGCAGATTCAACATATCATTCGGGAAGCATTATCCAATACCGTAAGGCACTCGCATGCCAAACGTGCCCGGGTGATGCTGCACCAGGACCACGACCATTGCATACAGATATCTATCGAAGACGATGGCGTGGGGATAGATCAAATGCAAAGGCGGGCAAAACATCACGGCCTTATTATCATGCAGGAACGCAGTCAAACCTTGAATGGCAAGTTTACAGTCGAGGAACAATCGAGCGGTGGCACTAAAATAACAATCTCTTTCAAACCTCAGAAATTAGTACAGTTAGTTCAACAAGTACCGCGCTCAAGCAAAGCCATGGCTGACGCCGGCAATGATTGATCACGATCCGCCTTATTCTGTTCTGGTCATCGACGACCATCCCCTGTTTCGCAAAGGTTCAGAACAACTGTTTCAGCTCGATACGAGTTTCAACCTCGTGGCTGACGCGGCAGATGGACCTAGCGGCATCGAGCTGACCCGGGAACTGCAGCCGGATCTGGTTTTACTCGATCTTAATATGAAGGGAATGGACGGCCTTGCCGTATTGAAGCAACTGAAGACAGATAACCCGGAATTACTGGTCATCATGCTAACCGTTTCAAACTCGGAAGCCGATATCGTTTCCACACTCAGAAGCGGTGCCGATGGTTATCTGCTCAAGGATATGGAACCAGAAGAAATTCTGATGAAGTTACATCGCGCGGTTGAGGGACAGACCGTTCTTGATGAAACCATTTCTACACTTTTGGCTAACGTACTGCGCAGCGACAACCTTTCGCCGCCACCAAATCAGGTTGAGTTTACGAGCCGAGAAGAGGAAATTGTAGGACTGATTGCCGAAGGCAAGAACAATAAATTGATCGCCCGGGAGCTTGAGATAAGCGAAGGAACGGTGAAAGTTCACGTGAAAAATATCCTGCGCAAACTAAACTTGAGTTCACGACTTGAAGTCGCCGTATGGGCATTTGAAAACGGTTATTCCAACAACCCGCGAGGGGAGTCCTGAACTACACCCATGGTACTACCCCTCACAGGGAATTGTGATACCGAGAATTACACCTGAAAATGGTGTCCTAAAATAACAGAAACAGGGCAGGAGCATTGGGAATCAAACTCCACAACAGTCCAGAATCTTCCGCTAAAAACCAGGCGCCAGACCTGGTTACCGATGAGCGCTATGGAAACATAATACGGTGCTTGCCGCAGGTGGTGTTCGAAATTGATCTGCAAGGTCAGTGGTGCTTTTTAAACCGGAGCTGGTCTCAACTTTCGGGGTTTGAAGTCAACGAGTGCATCGGCACCAACTTCATCGACTATGTGCATCCCCAGGACAGATCGCGCAGTAAGGAAATCTTCGCAAAAATGCAATGCGGTGAAGTGGATCACTGCACCCAGGCATTTCGCTTCCTGATCTCGGACGGTAACTACCTTTGGACTGAAATACATGCTGCCGTTGCACGCTCATCGGATCAGCAGATCAACGGCATTGTCGGCACAATCAACAATATCAGCGATCGCGTTAGTGAAGAGGAGCTGGTGCTTGCAAATCAACGTACCCTGACCGCGTTGCTCAATGATTTGCCGGGTATGGTGTACCGATGCAGAAACAATCCCGACTGGACCATGGAGTATGTCAGTGGCAGCAGTTATAAACTGACTGGCTATCACCCCGAGGATATCATCAATAACAAGCGACTGTCTTATGGCTCAATGATTCATCCCGATGACCAGCAAGCAGTCTGGGAAGAAGTGCAAAGCGGTATTCGCGAAAACCGCCGATTTGAAAAAACATATCGCATCACGACCGCCGATAACAAGATCAAGTGGGTATGGGAGTGCGGAAAAGGCATATTTTCCAGCAACCATGAATGGCTTGGACTGGAAGGATTCATTACAGACACCTTAAGCAAGGAGAACTACAGCCGAAATCGACTGATCAGTATACTCTACGATGATGTAACCGGTCTCCCCACGCCACAACTTTTCAATGATCGACTGCAAAATGCCATTCTGCGTACGGCAACCGACGGTCATCAACTGACCGTTTATGTGGTCCACCTGAATCGCTTACTCAATGCCCTGGAATCGGCGGATAACGATGCGATTGATCGTTTATCCCGCGAAGTCGCACAACGCCTGGGTAAACTTATCGGTCCCCAGGACAGCATCACGGGTCTGGAAAATGAACGCTGGGGATTGCTGATCGAAACTACCCGCGGACAGTCATCGGTGACCGATTTCGCACAGAAAATCCAGGATGCGTTTCTGACACCATTGATGATATCAAGCTCGGAGATTTTCGTGACAACCAGTATTGGCGCATCTCATTGCGAAAGCCATGAGCAAGCCGCTGAGGAATTGTTAAGACATGCGAGCCATGCCATGCATCACGCCCACGCCCTCGGTGGTGGCCGTATCGAGCTATACGATGCACGCGTCCACAACCACAGTACATCGGTAAGCTCTGATTGTTCTGAACATCAAACCCGGGGCTGATAGCACGATTTGAAACGTCACTCACTTCGCCTGGTTGGTTAATAATGGCCCCCAGTAGTGATATTTCAAGTAGCGTAAACAGGCGCCAAAGGCACTTACATTAGGCCGAAAGCATGGATTTTCGAAACAACCCGGAATTTTAAGG
This sequence comes from Gammaproteobacteria bacterium, assembly GCA_024229615.1. Classification (GTDB taxonomy): domain Bacteria; phylum Pseudomonadota; class Gammaproteobacteria. The sequence continues at coordinate 17,468 of JAAESG010000200.1, read as the reverse complement.
ACGGATAAACGCTGAAAGTTTTCGCGAAGTAAACCGCAGGCGGCATAGCCGCCGAGGCATTCGCGAAAACTTTCAGCGTTTATCCGTTACTGGCTGTATTGGTAGGCGATGTTTGCGAGCTTAAGTAAGTGCCATTCCTAACAGGCCCCGGGGATTTGCGAAAACTAGATGCCCAGATATGCTTTGCGCACGTGATCGTTATCCATCAAACCGCTGGCCTTACCTTCGAGGGCTATATTTCCGGTTTCCAGAACGTATCCGTGCTGTGCCAGTTCCAGGGCAAGTTCCGCGTTTTGTTCTACCAGAACAACCGATACTCCTCGCTTGTTTATCTCTACCAGAATTCTGGCTATCTCCTGAACAATAACCGGCGCCAAACCCAGCGATGGCTCATCCAGCAGCAATAGCTTGGGTCTCGACATGAGTGCCCTGCCAATAGCGACCATTTGTTGCTCACCGCCGCTCATGGTTCTCGCCGATTGGTCCTTGCGTTCGCGCAGCCTTGGAAAGTGTTCGAAAACGGCCTCGAGATCTTTTTCAATCTCCGCTTGATCATCTCGCGTAAACGCACCCAGTAACAGATTCTCCGTTACGGTCAGGTCCTTAAACACCCTGCGGCCTTCAGGTACATGCGCAATTCCCAACCTGACAATCTTGTCCGCTGACAGGCGTTCAATGCGCTCACCTTCAAAAACGATGACGCCCGCACTGGGGTGATCGAGGCCGGAAATAGCACGCAGGGTGGTACTCTTGCCCGCGCCATTCGAACCAATCAGCGTAACGAAGCCCGCCTCTTCCACTTCCAGCGATATCCCCTTAAGGGCTGCGACATGACCGTAGTGAACATGGATATCGGTGACCTTTAACAGCATTTCAGTTTGCTCCGCCCAGGTAGGCCTCAATGACTTTGTCATTGTTTCGAATTTCCTCGGGCGTTCCTTCTGCCAGTAACTGCCCAAAGTTGAGTACTGTAAGATAGTGGCACAAACCCATGACTGCCTTCATGTCGTGCTCAACCAGGACGATGGTAATACCGGATTCCCGCACCTTGCGAGTCAAATCCATCATGTGGTTGGTTTCCTCCGGATTCATTCCGGCAAAGGGCTCGTCCATCAGCATCAATTTGGGTTCGGAAACCAGTGCGACAGATATCGCCAGGGCTCGTTGGGATCCCAACGGCAATTCAGATGCAAGCTGATTTTTTCGATCACTCAGTCCCATAAAATCAAGCACTTCCATTACTTTTTCTTCGGCGGCCTTTTGTTTTTTCCTGTCGAGCCCGAAAATGGCCGAAAACAAATCAGTTCGCGCATTGATATGACAGCCCACCAGGGCATTTTCAAATACGGTTAACTCCTGGAACAGGGTGGTTTCCTGAAAGGTACGCACAATACCCAGCTCGGAAATCGTATGCGGCTTCTTACCCTCAATTTGCTTACCTTGATACACGATACTGCCTTTGGTCGGCGCGTAAAAACCGGCAATATTCTTGAACATAGTGCTTTTGCCCGCACCATTGGGACCGATCAAACCCCTGATCTCACCCTCTTCGATATTAAAACTAATGTCGTTAAGCGCAGTTAAACCACCGAACTGTTTGGTCACGTTTTTAATTTCCAGTACGGGCACAGTTATCTCACTCCGTTTTACTTATCGGTTAAGGGTGGCTCGTCGGGAGCAGAACCGACACCAAACCAGGCCTTTAGCTTCGCCGGAATACTTTCCAGGCCGAGCGGCAAAAACAGAATCGAAACAATTAACATCGCGCCGTAAATAGCGGGGCGGATTTCATCGAAGCCTCGGATCGACTCATCGAACATGGTTAACACGATAACACCGATAACCGGCCCATAAAACTTGTTATAACCACCCACGATTACCCAAATCAGGATAAACACCATATAACCAACACCAAACTGGTTCGGCGTGATCGTGCCAAGATAGTGAACCTTGAGCCCACCCGCAACGCCAACGAAAAAAGACCCGACGATAAATGCCAGTGCCCGGTACCGCCAGGTATCAACCCCGACCGATTCGGCCAGGGCAGCCTTCCAATGCACGGCGTGCAAGGTTAATCCGATTCTGGAATTCTCGATTCGATACAGAATAAACAGGCAAATGCTGACCACAACCAGAGTAAGGTAGTAGTACGGAATCGCATCGAGGAAATCGATGCCGCCGATAATAGGAGGTTCCACACCGCTCAATCCACCGGTGCCGCCAAACGGATTGACATACTGGATCCAGGTCAGGCGAATGGCTTCCCCAGCCGCAAAAGAGCCGATCAGAAAATAAAACTGGGTCATCCTGAACAACGGGAAACACAGTATGGCTGCAATCAGCGCGGAAACTCCCCCCGCCAGAGGCAAAGTAAACCACATGCCGAGTTCATAGTTTTTAAACAGCAGTGTTGCAGTATATCCGCCAACTCCCATCATCACAGCATGAATGAGTGACCATTCCCCTGTTAAGGTGACTATTCGATAACTGGCCACTACCAGCACATTGATGGTCAGAAATATCAATAAGTCCTGATGGTGAAACTTGAGGAAGTGAGGTACCGCGATCAACACCAGCAACAACCCCGCGCCAAACATGATTTTTTTCACCAGACTATTCATCATTGCTACTCGCTCACCCTGACACCCATGATTCCCGTCGGCTTAACAATCAGTACCACAACCATCAGAATCAACCCGCAAATGGTCGCTACGGTGCCACCGAAGTAAACCGTAACAAAGGTATGAAACAGGGCATACAAAACGGCCGCCAGTACCGCACCGGAGAGGCTGCCAACCCCACCAACGATGGTTACGATAAAGGCGGTAATGATGACGTTATGCCCCATATGTGGATTGATATTGGTTAGCGGCGCCATGAGCGCACCGGCAAGACCTGCGAGCGCACCGCCAACTCCGATAGCGATCATCGAAATGCGATTGATATTGATTCCCTGTAAGGCGGCGGCCTCGCGATCCAGAGCTACTGCTCTCAAGGCCCACCCCAGTTTGGTTCGAGTCAGGAAGTACCACAGCAACGACAAGGCTCCGACCGATACCACCAGGCTGAAAATACGCTGATAGGGTATGCGCAGAAAATCAAATAAAACCAGGGTGCCGTGGAACGGCGGCGGCACCTGCTTGGAAGGCCCATCGCCTCCCACCAGTGTCGCCACTACCTGTAAAATAAACAGTACGCCGATTGAGCAAATCAATCCGGCTAATGGATCATCTCGGGTCGGTCTGAACAGAAATCGCTCCATCAACAAACCAATGATAGTAACCAGCATTACCGCAACGAAGATAGCCGGAATAAATCCGAACCCATTCTGCGCGTGCAGTAACCAAATCGTGTAGGCACCGATCATGACCAGTTCGCCGTGGGCAAAATTGACCACGCTCATGACACCAAATATGAGTACCAGGCCCACCGCAAACAGCGCGAAGAAACCACCCTGGATGAGCCCATTTATGATGAATTGGAGAATAAGCTCCACAAATTACCTCTTGGATTATTACTCATCTGGACGGCAGCACGCCGCACACCTGCCAGCCGTTTAAAAAAAAGGAGAGGGAATTACATCCCCTCTCCTGAATTACCTAGAGGAGTAGATAATAAACCGAATGAAACTAGACCGTACGCAGTCCTAATTCCTTCATATGCTTGATCAGCACCTTTTTATTCTTGGCCAACCAGCTGGAAACACTTCTGAATTCCTTGATGCGGGCCTTGCCATTTTCGACCACGACCACAGGCCATCTACCGACAACGGAATTGTCCTGGCCCCACAACTGACTGCCCCACCATTGTCCACCACCGAATACAAATTCAGGGTTTTTATTGGATTTAAGTGCTTTCAGTACCTTGGTTGGCTCGACACTTCCGGCTTGTTTGGCGCCTTCGATCCAGTTCAACAGAATCGCGGGATACTCCCAGGAAACCGCTGACCAGTCGTTGGGATGATCTTTTCTGAACTTGGCGTCGAAATCCCCGGGGTTTGGGAAATTAACACCTTTATCGTTTAACGCAGGATCGTCAAAATCGGGGAACTGGAAGATGGTTCCGTTGACGAATTCCTCACTGGTCTTGGCGATGATTTCATCGTAGTAATCCAACGTGCACGAAATAATCTTGCCTTTGAAACCCTGGTGATACAGTTGCTCCATCAATGGAGTAACATAAAAGCTGGTGGCCATACAAAAAATATCGGGCTTTTTCGCCAGCACGGAACTGACGATCGGAGCAAAGTCGGTGATATCAAATCCATGCAGATTGACATCGATGACATCGATTCCTTCCACCTCGAAGGCCGCCTTGTAGGTAGCAGCTGACTGCAATCCGTATTCCGCATCATTATTGGTGACAATGGCGGCAGTTTTGGCGTTAGGGAAATTCTTGGCCAGCCATTCTACGCCGGTAACATTGTAGAGCGGATGCGATTCACAGGTAGCAATCAGGTAATCCGACTTGGTGGTAATATCGCTGGGCAGCAATGTGGTGGTCAGCATTTTCTTACGCTGCGCCCATGGCAACACCGAGGCAACGGTCGACCCACCCAGCATCATGACCATTTTGACATCGTCTTCGAGTACCAGCTTCTTGTATCCCTGTACCGCCTTCTCGGTATCATAGGCATGATCGAAGGCGACCATTTCAATATTGTAGTTGTCGCCGCCGATCTTCACACCGCCGGCTGCATTGAGGTCTTTGGCGACGATTTCACAGCCATACAATCCCGGTAAGCCCCATGGAGCATAGTCACCAGTCATCGGAATATTCATTCCGATCTTTACTGTTTTGTTACTCGCAGCAAATAAATTCGTGGGTAATCCGGACGTACCGGCTATTACCGCACCTGCTGCGGTCGCGCGCAGAATATCTCTTCTCGAAATTTCCATCGCTTTCTCCTCCAATTATGTTAGTTATAAAATTCAACCAAATTCTTCTGCAATTCGGTCTTCGGTTCTTGCAACCATAAATAAAAGGGCTGACCTTGCCAAACCCGGTAGGGTACTGTTCCCTAAAAACATATAAATCGTCAATTACTACAGAGAAGTACCACCGAAGGGGTAGGATTAGAATCGGAATTTCCACCGATTTTAAAACCCTAATTACACCTGCCTCGGCAAGTGAATCGAGACCAGCTTGATCCCCTATGGGTATTCCACAACAGTTACCTCCCGGGCTGTACCGCTAGACTCGCGGAGTCACTTGATAAATCGCCCGCTTCTACGGCATGATGCTGAGCTTAATAGGTTTGCGGGTCGATCACAGGGACCAGGTCTTTTATAAAAAAAACTGAGAGTTGGCGAGTCGAATGAGTAAACGCGTAGCGATCATCGGTGCCGGCCCCAGCGGTCTGGCCCAGTTAAGAACATTTCAATCGGCAAGCGAGAAAGGCGCCGAAATTCCCGATATCGTCTATTTTGAAAAGTAGTTCGACTGGGACGGTCTGTGGAATTACACCTGGCGCACTGGCCTCGATGAGAATGGTGGACCGGTACACGGCAGCATGTACCGTTACCTGTGGTCAAACGGCCCCAAGGAGGGTCTGGAATTCGCCGACTATTCGTTCGAGGAACACTTCGGACGCCCGGCGTCTTACCCGCCACGCGCCGTGCTATTCGACTATATCGAGGGTCGCGTCAAAAAAGCCGCTGTACGCCACCTGATTCGATTCAATTCGCCGGTGCGACACGTCTTACATACGAAATTCCAGAACACTCTCCCCGAAACGCCATGCACTGAGTACCAGCCGGGTTCCAGCGACGTGAAGTTCACCCTTGTACTGATTTCCCACATCCGGTTCGCCCGCCAATCGATACTCCTCGTCATCCAGTTGACCGACAAATTGTCCGACATATGCATCTGCAAACGCGAGTTGCAGCGCCAGCGCAAGGATTGTCCGGCCGATGAGACCTGCCATTGTTTTTGTCATCGCTGGTCTCCCTTATGCATTATTCTGCAACATCGAATGTGGTATCGTGTGTTGCTGCTCTATTTCAGGAAAACAGGTTAAACCTGCCGGGAGAATATGCCAAATGCTGGACGCCAATCTGCGTCAAATCATCAACACCGCGAACGCTCAGTTCAAACCTTACGATCGCTACGGCGACCCGATAACCGGCTTATGGTGGATTCCCTTGAGTGGAGATCTGTCGAACGGGGTTTTCGAGTGTTTCCTGTTACGCATGGACGCCGGAGCACGGTCGAAACCGCACGAACATACCGGTCACGAGGAATTCCTGGTACTGGAAGGGCAGTTAATTGATTGTGATGGACAATGTTTCAACAGTGGCGATTATGTACGCTTTCTGCCCGGTTCGAAACACAGTTCACACAGCCCTGAGGGGTGCACGATGATAGTAATCCTGCGCGGCAACAATCGCAGCCTGCGAGCCGATGAGCTGGAGTAATACGGGGCTAGATGCCGAGATAGGCCTTGCGCACGTGCGGGTTGTCCATGAAGCCATCGGCCTCACCCTCGAGAGCGACGCCACCGGTCTCCAGCACGAAACCGTGCCGCGCCAATCTTAACGCGAGTTCGGCATTTTGTTCCACCAAGATGATCGAGGAACCAGCCTTATTGATACCGACGAGTTTGCGCTATCTCCTTAATGATAATCGGCACAAGACCGAGCGACGGCTCGTCGACTTCGAGAGAGATCCCCGCACCGCGGAGATCGGACTACAATGCAGGTGTATGCCATTTACCTGTAGCACATAATTTACACCCCACCCAGATAGGCTTCGATAACCCGATCATTGTTACGGATTTCGTCGGGTGTACCCTCGGCCAGCAATTTTCCGAAATTGAGCACCGTCAAATAGTTACATAAACCCATGACCGCTTTCATATCGTGCTCGACCAGTACGATGGTGATACCCGATTCACGCACCTTGCGCGTCAATCCCATCATGTGATTGGTTTCCTCGGCGTTCATGCCGGCAAAGGGTTCGTCCATCAACATCATCCTGGGTTCGGAGACCAGCGCTATGGCCAGCGCCAGCGCACGTTGCGACCCCAGCGGCAGTTCAGAAGCAAGTTGATCCTTGCGTTCGGTAAGGCCCATGAATTCGAGCACATCCATGACCTTTTCACTGGCCGCCTGTTGTTTCAGCCGATCCAGTCCCAGCACTGCGGAGAAGACATTGGATCTGCTCTTGATATGTGCGCCAACCAGCGCATTCTCGAACACGCTCAGTTCCTGGAACAGGGTCGTTTCCTGGAAGGTGCGTACGATACCCATCTCGGCAATGGTATGCGGCTGCTTGCCCTCGAGGTTTACGCCACGATAGACAATACTGCCACTGGTTGGCTTATAAAAGCCGGCGATATTCTTGAACATGGTGCTCTTGCCGGCGCCGTTGGGGCCAATCAAACCCCGAATTTCACCCTCATCAATCTGGAAACTGACATCATCCAGAGCCATCAGGCCACCGAATTGTTTTGTAACGTTGTTCATTTCCAAAATCGACATGGGTGTCTTTATTTTGCAGTGCTACTGGTCTGACAACGGTGGTTCGTCCGGCGAGGTACCCGATCCAAACCAAAATTTGAGTTTCGCTGGAATGCTTTCCAGACCCAAGGGCAGGAACAGTATCGACAAAATCAGCATGCCTCCGTAGATCGCCGGGCGCATGATTTCAAAACTGCGGATGGATTCATCAAAAATGGTCAGCACGACCACACCGATAATGGGACCATAAAACTTGTTGTAACCGCCGACAATTACCCAGATCAGGATAAAAACCATGAAGCCGATAGTGAACTGGTTTGGTGTCACACTGCCTAGATATTGAACCTTCAAGCCGCCGGCGATGCCAGCGAAAAACGACCCCAGAATAAAAGCCAGCGCTCGGTAGCGCCAGGCGTCGACACCCACGGATTCCGCCAGCGGCGCCTTCCAGTGGATAGCGTGTAGCGTCAACCCAACCCTTGAATGCTCGATGCGATAGAGAATAATCAGGCAGATAGTGACGACACAGAGGCTAAAGTAATAATAGGGAATCGGATCGAGAAAATCGATACCCCAGACGATTGGTGCTTCAACGCCACGCAAGCCGCTGGTACCGCCAAACACGCCGACAAATTCCACCCAGGTCAGGCGTATCGCTTCACCCGCGGCAAAGGAGCCGATGAGGAAATAGAACTGCGTCATGCGTAGTAAGGGGAAGCACAACAATGCCGCTACCAGTCCAGCGGCAACGCCAGCCAGCGGCAGGGTAAACCAGATCGCCAGCTCAAAATGATTGACTGACAGGGCGACCGTATAAGCTCCCACCCCCATCATCACGGCATGTATTAGCGACCACTCCCCAGTCAGGGTAACCAGTCGATAGCTACACACGGCCAAAACGTTGATGGTGAGAAAGATCAGCAAATCCTTGTGGTGGAAACTCAGAAGATGGGGCGTAACCAGTAATATGGCCAATAAGACCGCACCAAAAAGCATGCGCTGTATTGTGAATCCACCCTTACTATTCACTGATACTCACTCCCATCAAGCCGGTAGGCTTAACGATCAGAACAGCAACCATGAGTACCAGGCCGCTTATGGTTGCGATGGTGCCACCAAAATAAACCGTGATGAGGGTATGAAACAGGGCATACAGAATCGCGGCGAGGACAGCGCCCGACAAACTGCCGACGCCGCCGACGATGGTTACGATGAAGGCTGTGACGATGACGTTATGCCCCATGTGGGGATTGATATTGGTCAGTGGCGCGATCAGGCCCCCGGCCAGGCCGGCCAATGCGGTGCCGACACCGATCGCAACCATTGAAGTCCTGTTTGTGTTGATGCCCTGTAATTCGGCCGCCTCCCTGTCCATCGCCACGGCGCGCAATGCCCAGCCAAACTTGGTCTGCGTCAGGAAAAACCACAGAGAAACAAGTGCCGCCACGGAAATCGCCAGGCTAAAAACTCTTTGATAGGGAATTCGCAAGGCGTCAAACATTACCAGGGTGCCCTGGTAAGGTGGAGGCACCTGCTTGGAAGGCCCGTCACCGCCAACCAGAGCGGCGATAACCTGCAAGATAAAGAGGACGCCGATCGAGCATATCAACCCGGCCAACGGGTCTGAACGTGTGGGTCGAAACAGCAATCGCTCCATCAGCAGTCCGATCACGGTCACCAGCACAATCGCGACGGCGATTGCGGGAATATAGGCCAGGCCAGCCTGGGCATGTAAAACCCAGATCGTAAATGCCCCCACCATGACGAGCTCGCCATGGGCAAAGTTGACAACCCCCATGACACCGAAGATGAGTACCAGTCCGACCGCAAACAGTGCAAAAAACCCGCCCTGGACGAGGCCGTTTGCTATTGATTGGAGAAAAAGCTCCATCTCGTTGTCCTGTTAGTAACCCTGCTGTTGATCGTGCCTAACCTGTATAACTGAAACGGCTAGCACAGAATTTATAAAAAGATGATAGGAAAAGTAACCTAAGCCTATCTCGGAAAGGATTACGCTACCCCGCATTAAATTTATCCCGTAACACGATAAAGCTCTTTGCAGCTTGGCAGGTTGATGGCGCCTTGAGTCTGGCTTTTTACTAACTCGCCTGGTAATACATGTCAGGCAACCCAATCGGTCCTGGTGTCCCGGTCGTTAAAGCCAGGGCAACATTGCCCTGGCCCAGACGATGATTTGTTAGCTTACAGTTCGCAGGCCATGTGATTTCATATACTTGATCAGTACATCAGAGTGCTTATCCACCCAGTCGGTAACGCTGGCGAACTCCTTAATGCGCGTCTTGCCACCCTCGATGACCACCACTGGCCAGTTGCCGATAACAACGTTATCGCGACCCCATAGCTCCTTGCCCCACCACTTTCCACCACCAAAGACAAATTCTGGATTCGAATTGTTCTTGAGGGCTTTCAGAACCTTACTCGAGTCGGTCGAACCCGCTGTTTTTGCACCTTCCAGCCAGTTCAGCATGATCGCCGGATACTCCCAGGATACTGCAGACCAGTCATTCGGGTGGCGCTTGCGGTACTCGGCATCAAAGCCGCCCGGGTCGGGAAAACTGATGCCCTTATCATTTAATTTCGGGTCATCGAACGACGGGAACTGGTGAATCGTGCCATTTACGAAGTCCTCGCTGGTTTTGGCAATAACTTCTTCGTGGTAATCCAGCGTCGTGGAAATGATTTTCCCCTTGTAGCCCTGATGAAACAACTGTTCCATCAACGGCGTAGTATAAAAGCTAGTTGCCATGCAGAAGATGTCGGGATTTTTGGCCAGCACCGAACTGACGATTGGCGCAAAATCGGTGACATCGAAACCGTGCAGGTTCATATCGACAACTTTAATACCGGCGACCTCAAATGCAGCCTGGTAGGTAGCGGCTGCCTGCAAACCGTATTCCACGTCGTTATTGGTAACGATTACCGCTTTTTTGGCATCAGGAAAGTTACGCGCCAACCATTCGACACCGGTGACCACGTAAAGCGGGTGGGATTCGCAGGTTGCCACCAGGTGTTCAGTATCCGGGGTGATATCGCTGCTTAACAGTGTCGTCGTGAAAACGTCTTTGCGTTCTCCCCACGGCATGACCGCACCAACGGTTGCTCCGCCCAACATCATCACCATTTTGGCCTCATCTTCCAAGACCATCTTCTTGTAACCCTGAACGGCTTTCTCAATATCATAGCCATGGTCGTAAGAGACGATTTCGATCTTGTGTTTTTGCCCACCAATGTCGACACCGCCGGTGGCATTGATGTTATCGGCGACGATCTGGCAGCCATACAGTCCGGGCAGACCCCAGGGCGCATAGTCACCGGTCATCGGGATATTCATGCCGACCTTGACGGTTTTATGGCTTGCCGCAAAGCTAAGCGGCGAGAAACCGCTACCGGCAACAAGCGTGCCGGCCGCGGTAGCCTGAACAAATTTTCTTCGTGTGATTCCCATAATATCTCCTCAATTATCGTTGTAAGTAAACACCCCGATTCTAACGGATTATTTCCCCGTTCCAATCCAGCAATATATTACTGAATTCCGGGCATGCCCTGGCGGGATGCTAGGGTCGACTCTTTGAACCCGAATAATACTAATATATGCCATGGCTACGCCTGCCAATAACTTTCCCGAAGCACAACAAAATGCAGTTACGGGATTTCCAGTTTAATCGCTCCCATCTATCGAATCATGTAGACCTTGCGAATGGTTTCTTCGACCCGGCAAGTACCCTTCCAGTCCTTTGGGAAAAACGCGGCCGTATCCGGCACGATTTCAATGACATCACCGGATTCATGCGTATAGGTACAACGCCCTTCCAGAAAATGACAGAACTCATCCGATGTAACATGACAGTCCCAGTATCCCGGCGTACAAATCCACACGCCGGTTTCCGACTCGCCGTTGGAACCCTTGTGCAGGATAACGCCCGAGGTATGCGATTCACCCTCGATCATGGTCGGGATAATACCCCAGTCCACCAATTCGGTAATAGCGCATGGATCTCTTAATACCGGTGTTTTCATTTGTATTACCGCAGCATGTATACGTTGCGCAGAGTTTCGTGGACGACACATTGACCACTCCAGCCCTGCAGGAAATGCACCACGGTGCCGGGAGTCACCTCGATTACTTCGCCCTCATCGCTGGTATAGGTCGCACACCCGGCTATGAAATGGCAGAGTTCATCACCGGGCAGACTGAGGCGCCAGGTTCCGGGGGTGCATACCCATAATCCCGATTCAGACCTCTTGTCTTCACTCATCCACAGCAGCAATCCACTGGAGTGCGACTGGCCCTCAATCATATCGGGTTGATCACCCCAGTCGGTGAGCTCACCCAGGGTCGTTGCCGGTGCAATATGCGGGGCAGACGACGCCAGACCGTCATGCACCATAGTCATGCTCCTTTAACAGCTGGTCGAGCAGACCGGCGGCCTTTTCGGGACCGTTAAACTGTTGCATGTGAGCAGAAGTCGCCGCCATCTTGGCCTTCATGACCTCATCCGTCAGGCAAGCCTCGATCTTTGTCGCCAACTCGCCCGGCTGCCAATTAGATCGATGCATCTTGAAACCATGACCGGTTTCCTCGACCCGGGTCGCGTTATCGTGACCGTCCCAGACGTAAGGCATGATGATCGCTGGTTTGCCGAAATAAAGGCATTCGGTGAAGGTATTGTTGCCGCCGTGATGGATCACCAGATCGACCTGCGCAATCAGGGTTGGTTGCGGGAACCAATCTTTCACCTGCACATTGGGCGGCAGATCGCTGTAGGCATCCATATAATCACCCACGTTTACCAGCGCGCGACAAGGCAATTTCCCCAGCTCGCCGATGATGCGATTCAACAAATCGGTGTCGCCACAACCGAGGCTGCCAAAGCTGAGATAAATCAGCGGTGCATCGTTGTGCGCAGCGAAATCGGGAATATCGTAAGCAGCGTCTTTACGCACGCAGCCTTCAAGAAATTGAAAGCGCTTCGGGTCGAGCGGATTGCGCCGCTTGAACTTGACGGGTTCGGGATAAAGCAGCAGGTTCAGATAAGGTGAAGATTCGAAGAATTCACCCAGAGGGTAGGGTTCTTCGCCGCATTCCTTAAGGAATTCATTGAACCCGGCGTGAATTGGAGCAATCACTTCGTTGAAGCGCTCGAGGTAGGCCTTATGGCATTCGTGGTCGTTCTCCCCACAGCCAGACAGGTGTGGTGGAATGTCCGGGTCGGTAATCTCGTTCTCGCTGCAGGAAATAATTCGCACCCAGGGCACGCCGTACTGTTTGCAGGCGGGAAACAGGATGACATTGTCGACACAGATCAGATCGGGTTTGACCTTGTCGAGAATGGCCGGCAGGTCCTTTTCCGCCCACACCGAGGTATTGACGATATTTTCCCAGCATTCCTTCACATAATTATCGATCTGCTCGTAGGGTGTCTTGGCAAAATTCGGAATATGACCGTCGATGAAATCGGTCCAGTACTTCGCCATGGCTTCCGCTTCCATCGGCTCGGACATATTGACCGGATACTCGTCAAAACCATAACCCGAGTAAACCCCGGAAAGTCCCGGATCGGTCAGAAAAACCGGCTTATGTCCGAGTTTTTCACAGGCCTGGGCGATGCCGACCGAGTTCAGTGCCGGCCCGTAACAGGCCTCCGGAAAAAATGCGATAGTCTTGCCTACACTCATCTTGATATTCCCCTCAGATTGGTCATGTGTTGAGATATTTGCTGGCACTATACTGCGCCATTCACGATGGCGTAAATGAGGCTGGCTGGCAGTGAAATCATTGACACCGGATGACCGTGCATCGATAATAGCTGACTGGTTAGTCAGTTACAAGTTCGAACAAACAGTCGATAGAACCCGATTTTCTACAAGTCTCGGGAAGCTCGTTTAGTCTTACAGGCTTTTAAAACAACACCCAATCCAACACATCTTGCTATCGCATAACCTGAGGAATAACAGACATGGTAACTCGGACATCAGCACTGGACGCAACTGTGCGCGCACTAGGCGCCGAGATGGGTGAGTGGAACAATATGGCAGTCGCCTTCAGCTTTCCCAACGACCCACATCTCGAGCACAACGCAATACGCGAAAACCTGGGCATGTGGGATACTTCGGCACTGACGAAAATTCAGCTTCGCGGGCCAGATGCGCTGGCAGCCGCCGACTATCTCGTCACACGCGATATGACCCGCATCAAGGTTGGCCAGTCGGCTTACTGCCCCATTCTGAAGGACGACGGCCATTTTTGCGACGACGCCATTATCTTCCATGTCGCCGAGGATCACTTCCTGGTGGCAAGTGCCATCGGCCCCTCTTACCAACTCCTGCAGGATTATGCCCACAATCGAGACCTCAGCGTCGAGCTCGATGAAAACGTGCATATCATTACGCTACAGGGACCGAATTCAATCGATTTTCTGGAAACACTGTCCAATGCTGATCTACGCAGTCTGCCTTTCTGCCACCAGCTCCACACCACGCTCGGCGGCCGGAAGATGATGGTTTCGCGCACGGGTTACTCCGGCGAACGCGGCTACGAACTCTTCATGGGCGCTGACGTAGTGGTCGAAGTCTGGCAGGAACTCATGCAGCTGGGCCAGGCTTTCGGGCTCAGGCCGATTTCTTTCGGGGGATTGGAGATGGTGCATATCGAAAGCGGGCTGATGGCCTACGGGGCCGAGGCAACTGAGCAAAATACACCCTGGGAGGTCGACATGGGCTGGGCGGTGTCACGCGACAAGGGCGACTTTCGCGGCAAGCAGGCCGTGTTTGAACTTGAAGGCAAAGAGAAAGTAAAATTCTTCGGCATAGTCGCGGATCACGACGATGTCGTCGAGCATGGCGCCAAACTCTCCATCAATGGACAGATCGTAGGCCACGTCACGACTCCAGCCTATTCGCGGCGCCTCGGGAAATCCCTGGCCCTGGTACACCTTGTTCCGTCCGCCGCCATCGAGGGAACCGTGCTTGAATTGAAGGGACCTGGCATACAATGTCGGGCCACCGCAGCACCTATCCCCTTCGTAGACCCGAAGAGAGAGCGACTTCACGCTATCTAGCCCGCATTTCTCACCACCCTTCTACTGTGACGACGCTATGCCGCACCCTGCCTGCATTTGGCTCGGTCAGAGCGCTCGACATAATGATTCAAGCCGCAGGACAGCGAGGCCAGCGGACAGGACCTGAATGCTCGGTTCCTCATACCACGTCATCAGGATTGCCAGTCGGTATCCGGTAAATCCCGCTACACGAAAAAGAACGTGTTCAATCGATAGTCGTCTGTGAGGAGAAAATTTCCGAGTGAAAACCGAAGTGATGGACGTAGTATGAAGTGCCGTCGGCAATAAGTTTTATCTTGATCATTGCCGGGCCGGAATCAAACTGTAAAGCCACCTGGTAGTCTATTATCTCGACCTCCCCTAACTGCTTGCTGCTGTCATTTCGACTCGCCGCGTAACGGGGTCTATCCATCGACTGAAACTGGCCGAGCTGGCTGAATGACCGATAGGCAGCCTGCAATTCTACATTTTCAAAATCGACTCGTGCACTGGGCGATAACAGGGGCTCCAACTGCTCATATTGCCAACTGGTCAATTTGGGCATGACCTTTTCCAGGTAAGGAACGGCAGTCTCTTCGTAACGATCCGCCTTGATGCCATACCACACCGCATACAACACCAGCCCCAGCGTCAACAGGGTGATAAATATCAGACTACGTCGTAAGATCAGGGACACAACCGGCAAACTTCGGTCAGATACGCAACGAATCGATCATCTTTAACCGGCCAGGCAAGTCTCGACCCTCTGCACACCGGTTTTACTCGGGCACATCGAGATCGTTGAGGCGACAGGCTTGTTGCAGGGTGTTATGCAACAAACAGGCGATCGTCATCGGCCCTACTCCGCCCGGAACCGGTGTTATCGCACCAGCCACCTCGGCCGCACCGTCGAACGCGACGTCGCCTACCAATCGTGTGGTGCCATCTTCTTTCTCGATACGGTTAATGCCCACATCGATGACGGTTGCGCCCGCTTTGATCCAGTCACCCTTGACCATCTCGGGGCGTCCTACGGCCGCCACGACGATATCGGCCTGCCGACATTCGGCGGGTAGATCGCGGGTTCGTGAATGTGCAATTGTAACCGTACAGCTCTCTTTCAACAGCAATGCAGCCATCGGTTTACCCACAATATTGGAACGGCCCACGATGATCGCCTTTAAGCCGGATAAATCGCCCAGGTGATCCTTGAGCATCATCAACGACCCCAGCGGTGTACAGGGCACGATGCCCTCCGCACCTATTGAAAGTCGGCCAACATTGGAAAGATGGAATCCATCGACATCCTTGTCCACCGAGATCGAATTGATCACCGCCTCTTCGTCGATATGATCAGGCAAGGGGAGCTGCACCAGGATGCCGTGTACATCCGGATCATTGTTGAGTTGATCGATCAATGCGAGCAAATCTTGTTGGCTGGTGCCGGCGTCGAGTTTATGCTCGTAGGAGTTCATGCCAGCTTCGGCGGTTTGCTTGCCCTTGCTGCGCACGTAAACCTGGCTGGCCGGATCTTCACCGACCAGCACCACGGCTAGACCGGGTGTTATCGAGTGCGCCTGTTTTAAAAGTGCTACCTTGCGCGCAATTTCCCCGCGCAGGTTCGCTGAAAATGCCTTGCCGTCAATTATCTTCGCCATTTTTTTACTCCCAACAAAGTGTTTAGCCGTTGAGCCGCTTCCCCCGTTTCCGGCAGACCAGCTCGAATCAGCCCATTTTACAATTAACCCGCATTTCTCACCACCCTTCTACTGCGACGATGCTATGCCGCACCCTGCGGTGAAATATCAGTAATACGACACCTAATTTATCCATTCGCTGGAATCTGCTCTCAATATCCATGCCGGGTTCGAGACTGTCCCCTCACTCGCCAGAGTCCGGCAATGCTGTTAGATTATTTACTCAGGGTCAGTGCGACACCAGCGCTATTCTCGGAGTTTGTAGCGATACTGAAAACAGCGGCCTGCGGCTTCAAACTGGCATCTGCACCATGAAAGGCGACTTCATCGCCACTTAATTCAAGCACTTCGACCATCGTGCCCTTGTCGACAAAAATCAGGACCGTGAGTAAACCCGAAGCAATCAACTTGTCGCGGTCACCCGTGGGCCAGTTCCAGCCGAAGGGGCAATGACCAGTATTGCTCTCGGGTTCGAAGTTGGTGACGATCCTGACCCTGTCCCACATGAAACCGGTGATATCCGACAATCGAAATAATGCATCGCTATCCTCCGCATGCAGTAATTCATTCAACGAGCTGCGAAATTGTTTATTACTCGTGCATCTCGAGTACTTGTCCCAGTAATAAAAGGACAGCACCAAAACCACGATCACCGGCACGATGTACAAGACGGGTCGAGCCGGCATCACCGAGAGTGCATTTTTTATCATCGCAAACTCCTACCTGCGTTCGAAACAGCATGAATATGCATCTATTAACCCGGCGACAACTCGCTCAAGCATAATAATGAAAAACCCCCTCGACCAGGGTCGAGAGGGTCTTCTTACAACATGCTAGCTGAAGCTTACTGCAGGGTAATTAACCCCCTACAGAATCGCTCACTTCCCTGCTTGCTTCCTTATCGAGGATCTTTCCGGGACCTCCCTGCTTTTTGATATTCTCGAGGTCAGCCTCGAATTCGGCGGATTCCTTCTTGTGTTGCCAGACGTGCCAGCCAAACCAGAAAACCAATCCCAGAATTGTCAGCAGGCCTTCCGTTCCAACGAAGGGATAGATCGCACCGAATGTATCGAGGTTAAGCCAGTTATCAACTAATCCAGTAGACATAGTATTTTCTCCTAATGTGTCAGTAATCGAAATAATGAATATCAGGAGCCGTTAACCAGCTTCTTGACGTATCGCTCGCGCAACATCTTCCGCTTCCATGGCACGCAAGGTTTCGTGGTTGATATCCAGACCAACCATTTCGATTT
>JAAESG010000199.1 GCA_024229615.1 Gammaproteobacteria bacterium | reverse complement strand
ATGGTATCGATATCCAGATGGTTGGTGGGTTCATCCAACAGGAGAATGTCGGGGTTGCGGACAAGCGCGCGTGCAAATAGCGTACGCCGTTTCATGCCCGCTGAAAGACCGGTGAACATATCCTCAGGATTCAGCCCGGTTCGCGACAGTACGTTTTCGATCTGATTTAAGAGCGCCCATCCACCGCCGGAATCGAGCAAATGCTGTAGTTCCTCCCGTCTTTTTGCCTGTTCAGTTGTGATATCGGCTTCTGAATATCTGGTGATCCGGTGGTGTTCGGCCAGCGCCTTACCCGTTTCTCCGAGGCCTGCGGCAACCACCTCGAAGATCGTGCCGCTGAATCCCGGCGGGACATCCTGCTTCAGGGTGGCAACGGTGATGCCTTGCTGACGCCAGACAGTGCCGCTGTCGGGAATAAGCTCAGCACTGAAAAGCTTCAGCATGGTAGACTTTCCCGCGCCGTTGCGACCTATCAGGCATACGCGTTCGCCTTTTTCTATCTGAAGCGTTATATTTTCAAGCAGCGGGGCGCCGCCGAATCCCCAGCACATATCCCGCATACCAATTATGGCCATAAAGTGTTCCTCTCATTTTCGGTCAAACCGGATGCTTGGTTGACACGTATGAAAATCCGCCTGGCCGAAACAGTTGGATCCTCCAGGCGGACTAAAAGCTTTGAACGTCGAACATCGAACGCCCAACATCGAATGTTGAATATTGATGACGCTACGCTTTATCGATTTTATAACAAGCGAACTGCAGAAATTCGAAGTGTAGATTCGCTGTCGGCCTTCGTAGCTACTTCGGGGGAGCAGGCTGGCTCTGTCTTTTTTTAATTGACAGAATACATTATT
>JAAESG010000198.1 GCA_024229615.1 Gammaproteobacteria bacterium | reverse complement strand
TAAAAGACATCACGAAAATCGACAATGATCACTACGACTGGCGCATCAACTCGGCCAGCAAAATCGATTCCGTCAATCGTGTCCGCGGCAGACTTGGCAGCTAAATCCGACAAAACGCCGCTGTCTATTGCGACAGGCTGTGCCATTGCCATCGGAATTTCCCTGCTCGCAATTCAGTACCTGATCGCACTGCTGGCAGAACGTTTTCACTATGACGTCGATTTCAGCAGGGCCCCAATCGCGGTTTACGTGGGTCTGTTTATGGTCGCTGGCCTCATTTATCTTCCACTGGCCTGGTTGATACCACGCCTGCCGCCATCCCGCTACTTGCTGATTACGATCATCGTAATCGGCCTGTTGCTGCGCTTGCTGATGTTCGCTTCAAATCCGATTCTTGAAATCGATTTCTACCGCTACCTGTGGGATGGTGCGGTGCTTGCCAACGGTTTCAATCCGTATGCACTGCCACCCGCACAAGTGCCTGGCAGTGAAATTTCATTTCTCGCAAAACAGGCCGGTCCGGTCTTTGATCGAATCAATTACCGCGAGCTCAGCAGCATCTACCCGCCGCTGGCACAGGCCCTGTTTGCGCTCGCCCACTGGTTCGATCCATGGCAAGCAGACGGCCTGCGTCTGCTGTGGCTGCTAGCCGATTCCGCGACACTGCTGATGATATTTAAAATGCTCAAACGGCTGGATCGCTCACCCTTGTGGATTTGCCTTTACTGGTGGAGCCCCCTGCTGGTAACCCTGAGTTACAACTCACTGCACATGGATATACTGCTCCTGCCGCTGCTGATGGCCGCGCTCTGGTGGATGCTTGAGCGTCGGCCGATTTCAGCCTGTAGCGCGCTGACACTGGCGGCCAGTATCAAGCTCTGGCCTCTGTTGCTATTGCCCTTCGCACTGCGCTGCCTGTACAGACAGCCTCGTCAATTGCTCGGCGCCGTCGCAGTAATTTTGCTCATTGCCGGTATCGGAATCTTACCGATGCTGTTACTGGCGACTACCGATCATTCGGGCCTGCTCGCCTTCAGCCAGCACTGGCAACGCAATACGGCATTGTTTCCCCAATTGGTGAATTTACTCTCCCTGTTTGTCGTGCCCGCCGAGATGTACGCCCGCTTGTTGGTCGCTTTATCCCTTTCGCTACTGGTGATTTACCTGGTGCGCACTAACGACCTCGAAGCCGCTACTCTGATCCGTCGAATCACCATTACCATCGCATTATTGTTTCTGCTGAGCCCGGTGCAACTCCCCTGGTACTACCTCTGGTTGCTGCCATTTTTGAGCATGTATCCGCATCCGGCACTATTGCTGATGGCCAGCCTGTTACCGATTTACTTTTTGCGCTTTCACTTCGATTTTCGCGGTGAGGCTCATATTTTCGATCAGTTCATCGTCTGGTTTCAGTACCTGCCGGCGCTATTGCTGATGTCAAGACAGCTCCCGGATCGACGACCCGGTCCATATCAACAGCCTGTTCCTTCGCCCGGCCATGTATAAAGGTCGCCACCTCTGCGCGGTAATTCCGGCCAGGGACGAAGCCGCGGCTATAGGTCGGGTTATCACCCGCCTGACAGCCGGTGGCCTGGTTGACCGGATTATCGTTTGTGATAATGCCTCGCAAGACACAACCGCGCAGATTGCAACCCGACTCGGTGCCGAGACAATCTACGAGGCGAAAATCGGTTATGGCGCAGCCTGTGCACGAGCACTTTCCTTGATTGAACACACCGACATCATAGTTTTCGTCGATGCTGACGACTCGCTCGAGTTAGACGAAATGCCACTACTGCTCGAGCAGATTGTCATGGGTGCCGATCTTGCGATTGGCACCCGCATTCCACAATGGCGAGACAAGGCTTCGATGACCCGGGCGCAGATTTACGGTAACCATTTCGTAGCCCGATTAATCCGAATGATCTGGGGAAAAACGATCATCGATTTCGGACCCTTTCGTGCTATTCGGTTCGACAGGCTCCGGCAACTGCGGTTGCGTGACCGCCGATTCGGATGGACCGTGGAGATGCAGGTCAGAGCGATTCAGTGCCAACTCAAATGGGTCGAAGTCCCGGTTCACTACCAACGACGAACCGGCAGGTCCAAGATCAGCGGCAATCCGCGTGGAATCTTGCTCGCGGGCTTCGATATGATCTCGACGATTCTGCGGCTGGCCCTGAATCCCGGGCGTAAGACCCTGGCGACCCGACTGATGACGGCTGTAAAAAGGTAGCCGGCCATAGACCATCTGATTTTTCGATTACCGGAGCCGTTTTTTAGAAATATTATTGTGCGCAGGAGAATAAAAGCCCGGCTTATGCGTCTATATCCTATATGAATTCACTAACACATCGGCAGGATCGGCCCCATTCCAGCCTGCCAGAGGAGAACATGGGTAGATTCACTCTATCGATGAGCTTGCTCAAGCGACACCAGCGGGCAAGCTTCGAGAGAAAAGTCGAACAGCAGCTGCCCGCGCTGTTTAGAATCGCGCGGGGGATCGTCGGCAATCAGGTCGACGCCGAGGATCTGGTCCACGATACCTGTGTCAAGGCACTGGCCGCGTTCGAGTCTATCGAGTCCGACAACGATATAAAACTAAAGGCCTGGCTGAAAAAAATTCTGGTTAATACCTACCGTGACCAATATCGCCGCAGGCTGCGATCACCGGTAGACCCCAATGATTACCACGCCACCACTGAAGGCAGCCTCAACGTCTTTGAGTTGGTTGCAAGTACCGAGTTATCTCCAGTCGAGAGCATACAAAATCGTGACTCCTCAAGCGCGATACAACATGCATTCTCGGCGCTACCTCCGGAGGTGCGCGTGGTATCTGTCTTATTCCTCGTCAACGATCTTTCCTACCGGGATATCGCGGCAACTACCGATTGCCCAATCGGCACAGTGATGTCACGCCTCGCGCATGGCCGACGGCTGCTAATGAACAACGAGCAACGCCGACATCACCACGCCGCGAGGGCGCCAATTACAACTGCGTCACGAGGTACACCATGTCACCCTGCTGCTATTCGACGGCAACGGTGAATTGCGAAAAGTACTCACGGGGGGTGAAAAGCGAGGACGTCTTACAACGGGCCTTCCGCACACACCTGGCTCACCGGGGTGATGATCTTCAAGGTAAGACCCAGATCAACGATTATCTTGAAACAAAACTCGTCAAAAACCATCACAACATCCAATAGCCTAAAAATACTTGCAATTTCAAACATAAAGCCCGCTAACTTAATGTAAAACATTAAAAACTACTGGAGAATCCAGAGCAAAATCGATAGAGTGTCGGCAGTCAATGAAAGGGCTCGAGTTTGAATCATCTTTTTTCAAACCGTATCACCAAACTGCTGCCACCGGTGCTGCTGTTGGGCGCCTCCCTGTGGAGCATATCTCGGATCACGCTGATGTCACCCGCGTGGCAACTTTTGCTGACCGAAGCGCTGCCGCTGATCAGTATCACCATCGCGATGTTGCTCAGTATTCGCTTTAATCGCAGCCGTTACAGTTTTCTACTGGTTTTTCTGGCACTAGCGGGGCTGTCGCAAACTATTTTCAGAGGCCAATTATTGCCGGCCACTGAAAACTTGCTGTTTGCGGCGCTGATCGCAAACAGTTTTATCTTCAGCTTTTTTAAGGATCGCAGCCTGATCTCGATTCACGGCTTGGTCCGCATCTGCTTCTTATCGATACAAGCCTGCATCATCTGGTATATCGGTTTGAAGGCGCCGGGCGAATATCTATCACTGTTAAACAGCGACCTGCTCACTTTACCCGATTCGATATCGATTTTTGTTCAGCTACCAGACCCTATCGTGATCGCGGCACTATTTTTCAACCTGGTTCACATGAGCCTGTCGATTGCCAGAAACAGTTCGATTCAGGCAACTTTCTTCGGTTGCCAGCTGGGTCTGCTTGGCATCGCCAGTGGTTACCCGCATGCCGCCTTCGTACCGTTTCTGATAACCAGCTGCGCTTTAATGGTGGCAATGGCAATCATTCTCGATTCATATGACATGGCCTATCGAGACGAACTGACTGCCCTGCCCTCGCGACGGGCGCTCAACCAGAGCCTGTTGAACCTGGGGCGACACTATACGATTGCCATGCTCGACATCGATCACTTCAAGAAATTCAACGACACCCATGGTCACGATACTGGCGACGAAGTGCTGAAAATGGTCGCCTGCAAAATCGCGCGTATCGGTGGTGGCGGCAAACCATTTCGCTATGGCGGTGAAGAATTCGCCATCGTATTCACGGGCAAGTCGCCTGAACAGACAGCAGCCCATCTTGAAGCGCTACGCAAAGCAATTGAGAGCTACAAGATGGTGGTTAGACAGGGCAAACGCGGCACTGCCAGGGCGTCTGGGAAGCAGGCACGCGTACGACGTGGTAAAAACGATCCTAAATACAAATCTTTATCGGTGACAATCAGCATCGGTTATGCCAAACGCAACGCCGAATGGAGAATGCCAGAAGCCGTCATCAAGGCAGCCGACCTCGCGCTATACCGCGCCAAAAACCAGGGGCGAAATTGCATTAGCGTCTGACTGCCCGGGCCCGAACTGGCCCACCTGGAATTACTGTGGAGCTCTCATGGGCGGCATCGGACAATCCAGGCAGGTTGAAACAGTACGTACCAACTCGATACCACGGGTCGTGGTTTTCCCATCCTGCAAAATGATCGCGACACAGGCTCTCAACAGAAGCGGTTTCGCCAGTGGCTTGAGTGACATCAAGCGGTCTAGCGAACTATTGAGCGACTCGAGCTTGAGACCTTTCCTGGGCAACATCTGCAAGCTCATACCGGCCTCCCTGGCGCCGGAATCAAAAGCCGTGGCTGCCTCTGCATCATCCTTATGTTCAAGATAGGCCATCAAGGAGAGTAAAATTTCAACTTCATCCTTGAGCGAATCAAGAGTTGAGAATTTTGCCTTTGCCGGAACGCGAAAACCAAAATGTTCATCCAGTTGTTGAATGACCAGTCGCTGCACTATCCATTCGTTCAGGTTGACCGATTGGTCCGAAAGGATAATATCTTCAACAGTGATCTTGAATTGAACAAACTGATTAGGCGACAAATCGCGTAGGGCGTTGACGCCGAGTTCCAGTAGAGGCAGCTTGAATTTCGCGTCCAGTTTTTCCAACTCGGGTAGCAACTTGTGGGTCAAGGTTTGAACATCCGGATCGGCATGATGCCCCAGCGCCTTCGAAGCCAGCGCCATGTCGGTCTGCATGCCAATCATGGCGGCATAAATCAGTGCCCGCGCACTATAGGCGTCCTGGGCCGCCTCGCGTAACAGCAACGGCATCGCTATGATGAGTTGATGCACATACTCGATATTTTCTTCGTTAAGGGTTCCGATCTGACTGATCGCCTGTTCGGCCGAACTTAATATCGTCGCCGCCACGGCTACTTTGGAAGCATCGGAAGGGGTCGTCACCGCAGCTTCGACTGGCACCGTATCGCTGACCCTCGATGCTAGAAACTGTCCGTCCCAACGTGGTTCAATTTTTCTGATACGATCTTCCAGGGGTGGATGGGTCGCAAACAGCGACTGCCAGAAACTACTGATCCCATTGGCAAAATAAGCATGACTATATTGCGGAGCCTGAGCAGAATCCATAGTCGAACCGACGCCCGCACCGCCGCCAATCTTCTTCAGCGCACCGGCGATACCGTCCTTGTTGCGCGTAAACTGAACCGCTGACGAGTCGGCCAGAAATTCACGCTGGCGACTGACAACTGCCTTGATCCATTGACCAAAAAATGTGCCTGCGTAACCAATTACCATGAGCCCTATACCGAGCGCGGCAATCGCCAGCACACCGCCGCCTCCCTTGCTACTGCGGGACCTCCCGGCAAACCGCAACGAACGAAACAGGAAGTAGCCGATCATGCCAATCAGCAGAATACCGTGCAGCACGCCGATTAAGCGGATATTGAGGCGCATGTCGCCGTTTGCGATATGGCTGAATTCGTGCGCTATCACACCCTGCAATTCCTCACGATTCAAACGTGTCAGCGTCCCCCGGGTAATACCGATCACCGCGTTGGCCGGAGTGCGCCCGGCGGCAAAAGCATTAATCGAGGTTTCGTCCATCAGATATACCCTGGGCACCGGCATGCCGGCCGCGATGGCCATCTCTTCAACCACGTTTAGTAACTGACGTTGTTGCAGATCGGTAGTCGCCTGTGAGACCAGGTGCCCGCCGAGCATTTCCGCAACCGCAGCGCCTCCCCCGGTTAGCGACATGGTTTTATACAGACTACCTGCGAAGATCAGCAGGCAAATGCACAAACCGACAAACAGAAATTCCTGCCACGAATAGTAGTCGTAGAGCAGGTCTGCAGAAACGACGACCTGATTTGTTTTCAGATAAACCAGTAGAGCGAATAAAAACAAATTTGTCAGAACGACCAATCCAATGACCGCGAACACAAAAAGCAGCACCAGCCAGGAAGTGTTTCTTCGAGCTTTATCCTGTGCTTCGAAAAAATTCAAGGTGAGTCGGGCTCAGCCAGCGAACTAGAACGAAACCTTGGGTGCGGCCTGAATTTCCGCACTGTCTTCGAACTCGAGCAGACTCGCGTCGGCGGCATGCCCAAACATGCCGGCCAGAATATTCTGCGGGAAGGATTGTTTGAATATATTGTATTCCATAACCTGATCGTTAAACGCCTGGCGTGCAAACGCGACCTTGTTTTCCGTGCTGGTCAGCTCCTCGGTGAGTTGCATCATGTTCTGATTGGCTTTCAGATCAGGATAAGCCTCGACCAGCAGATTGAAACGACCCATCGCACCGGCGAGATTACCCTCGGCCTGCCCCAGCTTTTGCATGCTTGCGTTGTCACCCGGGTTCTGTTGCGCGGCGGACAGATTGTCGGAAGCCGAATTTCGCGCCTTGATGACCGCATCGAGTGTTTCACGTTCGTGTTGCATGTAGCCCTTGGCGGTTTCTACCAGGTTTGGAATCAGGTCGTAACGACGTTTCAGTTGCACCTCGATCTGGGAAAAGGCGTTTTTAAATCGATTGGCCAACGCCACCAGCTTGTTAAATATCGATATGACATAAATGACGATGACGCCAATGATAACGAGCACGACAATAGTCGAAATTTCCATAGAGCCTCCAGCGAACGGGATTGTTTAACGCGAGTAGTTTACAGACATCAACCAGACTATAGGGGATGCATCCCTATTTACCAATCTTAACGTCAGCGCGATGCATCCGGACTGGATCATCAAGACTTACATATGATCGTTCAGGGATCTGATCCATATCGTTACTCTATAGACCCTCTGCAACTAACCGGAGCCTCCGTGACGGTTGTTTTGTTACAACTCCTCAAGCAAAGTTCTGGCGATGGTACGCACACCCAGGCCGGTCGCGCCGCCCGCAAACAACCTGTTGTCCTCGGCGAAGAAAGAGCCGGCCAAATCAAAATGCAACCAGCCCCTGCCATCATTTGGCGCAAAGCGCGACAGAAATCCAGCCGCATTGGAGGCGCCACCAGCCCCGCCACCCGGGAGTGGACGGCTATTGCAGGTATCGGCATACAATGACGGAAACTTATCTCGATGGAATTTCTCCAGGGGTAGCGACCAGTGCCGTTCGTTTACCTGACTCGCATACTGCATTGCTCGAGCCTGTAATCCCTGGTCCAGGGCAAAAATAGCATTGTAGTCACCCCCCAGGGCGATTTTAGCGGCACCGGTTAAGGTCGCTGCATCGATCACCAGGCCTGCACCCGTTTCTCCCGCCATGATCAAACCATCGGCGAGTACGACTCGACCCTCGGCATCGGTGTTGGCGATCTCGACCGATACCCCGTTTTTATAACTCAGGATATCGCCGTTTTTATAGGCATGACCACTGATCAGATTTTCCGCACAACACAATATCAATACGATGCGTTTACGCAGACCCGCCTGGATGGCACTGGCCAGGGCGCCGGCCACCGTTGCCGCACCACCCATATCGGATTTCATCAGGAACATGTGTTCGGATTTTTTAAGACTGTAGCCGCCGCTGTCGTAAATCAATCCCTTTCCCACCAGTGCGGCGGCCACGGGGTCGCCCTGACATTCGTCGGGACAATACTCGAGTCTCAGGATCGCAGGCGGTCGATCGCTGCCACGCCCGACGCCATCGACGCCGACCCAACCCTGTTCGGCCAGTTCCTCGCCACTAATAATTTCGTAGCTAATAGCATCGGCGGCAAACTGCAGCAGAAACTTGACCGTATCCTCGGCCAACCTTATTGGTGATTGCTGCTCCGGAGTCGTATGAATCATCGAACGCACCCAGTTATGAATCTGCAGGCGCTGATCGAGCTCGCTGATTTCAGCAGAGGATTCTGCGGCCCAGTAAATCTCGCCGCATTGCCTGGCCTTCAAGTAACCGAGTGCAAAAGACCATTGCGCCTCGACATCCCACTGCGTCCCGGTCAGGGTAATTTCGAGCACGCCTTGAGCGCTGATTTTACGAGCCGCCTGCTGGATTGTGCCTAAACGGTTTTCTACCGACATCAGATGAATGTTGAATCCATCTGCGCCGGTAGAAAGAATGGCATTTGCGCCCCAGACGCTGTCGGCGGTTTCACTAGTGATAGTTACTTTCATGTTTTCTCGGTAGGGCGTATTTTTGTGACATCTAATTTATCATCACCGTGACATAATCAATAGGCCGTCCTGTTTGAAACAGGTTCAATCATTTTTGAGGTACTGCTCCCAGTTTTTATCAATCAGTGTTTTCAGAAAGCTTGCAATATCGCTTACCTGCTCATCGCTAAGCTCTTCGCTCAATTGTAACTTGGCCATCTGTCGAAGGCTTCATCGAGTGTTGCGATCCGGCCGTCATGAAAAAAGGGTGCGGTCAGCGCGACATTACGCAGCGGCGCCACCTTGAAGAACATGCGCTCGACAGATGGAAAGAAAACCGACTGCCCTGGATCAATGAAGCGACAGAAAAACCCCCTGGCTATCTGACAAGCAAACGCTCAATCAGAAAAAGGCTTCCATTTCGGCAAAACCGATTGCCGAGTCGGAGAAGCTGAAACTGCCCTGCTCCTTTATCTCGGTGGCGGCCGTCACAAACGCTCCGAATGCGGCCCGCGCCAGTGCCGCACCCACACTGATTCTTTTAACACCGACCTGCGCCAACTCATCAACACTGAATGTCGTGCCCGGTAAGCCCATGACCACATTGACGGGTTTGTCGACCTCGGCACACACGGTACGAATGGTTTCAAGATCATGCAAACCGGGTGCATAGACCACGTCTGCGCCTACCTCGGCAAAAGCCTGCAATCGCCTGATAGTGGCATCCAGGTCGCGATGACCCCAGAGAAAATTCTCGCAGCGCGCAGTCAGAACAAAGTCATGCGACAGTGAGCGACAGGCTTCGACCGCAGCCGCGATGCGTTCGACTGCGAGATTGAAATCGAAAATGGGGTCATCCACGCGATTGGTATGGTCCTCGATCGAACAACCCGCGAGACCGGTTTGTGCCGCAGCGAGAATACAATCGGCCACGCTCTCCGGAGAATCCCCAAAACCTTTCTCCAGATCGGCAGACACCGGCAGTGGCGTCGCCGCCACGATGCTTCGGCAATGCTCGAGAGCCTGCTCCCGCGCAACAACGCCTTCCTTGACCCCCAGCGCAAACGCCATACCCGCGCTGGTGGTTGCGAGGGCTTCGAATCCCATCGAGGCCAGGATGCGCGCGGTACCGGTATCCCATGGGTTGGGTATAACGAAGGCACCCTCGCGCTGATGCAGCGCGCGTAAGACGCAACCCGGGTTTTGCTGTGATTCGGTCATGATTTACTCGCTGATCTGGGATGGTTAGAGGCATTGTAACAACACTCTACTGACAGCGTTATGTCAGCAGACCGATCGACCACGGCACTGATCTTCTCTTATAGCGGGCTAGTCAACGCGGAGACATCGACCAGGTACATCTGACGACTATGCTCATGCACAGAATCAATGCAAACCTGGCTTGAATCGGGATTCCAGCGCGGATGCAAGTCGCATCGATTCGGTTTGCCGAGATTCGGATCGGTGTAAAAACTGCCGACATCGTAACGCTGCCCGTTTTCGATGTTATAGAGTATCAACAAGCGTTCATTACTAGTGCTGTCGGGGTAGGTATCCGAGAGCAGCCATCGTCCATCGACGGAATACGTCATATGCCCATTTTCTGTCAGGCAGTCCGCGCCGATGATCTCGACCTCCCCACTCGGCTCATCGTAGAGGTGGTAGTGAATGCCATCCTGATGTGGGCCCCAGACGATGATTTGCCGATCGTTCTTCCACGCCGGATGCGAGATCTGGTACTCGGACTTTTCGTAATCGAAGGTACCGACCACTGCAGGGTCGAAGTCATCGCGCAACTGCGGCAGGGGGTGATCGGTGCACTCGAGCAAGCGCAGGTCGCTACCATCGGGATTGGCGCTGAACAGGCGGTGCAGAAAACAGGTTTCATCTTCAACCCTTTCGGTCCAGCGATGAATAAACAGAAAGCGCGAAGATGCCGGGTTGATTTCGAGATGCGTAACCCAGTGTATCGCTCTGTCCATCGATTTCAGCGGCCGATATTTTTTCAAATCGCGCAAACTCAGAATTAAGCGTGCCTCGCCGCTATCGATATCCATACGATAAATGCCGTCATCCTCGGGGGCATTGGCGAGTTCAGGCTCCGCCAGGCTAGCCGCATAACCAATAGTCGGGTGAGTCACCTGGAAGCGTGAATAGTCGACACATAGTGCCCATTCGCTGCTCGCTGCAACCACGTATACCGGTAAGGGTAACTGGCGTGCAGTTTGTGTATCGAAGTCGTAAACCGTGGCACAGAAATCGGGGTAAGGATTGTTTGCATTCGCCGCATCGATGCGCGAATTGTAAATAAGCTGGTGCCCGGATTTGCCTGGCAACCATTGCAATTGACAACCCATTTGCCAGTTCCACGCCGTGGTTTCTCCGATGATATGAAATTCATCCCGGTCGTGCAGATCAAAATAACCCACGGCAGCACACTCCTTGCCGGTCAGGTCTGCGC
Source organism: Gammaproteobacteria bacterium (assembly GCA_024229615.1). GTDB lineage: Bacteria > Pseudomonadota > Gammaproteobacteria. The sequence continues at coordinate 7,003 of JAAESG010000198.1, read as the reverse complement.
TGAACATCGGTACCTGTTGCGCGAGCAAGTAACGTCCCGAATGGTCCCAGGGGTGCTTATTGTAGTAACCGAAGAAATGATGCGCCGAACCAGTGCCGACCCGGCGGATCGGACAGTTGTGCGATATCGAATGCGAATCAGACATGCTCAATCGATACGGAATCAATCGGCAGCCAATGCGGCATGAGTCCGTATCCCGTTCGTACTCAGTGTTCGAGGATCTTCGACAGGAAGATCTGCGCACGCTCGCCACGCTCGCTATTAAAAAACTCTTCTTTGGAGCAATCTTCCTCGATGCGCCCCTCGTCCATGAAAATGACCCGATCCGCGACCCGCCGCGCAAAGCCCATTTCGTGGGTGACAACCATCATGGTCATGCCATCTGTGGCCAGTTCGACCATGACGTCGAGTACCTCGTTGATCATTTCAGGATCGAGCGCCGAGGTAGGCTCGTCGAACAGCATTGCGACCGGATCCATCGCCAGCGCGCGCGCGATGGCAACGCGTTGCTGTTGCCCGCCGGAGAGTTGTGCCGGGTGTTTATCCGCCTGGTCGGACAGACCGACGCGCTCCAGCAAGCGTGCGGCATTCTGTTGAGATTCATCGTCGCTACGCCCGAGCACCTTCAATTGTGCCAGCTTGATATTCTCGGTCACGGAAATATGCGGAAACAATTCGAAGTTCTGAAACACCATGCCGATATGCGAGCGCAATTGCGGCAGATTCGTACCGGCGTCTCCGACGGAAGTGCCATCGACATATATCTCGCCCTTCTGGAAGGCTTCGAGGCCGTTCACACACTTGATCAAGGTTGATTTACCGGAACCCGAGGGACCACAGACCACGACCACCTCACCCTTGGCGACCTGCGTGCTGCAATCGTTGAGGACTTGAAATTCATCGTACCATTTACTGACATTTTTGAGTTCTATCACTGAGCAAACTTCCTCTGCAACCGTCTGACCAGGAGCGAACCTGACAAACAGATGACAAAATAAACCAGCGCCACCGTAGTGAACATTTCAAGAATTCGATTCTCACGGTTGGCAACCAGGTCCGCGCTGACCAGAAAATCCTTGACGCCGACGACGTACACCAGCGAGGTATCCTGAAACAGGATGATGGCCTGGGTCATCAGAATCGGCACCATGTTTCTGAAGGCTTGCGGAAGCACCACGTATCGCATGTTTTGCGTATAAGTGAGCCCGAGTGCCTGTCCGGCATAAATCTGGCCCTTGCGAACACTTTGAATGCCGGCGCGCATGATTTCGCAATAATAGGCCGCCTCGAACATGACGAATGCAACCAGCACCGAATAGAAACCACCGACCGGTCGGCCGACGATATGCGGCACCAGGAAGTAGAACCAGAAGATGACCAGGATCAACGGCATCGAGCGAAAGAAGTTAACGTAACTGCCGGCGATAAATGACAGGGGTTTGAATGGTGCCAGGCGCGCAAGCGCAAGCAGGGTTCCCAGTACCAGGCCTCCGCAGATCGCGATCACGGTCAGTATCAAGGTGGTCTGCATGCCCTCGAGCAAAAAATGCAGATTATCAAATATTACGCTGGTGTCGAATTCACCAAACACGTTACTTGGCTCCCAGAGAAATCATACCCGGAATACGCAGGCGGCCTTCGATCAGTTTCATCAACAGCATGACGGTCGACGTCACGATGATATATAACAGGGTGGCCGCGGTGAAAGCTTCGAATCCCTGAAAGGTATATTCCTCTATCTGGCGCGCCTGGGCGGTAGTTTCGAGCACTCCGATTGTGAGCGCAAGCGAGGAATTCTTGAAGATGGTCAGGAATTCGCTGGTTAGCGGTGGAACAATAATCCGATAGCTGACCGGCAGCAAAACATAACGATAAACCTGGGCAGGTGTCAGACCCATTGCCAGGCCCGCGTTGCGTTGCCCCTGGCCGATGGCCTCGATGCCGGCACGAACCTGTTCGGCGACACGCGACGCCGTATAGAGCCCCAGGCAGACTACCGCCGTGGTGAATTCGGGCATCGGCAATTCGCGTTTAACCCACATACCGGCATCCTCCGGTAACAGCTCGGGGAACACGAAATACCACAGAAACATTTGTACCAGCAGTGGAATATTGCGAAAGGTTTCCACATAGCAGGTGCCAATGCCGCGCAACAGCTTGCTATTGGTGGTGCGCGCGATACCGACTACCGATCCCAGCGAGAAAGCCAGTATCCAGGCCGCAACTGATACCGAAATCGTCCACAGAAATCCGGAAACCAGCCATTCGAAATATGGCTCGCGGATCAGTACGCCCCAGTCCCAGTTATAATTCATGCCTGTCCCGGCTCAACAAGGGTATTGAGCCAAACATGATGCTGTTCGACTCAATACCTTGACAAGGATTGTCGTGTTAGTGAGGCAGCGCCTGAATTTCAAATGCGGTTTTCAGTGTGGCACTCATCGGCATGTTGATATTGGTGGGCCCAGGGTTAAACCACTTGTCATAAATTTTCTTGGCTTCACCGGAGCGCATCAAATCGGCAAGGGTGACAGTACCAATTCGACGGTAAAGCGAATCGTTCTGGGGAACCATGATGCCGTAGGGGTCAAAACTCAGGAAACGACCGGTTACCTGGAATTTATCCGGATTCTTCGACTTCGAGATGAGACCATACAGCAGTACATCATCGGACGCGTAGGCATCGGCCCGACCCGATTCAACGGCCAGCCATCCCTGCGGATGATCTTTTACCATCAGGGTTTTGACGTTGATACCGTTCGCCTTGGCAACCCGTTTAATGGCTTTTTCATTGGTGGTGCCAAGAGAAAGCGCAACGGTTTTGCCTTCCAGGTCTTCAATTTCAGTAATACCGGAGCCCTTCTTGGAAGCAATCTTGGTGCCGGTAATGAACGTAGTCGACAGGTAATCGACCTGCTTCTGGCGAGTCAGGTTATTGGTGGTCGAACCGCACTCGAGATCGATGGTACCATTGGCCATCAATGCGATACGGGTTTGTGACGTCACCGGCACCAGGTTGACTTTCAGATCAGGCATTTCGATTTCGGCTTTAACCGCATCGATAAACTTCATGCACAGGTCAACGGAGTACCCCTGGGGTTTACCATCGTTGCCGATGTAGGAAAAAGGCACAGAAGATTCCCTGTGACCCATGTTGATTGAGCCGCGCTCCTTGATCCGCTTCAGAACCATAGACTCGGCCGCGTGCGCGGACAGACCCAGGCTTAACAACAGGGCCGCGCTCATAGTGAACAGACTTATTTTTCTAAACATGCCATCCTCCTGGACTTTTATTATGAATATTTCGAATATTGTTATTTTATCAGTCACGTACTCAAGCGAGTCCTGACCGGGGCAAACGATACTAGCGGATGGCCCGTTTTTAAGCAAACCAGCCTGACTGACCCTAAAAAGAATCTTTTGAGGCATTGCAAATGCTTCATGAGCGGAGGCTTAAAACCGGTTCTTGCAGATCTCCAACATCACCCTGTAAATTGGCGGCTCGAGCTGTGATTCAGACCATTCAGCTACCCGGTTTTGATTTAAGTCAACTACGAACGGCTGAGGAAGGCGGATACTACACCACTATATACTGTTACCTGGCCAGCAGGGATACACCCTATCTGGTAGGTTTCCTTTTTTTAATCGAAACAGAACCCCGCGCATGATTTCCGCCAATCAATTAGATAACCATAAAGATGACCCCGCTGAAATACCCCTGCAGGCTGCATCGCAGGACATCTGGGAACAAAAATACCAGGTCAAGGATCGCCAGGGTAAAGCGGTGGACAAAGATGTCCTGCAGAGTTATCAACGCGTCGCGCACGCACTCGCAGACCTCGAGGCAACGCCTGAATTGCGCCAGCACTGGTACCAGCGCTTTCTCTGGGCCTTGCAACATGGCGCCATCCCGGCAGGACGCATCATCTCGAACGCCGGTGCACAGGCCCACAAGCCCGCCACATCGACCATCAATTGCACCGTATCGGATACCATCGAAGACTCGATGGACGGGATTCTGCGCAAGCTGCATGAAGCCGGCATTACACTGAAATCCGGGGCCGGCATCGGTTATGAATTCTCCACGCTGCGGCCACGCGGTGCCTACGTCTCGGGTGCCGGTGCACACACCTCGGGCCCACTTTCCTTCATGGATATCTTCGACCGCATGTGCTTTACCATCTCGTCCGCCGGCGGACGCCGTGGCGCCCAGATGGCAACCTTCGATATCGGACACCCCGACATCATCGACTTTATCGAAGCCAAACGTGAGGATGGTTGCCTGCGTCAGTTCAATCTGTCGCTATTGATCACCGACGACTTCATGCAGGCGGTCATCGAGGATCGCGACTGGACGCTGGCCTTTCCGTTGACACAAGCCGAGATCGAACACGATGGGCTCGACCTGGATGACAGCGATCAGGTCATCTGGCGCGATTGGGCAAGCACGCAGAATTATCTCAGTAATGACGCCGGACAGGTCGCCTGCCGCGTGCATCGCCGTATCAGTGCACGCGGTTTGTGGGATCGCATCATGCGCTCGACTTACGACTTCGCAGAACCGGGGTTCATCCTCATCGATCGCTATAACGAGATGAACAACAACTGGTTTTGCGAAACCATTCGTGCCACCAACCCCTGCGGCGAACAGGGCTTGCCGGCATACGGTGCGTGCCTGCTCGGTTCGGTCAACCTGACCCGCTTTGTCAAAAATGCATTTAGCGCACAGGCCGAGTTTGACTGGCCGCTGTATCGCGAAGTGGTGGAGGTATTTACGCGCATGCTCGATAACGTGGTTGAAATTGGCGGATTGCCCCTGCCCGAACAACAGCGCGAAATCGAGCGTAAGCGACGCCATGGCATGGGATTCCTGGGCCTGGGTTCAGCCATGACGATGCTGCGCATGAGCTACGGTTCAGAGGATTCACTGGAATTTACCGAAAAGGTCAGCCGTGAACTCGCACTCACTGGTTGGCGCACGGCGCTGGACTTGTCACGCGAAAAAGGACCGGCCCCGATCATGGAAGAAGAATTCGCGGTAACCGAGGCACTGTTGCGCAAACGCCCTGAAATGCGTACCGATGGCTGGGATGTCGGTATGCCGATCAAGGGCAAGGTTTTACATGCGCGCTACAGCCGCTACATGCAGCAGCTCGCCACCATCGAACCCGAACTGGTATCGGCACTGGCTGAACAGGGCGCGCGCTTTACCCATCACAGCTCGATCGCGCCAACCGGCACCATTGCCTTATCGCTCGCCAACAACGCCAGCAACGGCATCGAGCCGAGTTTTGCACATCATTACTCGCGCAACGTGATTCGTACCGGTAAGAAAAGCAAACAAAAAGTCGATGTCTTTTCTTACGAGCTGTTGGCCTATCGCGAACGGGTCGACCCGCATGCGATGCCGGCGTGCAGCAATACATCGAGCACGCTACCGGATTTTTTTATTAACGCTGACGCGATCACGCCACAACAGCATGTCGGGGTACAGGCGGCCGCGCAAAAGTGGATCGATTCATCGATATCCAAGACCGCAAACGTGCCGACCGAATTTCCGTTTGAGGATTTCAAGGACATTTATCTCGACGCCTATCGTAAAAATCTCAAGGGTTGCACGACTTTCCGTTACAACCCGGCCGCCTTCCAGGGCGTACTGGTCAAGAATGAAGACCTGGCCGCGACGGTCTATCGATTCACCCTGGCGGATGGCAGCAGCGTCGAGGCCAGGGGCGATGAAAGCATCGATTACGATGGCGAGACCCATACCGCTGCCAACCTGCACGAAGCCCTCAAGGAAGGTTACTACGGTAAATTCTAGGCGCCTGTCGGATTTAGGGAATCGTAGCGAGGCGAGTGGATTTCCCCTAAGTCTGACAGACTCCTAGGCGTTCAATTTTTCAACGAGACAGTCATGAGCATCAAAATAGAACAGAAAATCTTAAAGTCTGAAGTAGCAGAGCAGAGCTTAAACGAAGCGGCACAGGAAGATGTATCGAGTAAGGCTGAAGTCATCCACATGCACGAAAACCTGGCACGCCCGGAGTCGCTGCAGGGAACGACTTACAAGATTAAAACGCCGCTGTCAGAGCATGCGCTCTATGTCACCATCAACGACATCATCCTGAACCCGGGAACCGAACACGAACTGCGCCGGCCATTCGAGATTTTCATCAACTCCAAGAACATGGAACACTTCCAGTGGATCATCGCGCTGACGCTCATCCTCTCGGCGGTGTTTCGCAAGGGCGGCGATGTGATATTCCTCATCGATGAGCTGCGTAGCGTGTTCGATCCACAAGGAGGCTACTTCAAAAAAGGTGGACGCTACACACCGTCGATCGTCGCCGAGATTGGCGATGTGATCGAGCAACACATGGTGGCCATTGGTATGTTAAAGAAGAACGTACCCGATCAACACCAACAGGCGTTCCTGAATTCGAAAAAACGTGAATTCGAAGACCAGGCGATCGAGTCAAACGATGATTACCCCAGTTCGGCGCAGTTGTGCAAGAAATGCCAGACCCGCGCCGTGGTCAGCCTCGATAATTGCATGACTTGCCTGAATTGCGGCGACTCGAAGTGCGGCTAGCCCGCATTTCTCACCACCACTCGTTGCGAGATGACGAGAGGTCGTGTCCTGCCTGTATTTTGCGCTCTGACCGAGCCAAATACAGGCAGGCTGCGGCATAGCGTCGTCGCAGTAGAACGGTGGTGAGAAATGTGGGCTAGGATTGCCTGGTAAAGTCCGCAGATGCAAAACTCGAGATCGTGCATCCAGCTGATTTAAACCTGAATCCGGGGTCATATCCAAGCCTTACCCTACGGCAAGCAAATGGGACAAGGTATAAATTGGGTAAATGACTTAAGGAAGCTCTGCATAAGTCATCCTGACTTAGCAGAGCACGAAAAACGCAAAATGCGATTTTACGTTTTTCTTCATTTTTCAATCACTTGTGTGATCGAAAAATGGCGGCACATCCCTGTGCCGCAGGAATCTCTG